>JAUVWV010000389.1 GCA_030603925.1 Thauera sp. | reverse complement strand
GCCTCGATCACGTCCGGCCATCACGAAGCCCACGCACCACAGCAGCAGGCTGAGAAGGTGCACACCCAGCAGAGCTCCCAGCACCCACACCACATTGACCGGCCGCCCGCCGTCACCGACCACTGCGAGCGCGGCACCGAAGCCGCCGAATGCCGCCAGCAAGGCCAGCACCACCAACACCAGTCGCGCCCTGCCAGACCAGTTCGATACCGCCTCTACGAGGTTGTCGGTGCGGCCGAGCAGCACCGCCCGCCTGAGGATCCGGGCCTCGCCGTCACCCGGGTGGCGACGCGCATCGGCCACCGCCTCGGCATCATCGACACGACCATCGACCTGCTCGCGCACGCGCAAGGCCTCGGCGAGCCAGCGGGCTTCAAAACCATCGACGCAATGACTGGGACGGACGCTCAAGGCAATGGCAACCAGAATCGGCAAAAGCCGTAAGGATAGCGGATGGCAAGGCGCGCTTCAGTGAAAACGCGTGCGAATGGAACCGGCGCCGCACCAACCGATCCTATCGACAGTGTTCCGCCGCAACCCCTAACCCCCACTTCCACCACGAGACACGCGATGAAGCTGCTGCAAAGACTTCCCGGCTCCCGCAAGGAGCCCCATGGGCTGGAATGGAAGGTGTTGCGCAAGATGCCGATCGTTCTGCTGGCCGGGACGGTCGCAGCGGGAGCCTACGCCCTGCTGGCGCGGCTTTTCATCAATGGGGGCAGTGTGCTCGAGACCGCGCGCATGGTGCAACTCAACGACTACTTCGCAGTCGGGGTGGTGATCTTCCTGTGGACGGTGGTCCTGACCGTGAGCATCTTCTGCGCCATCGTGGTCGTGATGAAAGGCCACGCCTATGTCGCCGACCGCTACGACTTGCCGGATAGCCCGGAACCCAAGGAGTGACGCACCGAAATTGGAAATCACATGACAAAACTCTGCGCTTGGCAGCTCGGGTCGCGGTTATACTTTGGTCAGCAACACGCCTACATATCCAAAGAGAAACCAAGCCCGCGACTCAATGGCCGAAAACAGTCTGCGACCGCCCGAGATTGCACGAGAAGCGCTGCGACGTCTCGCTTTGGAGCGACTCGCACCAACGCCGGATAATTATCGTACCTACTATTACGAAATTTCTGGTGCGCGGGTCGAAGAAGCCGTCCCCGAAAGACCCTTGAAACACATCGCGGCGGCCCTGCCCCGCAGCACGCCTGAACGCCTCAAGCTCGCCCAGCAGTTCGACGACGCCATCGCCACACGGCAGTGGCATGCCATCAAGCAAGCCATCCTGGCGCTGGCAAATGCGGAGGGCACCGACAACAACACCTCGGCGGCATCCGAATTGCTGGCATTCCTGCTGCAACGGGCGATCCTGCCCCTCGTCTCCGATAACGCTGCGCTGGCCAACGAAGCGCGCGAGCTGGCAGATCTCATTGCCGCCCTCAAATCCGACAGCGTCCTGACCCAGGCCCTCAGCAGTCGCCTGCATTCGCTGACCGACAAGATCGAATGGGCCGAGGAAGACCAGCGCGCGGTACGCCAGGCGCTGCTCAACCTGCTCAAGTTGATCATCGACAATATCAGCGAGTTGGTCGTAGACGACAACTGGCTGCGCGGGCAAATCGGCTTGGTGGCGGAAGTCTTCACCCGCCCGCTGGACATCCGCATGCTCGGCGAAGTCGAGCGACGCCTGCGCGATGTCATCGACAAGCAGTCGCACTTGAAACGACAGCTCACCGATGCGCAGGCGCGGCTCAAGGACATGCTCTCCGGCTTCGTCGACCGGCTCGCCAGCTTCAGCGACTCCACCAACCACTACCAAACCACTCTCACCCGCTGCGCCGACGAGATCAAGCAGGCCGACAACATCAACGACCTGGCCGACGTGGTCGAACTGATGTTGTCCGAAACCAAGGAAGTCCAG
>JAUVWV010000295.1 GCA_030603925.1 Thauera sp. | reverse complement strand
GATCTCCAGGTTGGACACCGAGAAACCGGCCAGACCCGCCTTGGGCTTGGAGCCGCGCCCGGTGGCGCCTTCGTCGCGGATCTCGCCACCGGCACCGGTGGCCGCGCCCGGGAAGGGGGAGATCGCGGTAGGGTGGTTATGCGTCTCGACCTTGGCGAGGATGTGGGTGGTCTCCGCGCGGAAGCGCCACCGGCCGTCGGCGTCCGGGTAGAAGCGGTCGACGGTGGCGCCTTCGATCACCGAGGCATTGTCCGAATAGGCCACCACGGTGCCCTGCGGATGGGCCTTGTGGGTGTCCTTGATCATGCCGAACAGGCTCTTCTCCATCGGCCGCGCGTCGATCACCCAGTCGGCGTTGAAGATCTTGTGGCGGCAGTGCTCGGAGTTGGCCTGGGCGAACATCATCAGTTCGACGTCGGTGGGGTTGCGCCCCATGCGCACGAAGTTGTCCACCAGGTAGTCGATCTCGTCCTCGGAGAGCGCCAGGCCAAGTTCGCCATTGGCGCTCTCCAGGGCCGGACGCCCGCCACCGAGGACGTCCACGGTGGTGAGCGGCTGCGGTTCATAGTGGTGGAACAGTGCCTCCGCCGCATCCACGGCGGGCAGCACCGATTCGGTCATGCGGTCGTGCAGCAGGACGAGCGCGGCGGCGCGCTGGGCGTCGTCCAGTGTCTTGTGCGCCAGCGTGAAGGCAGTGCCACGCTCGATGCGGACGATCTTGCCGAAACCGCACTGCACGGCGATGTCGGTCGCCTTGGACGACCAGGGGGAAATCGTGCCCAGGCGCGGCACCACCAGCAGCAGTTCACCGGCGGGCGGCACGGCACTCGCCGGACGGGCACCGAGCAGATCGATCAGGCGGTCGCGCTCGACATCGTCCAGCGGCGCGGACAGTTCGACGAAATACCAGTGTTCGGCGCTGACGCCCTTGCACTTGGGCAGCACCTCGCCAAGCGAGCGCTGGAGACGTTGGAGGCGGGATTCGGACAGCGCCGCAGCGCCACGCAGCTTGAGGATTTCGGTCATTTGATCGACAGGGGAATGGGAGGACGCGAACCGCAACGGCCCGCAGGCCGAAAGGCGGGATTATACCCGAGGCGCTCCCTTTGCCCCTGTCGCAATACGGGGCGACCCGCCCCGCAGGCGCGCTCAGCGCATCCCGGCCGCCTGCTGCGAGGCGCCGATCTCGACCACCTTGGCGTCGTCGCCCTCGTCGCGCGCGCGCTCTTCGCCCACGCGCTCGATGCGCCCTTCGATGGTCGCACCGCACTCCATCTGCAACTGGCGGTAGCTGATGTTGCCCGACACGCGGGCCTTGGCCTGCAGTTCGAGGAAATGCTCGACCGCCAGGTCGCCCGAGATATGGCCATTGACCACCGCATCATAGACCCGCACCTGGCCCTTGATGCTGCCCTTCTCGCTGAGCACCAGCAGGCCGTGGGCGCCGCCCTTGTTGATCACATTGCCTTCGATCTGCCCATCCACCCGCAGTCCGCCGGAGAACACGACATCGCCGACGATCTGCACGTTGTCGGCAATCAGGCTGGACAGCTTGGTGACTTCGATCGACTTGCTGGGTTTCTTGTTGCGGAACATCGTGCATCTCTCCGACGAAAATACCGGCCTAGTTGGGCTTGCGCGCCCCATTGGCCTGCGAATTGAAGAATCCCAGCTGGTGGTTGAGCCGGCTGACCTGTTCGTTGAGTTCGCCCACCTGGCGCTTCAGTTCGGTACGCGTTGCGCGCTCCATCTCCAGCTCCATGCGGGCCGCATCGACTTCGGCACGCAGGCGGGTATTCTCCTCCTCCAGTTCGGCCAGGCGAACCGCAGGGGCGAGCTTTTCCTCGAAATAGCGCACGCCGACGCCGCCGAACACCGCCAGCACGACGATCACCACCGCCGCGAGCATCACGTTGCGCAGGCGTCGATCGGAGGTGAGTTCGAAGCTGGTGCCGGTCAGCTTGCGCGTCGGTGAGCGTTTCAGTGGAATCATTAACGACCGTGATTCAGGAGCCGCTGCGCGCGAGATAGAGCCGGGGGTCCACGTAGGATCCCTCGCGGATCACCTCGAAGTGCAGATGCGGTCCGGTGGAGCGCCCGGTGGAGCCGACCAGGGCGATGCGCTGCTCCGGCATCACCAGCTCGCCGACCTTCACCAGCAGCTTGGAGGCATGCGCGTAGCGCGTGATCAGCCCGTTGCCGTGGTCGATCTCGACCATGTAGCCGTAGTCGCGATTGTAGCCGGAATACTTGACCCGCCCGCCGGCGCTGGCAAGGATGGGTGTGCCGGTGGGCGCCGGATAATCGACCCCGGTGTGGCGCGCAAGACGCCGGGTGAAGGGATCGAGACGGTTGCCGAAGCCGGAGGTAATGCCGCGGCCTTCGACCGGAATGCGGCTGGGGAAGGCCATGTTCTGCAGATTGCGTTCAGTGGTGACGCGTTCGACCAGTGCAAAGGCCTGATCGATGCGATCCAGGTGGCGCTCGAGTTCGCTCAGGCCGGTACCGAAATCGTCGCCCTGCGGCAGGGGCGCCTCGAGCTGGCCAAGCGTCTCGCCCAGCGTGCTGCCGAGCGGCGGCACCAGCGGACCGCCACTGGGCGCCGCGGCAGCGCTGCGCGCAGGCTTGGCCGCACTCTTGGCCGGCGCCGGCGAACCCGCGGGCACAACGGCCGCGGGCCCGGCCTGCTCCTCGAACTCCTTCAGCACCCCGACCCGCTTGGCCAGCGTAATGGCTTCGCTCTCCAGACGGATCAGGCGGCCGGAAAGCTCGCCGACGCGATCGACCAACGCCCGCCCTTCCGGCTGATCGAGCGTCAGCGGCACGCTGCTCTCCGCGACCACCTCGGGCATCTGACCCTGGCCCATGCGGTAGCCCAGTGCCGCGCCGGCGACCAGCACCGCGCCCAGCACCAGGGTCGAGACGAGCAGCACGGTCCGCGTGCGGACGGTGTGCAGCCGGGACTCGGTCAGGCCACCTGTCGAAAGAATGACAAACGCCACTCTTGTACCTCCATGTTCGCGATGCGGGCGCTGACGCCGAACATCGCTCGGCCCCTCTACGCGCTCGCGGGTGTCTCACTCCGCCGAATGCTTGGCGAACCGCGCGACACCGCCCTGAAGTCCGGGCCGGACACGTCGATTCGAACGCATTTCATTTGTTCAAACACAAAAAACTGCGCGAGTGTAACATTTTTCGACACGAAACTAATGATTCTCGTCAACAAAAGACGGCGACCGAGGTCGCCGTCTTGCGGAAGATGACGGGCGTTCAGGCCTTCTTGTGCGCCGCCAGCTTGAGCCAGGTATCGATCACCGTGTCGGGGTTCAGCGAGATGGTCTGGATGCCCTCGTCCATCAGCCACTCGGCGAAATCGGCATGATCCGACGGCCCCTGGCCGCAGATGCCGACGTACTTGCCGAGCCGGTTGGCGCTCTGGATGGCCATCGACAGCAGCTGCTTGACCGCCGGATCGCGCTCGTCGAAGGCATGCGCCACCAGACCGGAGTCGCGGTCCAGGCCCAGGGTGAGCTGGGTGAGGTCGTTGGAGCCGATCGAGAAGCCGTCGAAGTGCTGCAGGAACTGCTCGGCCAGGATGGCGTTGGAGGGGATCTCGCACATCATGATCAGCTTGAGATCGTTCTCGCCGCGCTTCAGGCCGTGCTCGGCGAGCAGCTCGACCACGCCGGCCGCTTCTTCCACGTTGCGCACGAAGGGGATCATGATCTGCACGTTGGTCAGACCGAGCTCGTTGCGCACCTTCTTCATCGCCGCCACTTCCATCTCGAAGCAGTCGCGGAAGCTGTGCGCGATGTAGCGCGAGG
>JAUVWV010000114.1 GCA_030603925.1 Thauera sp. | reverse complement strand
GGACACTTCCAGATAGCTCTGCGCCTTGCCCCACAATTGCGCCTGCAGGCACAGGCGACCCAGCGCGTGCAGCAGACCGGCATCCTTGGGGTGCTGCTTGAGCCAGCCCTCGGCCTTGGCCAGGCAGGCCACCGCATCGTCCTGGCCGCACAGCGCATACAGGCGGGCCAGTTCGGAATCCCATTCGGCGTCGAGCAGCTGCTCCACCTTGCGGCGTGCCAGCGCCCCCTGCCCGCCCGCAACCAGCACGGGAACCGCGCGCTCGACCATGCGGCGGTCCTTCATCTCGTTGGACGGAATGCCCTTCCAGTAGGCCGCGAGCGCCGTACCGTCGCCCCCCAGTTCGCGCAGGCGCTCGACATGCGCGCGGCGCACCACCGGCGCAACCTGTTCGTCCGACAGCGCCTTGTGCTTGTAGAGCTGGCGGGCCAGCTTGAGCACCTCGTCCCAACGATGCAGCGCGGAAGCAACACGCAGCGACAGGCGCAGCGCGGCAATCTGACGGTTGCCCAGCAGGCGCAGGGTTTCCAGACGTTCCGCGGCGAGTTCGAAATTGCGGTCTTCCACCGCCAGTTCGGCCTCGCTCATCAGACGTGCGGCACGCGCCTCGTCACCCTGCTCGGCCACTCTGGCCATCCAGGTCTTGTAGCGCGTCTCGTCGCGCATCGCGTGTGCCGCACGGGCGGCCACCAGCGCCGCCATCGCAGGGCTCTCACCATTCGAATAGGCCTTGTCGGCATGCTTGACGGCCTGCGCGTAACGCCCCTCGAACAGGGTGCGCAGCGCATCACGCAGCGCACGTCCGGCGCGGTCGCGCCGCCGCCGTTCGCGGAACGCCCCCACCGCACCGGGTAGTGCCAGGGTACGGCGCACCAGCCGGACGAGCAGATAGCCGAGCACGAAAGCCAGCAAGAGGCCGATGATCACCAGGTTGAGCGACAGCTGGACGCGGTACGGCGGCACCACGAGCAGCACGTAGCCGGTGTTGACGCTCGCCGCCGTGGCCAGGCCGGCCGCGAGGGCAAAGATGCCGATAAGCCAGATCAATGCACGCATCGGCCGGCCTCAGCGCGCTTCGCCTGCGGCCGCGCCGCCGTCGGCCGGAGGCGCGCCATTGGCTGGCGGAGCGACCGGCGCGCCCGCGCCACGCCCTTCTGCAGAGCGTGCCTGCAGCAGACGCAACGCGGCGACACTTTCAAGGGCGAGACTGCGCTCGATGACCACCGGTGTGGCTTCCAGCGCCTTGAGTTCGGCCACTGCCGCCTGCACGCGCTCGTCGCGCAGATCGAAGAAGCGCTCCATCCAGCCGCGCGCCTGCGCCAGATCGGCCTCGAAGCTGCGGCCGTCGCGCGCGAGCAGTGCAAGGCGCGCGGTGAGCAGGCGGATCTTCACGTTCTCGCGCAGGAAGGTGCTCTGCGCCGGTGCCAGCAGCACCGGTTCGGCTTGGTCGAGACGCTCCACCCGCACGAGCGTCCTGATCTCCTGCCACAGATCACGCGCCAGGCCGACGGCAAAATCGAGCGCTGCCGGCGGGGGTGCAGCAGCCTCCTCTGGCGCGCTCTCGGGCGCACGCTCGGGCAGTTGCCCGGCATAGGCCAGCGGCAGCGCGTCGGTACGTTCCAGCAGCACCTCGAGGCGCAGCGCGATGCCCTGCACATCCACCTGCGGCAGCGCACGCAGCTGATCGAGATCCCGTGCGATGGCGCGCCGCAGCGGCGCCATCTGCCCGCGGTCCTGCGTGGCAAGGCGGGCTTCCGCCCCCTGCAGGGCGATCAGCGCGGCCTCGACATTGCCGGCGAGCAGCAGTTGCTGACCGGCGATGGTCACCGCCTGTTCGACCTCGGCCACCACACGGTCCTCGCGCGAGCGCGAGAATTCCTGGTACAGCGCCTCGAGCGCGGCGGCCTGGCCCTCGGTGTCGGCGACCTTCGATTCGAGCGCGCCGAGCTTGCCCTGCAAAACGGCGATCGCCTCCTGCTGCTGGCGGGTCAGGGCACGCGCCTCGGTGGCCACGGTGTCGGCGCCGGCCAGCCGGCGGGCGAGGTCATCGCGCAACTCGCCGACCTGGGCGCGACTGTCCCACGACTGCCAGGCAGCGAACGCTGCGGCAGCCAGCGCCAGCACGGCGAGCGGGGCTGCCAGACCGAAGCCGCCCGTATGCGCGCTTCGCACGGGCTGCGCCGGCTGGCCGGCCGTTTCCGGCCGGTCCGCGGCCTGCGCAGCCGGTTCGGGAGACTTCTGGGCCGCCTCGTCGGACACAGGCGGCTGGGTGAGCGCGGGAAGTTCTTCTTTCATGCGTTTAGTTTAACCGAGGCTGGTACCGAAATGCGCCGCCAGCGCGTCGAGCAGCCCGGCGTCGCCCGGTGCGGTGTCGAGCACTGCGGCAAAGCCTGCGCGCCGCGCGGCGTCGGCGATGCGCGGGTGCGAGGCGAACACCGGCACGCGTGCAAGCGCAGCGGGCAGCGCGCCGCCCAGCAGGGCGACGAGATTGCGCACCCCTTCAGTGCTGGTCAGGCTGATTGCATCCAGTTCCTTGCGTTCGGCAAGCTCCACCAGCACGTCCGGCGCCACCGTGGGCATGCCCCGCCGGTAGCAGGTAACGTACTCGACCTCGGCGCCATGCGCGCGCAGCGTGTCGCCGAGCAGATCGCGCCCGCCGTCCCCGCGGAACACCACCACCCGCCGGCCGCGCACCGCGGACGGCGCGAACTCGGGCAGGGCGAGCACCGCCTCGCTGTCGAAACCGCTGTCCGGTGCGATGATCCGGGTGAAGCCGTACTCGGCCAGCGCACGTTCGCTGCCCTTGCCGACCATGGACACCGCCAGCCCGGCCGGCCACTCGCGCAGCGCGAGCAGGCTGCGCAGGGCATGGCGCACCGCATTCGGACTGACGAAGAAGGCCAGGTCGAAATCGTCCAGACGCCCGGCCAGTTCGCGCAGCGCACCGTCGTCCTGGAGCGCTTCGATGGCCATCACCGGAAAGCGCACCGCGGTACCGCCGCGCTCGGCAATCGCCTCGCACAGCGCATCGGCCTGCTCCGCCGGACGGGTCACCAGGACGCGCCGGCCGGCCAGCGGCAACGGGGCGGCGGCAGCCATGGTGGCCGCGACTCAGCCCAGCTCGGCGAGGATGGCCTCGGCCCCCTGGGCGCGCAGGTCGTCGGCCAGCGCCCGGCCCAGCGCCTCGGCATCGACCGGATCGCCCTCGCGTTCGGCACGCACCATGCGGCTGCCGTCCGGCAGGGCGACGAAACCACGCAGCCAGAGGCGCCCGGCGCGCATTTCGGCGTAGGCGCCCAGCGGCACTTCGCAACTGCCGGCCAGGGCACGCGCCACCGCGCGCTCGGCGCGTACGCAGGCGGACGTATCGGGGTCGTTCAGCGGAGCAAGCCAGGCCGCCACTTCGGGTCGCGCGGCGAGGCACTCGATGCCCAGCGCCCCCTGCCCGGCCGCCGGCAGCGAGACTTCGGACGGCAGCACGGCACGGATGCGCTCGCCCAGGCCAAGGCGCTTCAGGCCGGCCGCCGCGAGGATGATGGCATCGTACTGACCCTCGTCGAGCTTGCGCAGCCGGGTATCCAGGTTACCGCGCAGGCTGGTCACCGCCAGGTAGGGATAGCTCATGTGCAGCTGCGATTCGCGGCGCAGCGAGGAGGTGCCGACCACCGCCCCCGGCGGCATGTCGTCGAGGCTGGCGTAGCGGTTGGAGACGAAGGCATCCAGCGGCACTTCGCGCGCCGAGATGCACGGCAGCGCAAACGGTTCGGCCATCTCCATCGGCACGTCCTTCATCGAATGCACCGCGATGTCGGCACGCCCGTCGAGCAGCGCGGTTTCGAGCTCCTTGACGAACAGCCCCTTACCGCCCACCTTGGCCAACGGCCGGTCGAGGATCTGGTCGCCACGCGTGGTCATGCCGAGCAACTCGACCTGACAGGCGGGATACAATGCCTCGAGCCGGGCCTTGACGTGCTCGGCCTGCCACAAGGCCAGACGGCTCTCGCGGGTGGCGATGACGATGCGCTCGGGCGCGGGGACTGCTGCGGGGCCGGTTTCGGTTCGGGTCACGGTCTGGAAACTCATGCAAGGAGAACGGGATACATGCCTGAGGCAAGCTTTCGCCGCAGCGCAGCATCAGGGTTGACACCCATGGCGCGGAGGCTGGCCGCGATTCTAGCATGCATGCCGCTCACCCTCCTTGCCGCACCGCTGGTACTGCCCAAGCCGGCCGACCTGCAGCGCGAGGCGGTGGAGATGGCGCGCGCCGGCAAGCCGATGGTGGTGCTGTACAGCCAGGCGAACTGCCACTGGTGCGAGCAGGCGCGCAGCTATCTGGTACCGCTCTCGCGCGAGGACGGTACCGGGGATAGCGCACTGTTCCGCCAGATCGATCTCGATTCCGACGCGCGGATGGTCGATTTCGCCGGGCGCAGCACGACCCAACGGGCCTTTGCAGGCACCGAACGGGTGCGCTTCACGCCCACCGTGGTGGTGTACGGCCCGGACGGCCGGCAGCTTGCCGAACCCATCGTGGGCATGCGGCTGGCGGACTTCTACGGCCAGTACATCGTGCAGGCGATCGAGACGGCGCGCGAGCGCATGAATGCAGTACCCCGTTGAACCTACAGGACAGATGGCACCGACGATGGCCGACACCCCGACGACTCCCGACAAGGACGCGCCGCTGCGCGAAGACATCCGCCTGCTGGGCCGCCTGCTGGGCGACACCGTGCGCGACCAGCAAGGCGAGGCCAGCTTCGCGCTGATCGAACGCATCCGGCAGACCTCGGTGCGTTTCCGGCGCGACGACGACCTGGATGCGCGGCGCGAACTGGAGGACATCCTCGACGCCCTGGCGCGCGAGCAGACCATCCAGGTGGTACGGGCGTTCAGCTACTTCTCGCACCTGGCCAACATTGCCGAGGACCAGCACCACATCCGGCGCTCGCGCGCCCACCTGCTGGCCGGTTCGGCGCCGCGCGAAGGCAGCCTCGCGCATGCCTTCGACAAGGCCGCCAACGCGCTGGGCGGCGACGCATCCGGCGCGCTGGCCGGGTTCTTCGAAGAGGCCTTCGTCTCCCCGGTGCTCACCGCCCACCCCACCGAGGTGCAGCGCAAGAGCATCCTCAACTGCCAGACCGTGATCGCCCGCCTGCTCGACGAGCGCGACCGCATCCGTCTGACCCCCGACGAGCAGGAGGCCAACGACGCGGCGCTGCGCCGCGCGGTGCTCACCCTGTGGCAGACGCGCATGCTGCGCCCGGCACGCCTGTCGGTGATCGACGAGGTGAACAACGGCCTGTCCTACTTCGAAACCACATTCCTGCGCGAACTGCCGCGCCTCTACGCCACCGTCGAGGACCGCCTCGGCCTGGGCGGCGCCGAACTGCCCGCCTTCCTCCAGGTCGGCAGCTGGATCGGCGGCGACCGCGACGTCAACCCCTTCGTCACCGCGGACGTGCTCGAGCGCGCGCTGTCGCTGCAGGCCGCCGCCGCAATCGGCTTCTACCTCGACGAACTGCACGCGCTCGGCTCGCAGCTTTCGCTGGCGGTGGGCCTGGTGAATGCCTCCGACGCCCTGCTCGCGCTGGCCGAGCGCTCCGCCGACCACTCCCCGCACCGCAGCGACGAGCCCTATCGCCGCGCCATCGCCGGCATGTACGCCCGCCTGGCGGCCACCTGGAAGGCCCTGCTCGGCGGCGAGCCGCCGCGCCACCCGGTGGGTGCAGCCGAAGCCTATCGCGGCCCGGCCGAACTGGCCGAAGACCTCGACACCGTGCACCGCTCACTGGTCGCCAACGGCTCGGCGGTGCTCGCGCGCGGACGCCTGCGCCACCTGCGCCGCGCACTGAAGGTGTTCGGCTTCCACCTCGCACCGATCGACCTGCGGCAGAACTCCGACGTGCATGAGCGCGTGGTCGCCGAGTTGCTCGCCACTGCCCGCCCGCACATCGACTACCGTGCGCTCGACGAAGCCGCGCGTACCGAACTGCTGCTCGAAGAGCTCGCCACCGCCCGCCCGCTGGCCTCGCCGCACGTGCGCTACAGCGAGGAGAGCGAATCCGAGCTGGCGATCTTCCACGCGGCGCGCCGCGCCCACCTGCGTTTTGGCCCCGGCGTCATCCAGAACTGCATCATCTCCAAGACCGACGACGTCTCCGATCTGCTGGAACTGGCCCTGCTGCTCAAGGAGGCCGGCCTGCTGCGCCCGCACGAGCAGGCCCTGGACGTGAACATCGTCCCCTTGTTCGAGACCATCGAGGATCTGCGCAACGCCCCGCAAGTCATGGAGCGCCTGTTCTCCCTGCCCATCTACCGCAGCCTGCTCGCCGCACGCGGCGAACTGCAGGAAGTGATGCTGGGCTACTCGGACAGCAACAAGGACGGCGGCTTCCTCACCTCCGGCTGGGAGCTCTACAAGGCCGAGATCGGCCTGGCCGAAGTCTTCGCGCGCCATGGCGTGCGCCTGCGCCTGTTCCACGGGCGCGGCGGCTCGGTGGGGCGTGGTGGCGGCCCGAGCTACCAGGCCATCCTGGCACAGCCCGGCGGTGCGGTGCAGGGCCAGATCCGCCTCACCGAGCAGGGCGAAGTGATCGCCGCCAAGTACGGCAACCCGGAAGTCGGCCGGCGCAATCTCGAGGTGCTGGTCGCCGCCACGCTGGAAGCCAGCCTGCTGGCGAGCGATGCGCCGGCGCCGGACAGCGCCTTCCTCGACACCATGCAGGCATTGTCCGACAGTGCCTTCGCAGCCTATCGCGGCCTGGTCTACGAGACCGCCGGCTTCGAGGACTACTTCTGGCAATCCACGGTGATCAGCGAGATCGCCGAACTCAACATCGGCTCGCGCCCGGCCTCGCGCAAGAAAGGCACCCGCATCAAAGACCTGCGCGCCATCCCCTGGGTGTTCTCGTGGTCACAGTGCCGCCTGATGCTGCCCGGATTGTACTGCTTCGGCAGCGCGGTGAAGGCCTGGCTCGCCGCCCGCCCGGACGACGGCCTGGCGCAGTTGCAGCGCATGTACCGCGAATGGTCCTTCTTCTCCACGGTGCTGTCGAACATGGACATGGTGCTGGCCAAGACCGACCTGGCCATCGCCTCGCGCTACGCCGAACTGGTACGCGACGCCACACTGCGCGAAACGATCTTCGGGCGCATCCGCGCGGAATGGCAGGACACGGTGGACGTCCTGTTGGCGATCACCGGCCAGCAGGAACTGCTGGACGGCAACCCGCTGCTCAAGCGCTCCATCCGCAACCGCTTTCCCTATCTGGATCCGCTCAACCACGTGCAGGTCGAACTGCTGCGCCGTCACCGCGAATCGCACGACGACGAACGCATCCGGCTGGGCATCCACATCTCGATCAACGGCATCGCGGCGGGCTTGCGCAACAGCGGCTGAGACGGCTTCGCGCCTGCAGCGGACGAGCGGACCTGCCCGCGGATTGCGGGCTCACGGAATGACTGCCGCATCGCGGGCAAGGCGGCGCCTAAAGGCCAAGCAACTGTCTGACCGCCGGCCACTGCCGGCGGCTCACCGGCAAGCGCTCCGGAACGCCCGCAAGCAGCACTTCCCAGTGCGCGTCGCCACCCGCCTCCTCGGCACCCTGCGACACCCGTTCGACGCCACACACCGCACTGCGGGCCACCAGGCAACTGCGGTGGATGCGGACGAAACGCTGGGCGAATTCCTGCTCAAGCTGCACCAGCGACTCATCAAGCAGATACTCTCGATCCACCGTCCTTGCGGTGACGTACTTCTGCTCCGCCCTGAGGTAGATGACCGCCTCCACGGCAACCAGCAGGATGCGTCCCCGCTCACCGACGCTGAAGTGAGTGCGTGCGGCCGGCGCCATCTCGGCCAGCGCCGCGTCGCTCGGCCTGCGCTGCTGGCGCGCGCGCGCCAGCGCTTCGGCAAGGCGGTCGGCCCGCACCGGTTTCAGCAAATAGTCGATGGCGGCCGTTTCGAAAGCCTGCAACGCGTACTGGTCATAGGCGGTGGTAAAGATCACCACCGGCGGTTGCGGCAAGCGGCGCAGATGGCGAGCAAGCTCCACCCCATCCATCACCGGCATGCGGATGTCGGCCAGCACCACATCTGCGGGCTCCGCATCATGCAGACGCAGCGCCTCCAACCCGTTCGCGGCCAAGCCAACCACGCGGGTGGGCTGGCTCGCAGCCAGATCGCCCAGCAGGTCGCGCAGGCGACTGCGCGCCGGCGCCTCGTCATCCACGATCAGCACGCTCAGCGGCGCCCCGGCGGTTCCGCTCATTGCGCAGCACTCCTGTATGGCATCCGTATGCGGACCTGGTAGCGGCCATTACGCCGCACGGTTTCCAGGCCGGCTTCCAGATCGAAGAAAAGCATCAATCGCTCGCGCAGGTTGTCGAGGGCCATCCGGTTGCCCGCGTGGTGCGATTCGCCATCCACCACCGGATTGTCCACCTCGATGCGCAACTCGTTCCCGCGCCGATAGAGCTGCACGCGGATCTCCCCTGCCTCGGCAAGGGGTTCGATGCCGTGATACACCGCGTTCTCCAGCAGCGGCTGCAACAGCAAGGGCGGCACCAGCGCGTCGCGCGGGCAATGCTCGGCACGCCAGATTACCTGCAGGCGCTCACCCAGCCGCAAGCGCTCCAGGTCGAGGTAGCGCTCACAGAGCGCGAGCTCGCTGTCCAGACGCACGAGTTCGCGGTTCTCCCGCATCAGGGCGCGAAAAAGCTCCGCCAACTCCTCCACCGCACGTTCGGCACGTCGCGGATCGGAGCGGATCACGCCCAGTACCGCATTCAGACTGTTGAACAGGAAATGCGGGCGGATTCTTGCCGTGAGCGCCATCAAGCGGGCCTCGGTAAGCGCAGGCGACAGACGTCGGCTGCGGTAGTCGAAGTACAGCAGGCCGAGTCCGCCCGCTGCCCACGCCCATGTCATCCAGCGCGACAGGCGTACCCCGCCGCCGGCCAGATCACCCACCGCCCAGTACGCCGCCAGCGCGACAAGGCTGACAACACCCATTACCGCCAGACTGCCCGCTCGCAGCGTCCGCCGCGCCAGCCAGGGCTGCAGCGCATACAGGACCAAGGCCACACAGAGCAGGGGGAGCTCGACCCGCCCGGCCATCGCGATGAAGGCGGACACGAATCCACCGCCCTCCTCCTGCACCAGCACCGTGCCAGCGGCAAGCAGATTGACCAGCAGCAACAGACGCAGCAGCACCCCCAGATTGCGGAAATCCGGTAGTCCACCCGGCGGCGAAGGAGGCCTGGTCTTTTGCTTTATACTCTGCATCGCTCAAGCTGCGGCGCCCTGCGCCGGACGGCTCCATGAACGGCCGCATCCGGCCGCAAACATCAGACGCGCCCATTATGACAGACACCCCCTCCTCCCAGCCCGCCAAGGCCTGGTCCGGCCGCTTCTCCGAACCCGTCTCCGATCTGGTCAAGCGCTACACCGCATCGGTCTTCTTCGACAACCGGATGGCGATGCAGGACATCCGCGGCTCGCTCGCCCACGCGAAGATGCTCGCCCGCCAGGGCATCATCGGCGCGCAGGATCTGGCCGACATCGAACGCGGCATGGCGCAGATCAGGGGCGAGATCGAACGCGGCGCGTTCGTCTGGAACCTCGACGACGAGGACGTGCACCTCAACATCGAAAAGCGGCTCACCGCTCTGGTGGGCGACGCGGGCAAGCGCCTGCATACCGGGCGCAGCCGCAACGACCAGGTGGCCACCGACATCCGCCTGTGGCTGCGCGACGCGATCGACCAGATCCTGGCGCTGATCGCCGAATTCCAGAAGAACCTGCTCGACGTGGCAGAGGCCCACGCCGATACGCCGCTGCCCGGCTTCACCCACCTGCAGGGGGCCCAGCCGGTCACCTTCGGCCACCACCTGATGGCCTACTACGAGATGAGCCGGCGCGACGCGGAGCGCATTGCCGACTGCCGCAAGCGCGTCAACCGCCTGCCGCTGGGCTCCGCAGCGCTGGCTGGCACCAGCTACCCGATCGACCGCGAATTCGTCGCCGCCGAACTGGGCTTCGACGAGGTCTGCTACAACTCGCTGGATGCGGTCAGCGACCGCGATTTCGCCATCGAGTTCTGCGCCGCCTCGGCGCTGCTGATGACCCTCCTCTCCCGCCTGTCCGAAGAGCTGATCCTGTGG
>JAUVWV010000230.1 GCA_030603925.1 Thauera sp. | reverse complement strand
GCCGCCGGAATTCCACACCGACCCGCTGATGTACCAGGGCGGCTCGGACAGCTTCGTCGGCCCGCGCGACGACATCGTCGCCGCCAGCGAGGACTGGGGCATCGACTTCGAGGCCGAAGTGGCGGTGGTCACCGGCGACGTGACTATGGGCGCCACGCCCGAGCAGTGCGCCGGGGCGATCCGCCTGCTGATGCTGGTCAATGACGTCAGCCTGCGCAACCTGATCCCGGCCGAACTCGCCAAGGGCTTCGGCTTCTTCCAGTCCAAGCCGGCCTCGGCCTTCAGCCCGGTGGCGGTGACCCCGGACGAGCTGGGCGCGGCCTGGCGTGACGGCAAGCTGCACCGCCCGCTGGAAGTCGAACTCAACGGCCAGCCTTTCGGCAAGCCGGATGCCGGCGTGGACATGACCTTCTCCTTCCCGCAGCTGGTCGCGCATGTGGCCAAGACCCGCGAGCTGGAAGCCGGCTCCATCATCGGCTCGGGCACCGTCTCCAACAAGCAGGGCGGGCTGTACGGCTCCAGCATCGCCAACGGCGGAGTGGGCTACTGCTGCCTGGCCGAGGTGCGCATGTACGAGACCATCGAAGGCGGCAAGCCGGCCACTCCCTTCATGCGCTTCGGCGACCGGGTGAAGATCGAGATGCACGACGAGCGCGGGCAGAGCATCTTCGGCGCCATCGAGCAGAAGGTAGCGCCGCTGGCACGCTGAGCAGGCTGCGTCGTTTTTGGTCGGCACTGTCGGCCGGCGGCAGGGTGGCTGCCTGGGGTTCCCGGATTCCGCTACGCTTCATCCGGGCTACAGGTCGTAGCCTGGATGAAGGCCGCAGGCCGGAATCCGGTACACCGCCCGGCATTACAGCGGCCGATGCCGGATTGCACGAGAGACACACCTCATGAAGCTCTACACCTACTTCCGTTCTTCCGCCGCCTACCGGGTGCGCATCGCCCTCAACCTGAAGGGCCTGCCCTATGAGGCGGTGCCGGTGCATCTGCTGCGCAACGGCGGCGAACAGCGCCATACCGACTACCTGGCGCTCAACCCGGCCGGGCTGGTGCCGGCGCTGGAAGACGGCGGCGCGGTGCTCACCCAGTCGCTGGCGATCATCGAGTACCTCGACGAAACCCACCCGCAGCCGCCCCTGCTGCCGGGCGACGCGCTCGAGCGCGCACGCATCCGCGCGCTGGCCCAGGCCATCGCCTGCGACATCCACCCGATCAACAACCTGCGCGTGCTGCAGTACCTCACCCGCGAACTGGGCGCCAGCGAGGAGCAGAAGACCGCCTGGTACCGCCACTGGGTGGAAGAAGGCCTCGCGGCGGTGGAGGCGATGCTGGTCCGCAGCCCGCGCAGCGGGCGCTTCTGCGTGGGCGACACCCCCACCCTGGCGGACATCTGCCTGGTGCCGCAGGTCTTCAACGCGCTGCGCTTCAAGTGCAGCACGGCGCACCTTCCCACGGTGCTGCGCATCGTCGAGGCCTGCGAGGCGCTGGAAGCCTTCCGCCTGGCTGCCCCGGGCAGGCAGCCGGATGCCGAGTGAGACCCGCGCGACCCTGGCGGTCGCCGCGCTGCTGACCACGCTGGTCGCACTCGGTCCGCTGTCGACCGATTTCTACCTGCCCGCCCTGCCGGCGATCGGTGCGGCGCTCGACACCGACATCGCGCACACCCAGCTCACCCTGTCGGTGTTCCTGGTCGGCTTCGGCGCCGGCCAGCTGGTGTATGGCCCGCTCTCCGACCGCTACGGCCGCCGCCCGTTGCTGCTTGCCGGGCTGGCGCTCTACCTGCTGGCGTCGGTGGCCTGCACCCTGGCTCCCACCATCGAGGCGCTGATCGCCGCGCGCTTCGTGCAGGCGCTGGGCGCGTGCGCCGGACCGGTGCTGGGACGCACGGTGGTGCGCGATCTGTACGGCCCACAGGATGCGGCGCGCATGCTGTCCTACATCGGCGCGGCAATGGCCATCGCCCCGCTCGCCGGCCCGGTGCTCGGCGGCGCGCTGGCGGAAGCCTGCGGCTGGCGCGCCACCTTCGTGGTGCTC
This sequence comes from Thauera sp., assembly GCA_030603925.1. Lineage (GTDB taxonomy): Bacteria > Pseudomonadota > Gammaproteobacteria > Burkholderiales > Rhodocyclaceae > Pseudothauera. The sequence continues at coordinate 3,478 of JAUVWV010000230.1, read as the reverse complement.
ACCCTGTTCGCGCTGCTGCAGCTGCTTGCGGTGTGGCGGCTGCTGGGCGAAACCAACGCGCACCGCGACCCGGCGGCCACCCGGCCGCGGCGCATCGCCGCCAACTTCGCCACGCTGGCGCGCGACCGCCTGTTCCGTGGCGTGCTGCTGGCCAACGCCTGCGCCTATGCCGGCCTGTTCGCCTTCATCTCGGGCTCGCCCTTCGTCTTCATCGGCCTGCTCGGCTTCTCGCCGCAGGCCATGGGCCTCGCCTTCGGGTTGATGGTGTCCGGCTACATCTGCGGCACCATGCTGTCGGGCCGTCTGTCGCGCCGCCTGGGAGCGGCCCGCCTGATCATGGCCGGCGCGCTGCTGGGCGCCGCGGCGGGGAGCCTGATGCTGGCGCTGGTGGCGGCCCTGCCGCTGAGCACCGCCGCGGTGATGCTGCCGATGTGGTGCGTGGCGCTGTCGATCGGCCTGGTGATGCCCAACGCCACCGCACTAGGCCTGGCGCCCTGGCCGCGCATGGCGGGCTCGGCGGCCTCGTTGCTGGGCGCGGTGCAGATGGGCCTGGCTGCGGCGGTGGGCGCCGCGGTGGGTCATGCGATGGGGGATTCGGCCCTGCCCATGGCCCTGGCGGTGGCGCTGTGCAGCGCGGGCGTGCTGGGCGCCTGGCTGGGCGCAATCCGCCCGGCGCTGCGCGAGGCGTAGAACGCCCGGGCCCAGGCCGGAGTATGGCGCGCTACGGCGGGTGCAGCGGCACCCGCAGCAGGGATGGTGCGAGAAATGCGGGCTATACGCCCCAGACCACCGGCACGCCGTCCTTGATGGAAAACTCCAGCATCTCGAGCAGCGGCCAGGCGCGCTGGGCGAGGTTCACCGGCGCGGCCATGCCGCTGTGGCCGGCCTCGCGCGCGGCCTCCTCGTCCTCTTCGGCCGCCTGCGCCGCCGCCGCAGCACGCGCCTTCTCTTCCTCGATCAGCACCCGCAGGCGGGCGGCGGCCTCGGGCAACTGCGCCACGGTGACGATACCCTTGGCATCGGCGGGGTCCTTGCCCATCGCGGCGATCAGCCTCTTCGCCACGTCGCCGAACATGATCACGTCGCCCGCGGCGTCCGACTTGAATGTCACCAGCATGAGTCCGTCCTCCCCGCCTACAGGCCTTTCACCGCATAGATGCCGGGCGCGTTGCGCCAGTAGCCCTTGTAGTCCATGCCGCAGCCGAACAGAAAGCGGTCGGCGATGTCCAGCCCGGTGAAGTCCGCACGCATGCCCGGAATGGCCTTGCGGTCGTGCTCCTTGTGCACCAGCACCGCGGAAAGTACCTCGCGCGCACCTTCGCCGCGCAGATGCTCGATGATCGCCGCCAGGGTGTGGCCCTCGTCGAGGATGTCGTCGAGCACCAGCACGCTGCGGTTGCGCAGGTCCTGAGTGGGGCGTACCCGCCAGTCCAGCAGGGTGCCGTGCGTCGCCAGGCCGTAGCGGGTGGCATGCAGGTAGGCCACTTCGAGCGGAAAGGGCAGCCGGGTGAGGATGCGCCCGGCCAGGATCAGGCCGCCGTTCATCACCGTGTACACCAGCGGGTTGCTGTGCTCCAGCCGCGCAGTGATCTGCGCCGCCATGCGGTCCAGCGCGGCCTCCACCGCCGCCTCGTCGGCGAGGCAGTCCGCCTCCTCGCGCGCACGGATGATTGCCTGCAGATCCACTGCCATACCTGCGTCCTCATATCGCCTGTTCGTCAGCGCGGATTCTAGCCCGGATCAGAACCGGCAGGTTTCGCACGCCGGCCGCAGCTGAAGTGAGAAATATGTCACGCCCACTCCGGGTCGCACTCACGGTTCTCTCACGTTTCTCTCACGGTAGCTGGCTATCGTTCGCGCCGATCGCAATCAGGGAGCCCGCGTCCCCGTGGACCCGGCTCGTGGCCTCGCTAACGAACGGAAGGTGCGTACAGATGAAGAAGAGTTTCCACAGGTCGTCGCAAGGCGGCTTCACGCTGGTCGAGATGGCAGTCGTGCTGGTCATCATCGGCCTGATCCTGGGCGCGGTGATGATCGGCAAGGATGTCCAGCGCAATGCCGAATACGCCAAGATCAAGCAGAAGTTCATCGACCAGTGGGTGGTGGCCTACAACGCCCACGTGCAGCGCACCGGGGTGGTGCCGGGCGACGACCAGACCGCGCCGCAGCTGATGGTCAACGGGGCGAACTTCGCCGGTCCGTCGGGCGGCAACATGGTCGGCGTTGCGCCCCCCGCCGCCATCTGCCGCGGCGCGGCAGGTCCGAACATGGGCCGGGGCATGGAAGCGACCGCCGGCTTCGACCTGCGCGAACTGATGCAGCGCGCCGGTGTGCGCATGCCGCCGGGCCGCGCCGAAGGCTCGGAAGACCGCTACGTCTATCTCGACAGCAACGGCAACCCGCAGGAAATCCAGGTCTGCTTCCAGTGGAACACGCCGCAGACCGGCTCCAACGCCGGCAATGTGATGGTGATCACCGGCCTCACGCCCGATCTGGCGCGCTCTCTCGACCAGATGATCGACGGCCAGGCCGACGAGTGCAAGGGCAGCTTCCGCCGTGAAGGTGCCAACTGCATGGCGCAGACCGGCCAGCCGGGCGCCGAGTGGAACCGCGACAACCGCACCCACATCCAGGCCGCCAACAACTCCGCCCGCGGGCGCGACGAAGACCAGGTCGTCACCGTCATCGCCCACTACAAGATGAACCAGTGACCCGCCCCGTTCGAGGACTCTCCGCAATGAACACTCCCAAGCAGTTCCAGCGCCGCACCCAGGGCGGCTTCACCCTGATCGAGATGGCCATCGTGCTGGTCATCATCGGCCTGATCCTCGGCGCGGTGGCCATCGGCAAGGACGTGCAGCGCAACGCCGAGTACCAGAAGGTCGCCAACAAGTTCGCCATGGGCTGGAAGAAGGCCTACGACGAGCACTACCAGCGCACCGGCGTGGTGCTGGGCGACGTGCAGACCTCGCCCACCTACATGGTCAACGGGGCGGAGGCCACCATCGGCGGCAACACCATGGCGGCAGGCGGCAACCTCAACGGCGCGCTGGCCGGCATCCCCGAGAATTTCGCCAACACCGGCCTGCGCATCTGCAACGGCGCTGGTTATGCGGTCAACACCGTGGGTGCAGGCGATCCCGGCCTCTCCCAGCAGAACCTGCGCACGCTCTTCCAGCGCGTCGGCATCCGCATGCCGCCGGGCCGCGGCGAAGGGCGCGAGGACCGCTATCTGTTCCAGGATTCCAATGGCAACGCGGTGGAACTGCAGGTGTGCTTCCAGTGGAACCCGCCGGGCACCATCTCCGGTGCGGGCAACGTGATGGTGCTGCGCGGCCTCACCCCCGACCTGGCGCGCTTCCTCGACCAGGTCATCGACGGCAAGCCGGACGCGCTGGAAGGCCGCTTCCGCCAGCAGAACAACGCCAACAACAACAACGAGGACAGCAGCCAGCAGCCGGGGCACGAGTGGCTGGGC
>JAUVWV010000366.1 GCA_030603925.1 Thauera sp. | reverse complement strand
GCAGGGCACGGCCGCCGACCTGATCAAGAAGGCGATGATCGCCACCGACGCCTGGCTGGCCGCGTCGGGGCTGAAGTCCAGGCTGGTGCTGCAGGTGCACGACGAACTGGTGCTGGAAGTGCCGAAACCCGAGCTCGACACGATTCGCACCGAACTGCCGAAGCTGATGGGCGGTGTCGCCGAGCTCAAGGTGCCGTTGCTGGTCGAGGTGGGGGCGGGCGACAACTGGGACGAAGCGCACTGATGGCGGCGGACACCGCTGCCGAGCGCTTCCTGGCCGAGGCGCTGGCGCGCCAGGTGCATAACGTTGGCGCCCACGACTTTGGCGGCGAGCGCGTGTGGGTGAAAAAGGCGGGCCCTCGCAACCCGCGCTGGCGCTACATGCTGATGGGCTTGCTGTCGCGCGCGCTCGGTCTCGGGGTGCTCAGCCCGGTACCCAACTTTGGCGGTGCCGACGCCATCAATACCGAGGTGCGCCGCCTGCAGACCCTGGCTGCGCAGGGCGTGTTCGTGCCTGAGGTGCTGGCCTGGAGTGATACCGGCCTGATGCTCAAGGACCTGGGCAGCACGGGCGAGCCGGGTCTGAGCCTGCAACAGGAAATGGCCACCGCCAAGGACGTATCCGCCTGCCTCGCCCTGTTCGACGAGGGCCTCGCCGCGCTGGCCGACCTCCATCGCCGCGGCGGCTACCTGAGCCAGGGCTTTGCCCGCAACATGGTGCGCGCTGCAGACGGCCGCATCGCCTTCATCGATTTCGAGGACGACCCCGGCCGTGCGCTCGGGCTCGCCCAGTGCCAGGCGCGTGACTGGCTGTGCTACCTGCACTCGACCGCGCTCATCCTCGACCAGCGCGAACTGCTTGAGGCCGCCGCCCCCAGGGTGCGCGCTGCCCTCGCCGCGGTAGATGCCGATATCCGCGCCCAGGTACTGCGCACGGCGGGCCGTCTGGCCTGGCTGCGCCATCTGCCGCGTGGGCGCCGCTTCGGCCGCGACGGTCAGCGCCTGCGTGCGGTGGCCTGGCTGTTGCAGGGCCTGTCGTGCTGACGCCACGAGCACCGCGTCGGCTTGGCATATCATTGGCCGCCATGAGCCCAGCCCCTTCCAGTACCGAGCCCACGCCCGCGCCCGAGGCGGTGCCCGCATCCGCGCCTGCGAGCAGCCTCACGATCTACACCCGCCTGCTTGGCTATACCAAGCCCTACCTCGGCTACTTCCTGCTCAGCATCCTTGGCTTCGCCATCGCCGGCGGCGGCAAGGCGGGCCTGGCAGCGGTGTTCAAGTTCTTCGTCGATGGGCTGGCCACGCCCGATGCCCCGGCCACCACCGGCATCGGCTGGCTCGATGCGCTCGACATCGTGTACGCGATCCCGGTCATGGTGATGCTGATCGCGCTCTGGCAAGGGGTGGGTACCTTCCTGGGCAACTACGCCATCTCCAAGGTGTCGCTCGGGCTGGTGCATGACCTGCGCACCCAGCTCTTCGAGAGCTTCCTGGTGCTGCCCAACCGCTTCTACGACGCGCAGAACTCCGGCCACCTGGTCTCCAAGCTCACCTACAACGTCACCATGGTCACCGGTGCCGCGACCGACGCGGTGAAGACGCTGTTCCGCGAGGGCCTCACCGTCATCGCGCTGCTGGGCTACCTGCTGTGGATGAACTGGCAGCTCACCCTGACCCTGCTCGTGGTGCTGCCCGTCATCGGCTGGCTGGTATCGAACGCCAGCCGCAAGTTCCGCCGCCTGTCCAAGAACATCCAGACCGCCATGGGCGAGGTCACCCATGTGGCCTCCGAAACCATCCAGGGCTACCGCGTGGTACGTAGCTTCGGCGGCGCGGACTACGAGCGCGGTCGCTTCGTGCATGCCAGCCTGGACAACACCAAGCGCCAGCTCAAGATGGTGCGCACCGAGGAGGTTTTCTCGGCGCTGATGAACCTCATCATCTATACCGCCATGGGCGTTCTGCTGTTCATGGTGCTGAAGGTGCGGGGCGACGCCACCGCGGGCGACGTCGTCGCCTTCATGACTGCCGCCGGCCTGTTGCCGCGCGCCATCCGCCAACTGGGCGAGGTCAGCTCCAAGATCCAGCGCGGCGTGGCCGCAGCCGACAGCATCTTCGAGCAACTCGACGAAGCGCCGGAGCCCGATGGCGGCAGCGTCGAGCGCGAACACATCAGCGGTCGCGTCGAGGCCCAGGGCCTGGGCTTCACCTATCCCGGTGCGGAAGGGCGTGCATTGCAAGGCATCGACTTCAAGGCCGAGCCGGGGCAGATGATCGCCCTGGTGGGCAAGTCGGGCAGTGGCAAGTCCACCCTCGCCAACCTCATCCCGCGCTTCTACCAGCACGACGAAGGCCGGCTGCTGGTCGACGGCGTGGCAGTGGAGGACTACACGCTCGCCAACCT
>JAUVWV010000219.1 GCA_030603925.1 Thauera sp. | reverse complement strand
CGCCAGCCCGGCATCCTGCGCCGCGGCGATCAGGCGCGCCACCTGCTCGGAGGCGGTGCGCCGGTCGGCGTAGAGCTGCAGCTCAGGGCCGGCCCCCTCTGCCGCCGCGGCGCGCAGCACGGTCGGCAGTTCCTCCCAGCCCACCGCCTGCTCATCCACCTGCACCGCCCCACCCGCATTGAGTGCCACGCGCAACATGCGCGGCTTGTCCTCCAGTGCGGCAGCCGACACCTGCGGCAGATCGACCGCCACCGCCTGCTGCATCAGCGGCGCGGTGATGATGAAGATCACCAGCTGCACCAGCATCACGTCCACCAGGGGGATCATGTTGATCTCGGCCATCGGCTGGGCCGGCCCCGCCCCGCCCCCGTTCATGCTGAAAGCCATCGCGCGCCCTCCCCTTGCTCAGGCCCGCCGCGCGGCAGGTGCCGCGACCGCCGCGCGCAGCGGTGCGGCGATGCGCACGCCGGCCACCAGATGGGCGTGCAGACTGTGCGCGAAGCCGTCCAGCTGGGCGAGCACCAGCCGGTTCGAGCGCGTGAAGGCGTTGTAGGCAAGCACTGCCGGAATGGCGACGAACAGACCGGCCGCCGTCATAACCAGGGCCTCGCCCACCGGGCCGGCGACCTTGTCGAGCGCCACGCTGGTGGAGCCCGACAAACCGATCAGCGCGTTGTAGATGCCCCACACCGTGCCGAACAGGCCGACGAAGGGCGCGGTGGCGCCCACTGAGGCGAGCAGGGTGAGTCCGCGCTCCACCCGCGCCTGCGCGAGCAGCGTGGATTGCTGCAGGCTGCGGCCGACGAACTCGCTCGCATCCACCCCGCCGCCGATGCCGCCAGCCACCTTTTCCTCGTAGGCGCACGCCGCCGCCACCGCGTCGGCAGCCACCCCGGCGAACACCCCGCTGCGGTCGGCCTGGCCGATCGCAGCCAGGGCCTCCTCGCGCGCCCCGCCCGCCCAGAAGGCCTGCATCGCGCGGCTCGCACTGCGCCGCAGGCGCAGCAGGCCGGCGGCCTTGCCGACGATCACGTACCAACTCGCCACCGACATCGCCAGCAGCGTCAGTGCGGCCACGTGGGCGACCGCGTCGCCCTGCGCCCACAGCTGCGCCAATCCGAATTGCTCGTTCATCATCGACCTCCTTCAGTGTGTTCCTTGTGCGGCACGGTCAGGCCGAGCGCGCCGCGCATCTGTGCCTCGCCGAGCACGCCGGAATGCGCGACTGCGCCCCCTCGCCCGTCGAACAGCAGGGTGCGCGGCAGCTCGCCGCGCCAGCGCGGATCAAGCGCGTAAGCCAGCGCCTCGGGGGCGTCCGGCCCGTAGGCGTAGCGCTCACCGGGCACCGCCAGGCGCTGCAGGGCTTCGGCGAGCCCCGGCTCGAGCTCCTGCACCGCGACAGTGATCAGCCGCAGGCGCGGTTCGGCACGCGCCAGCGCGGCAAGGGTGACCAGGTTCTTCTTGCAGTGCACACACTCGAGCGACCACAAGGCGATCACGGTCGGCGTGCGATGCGCCGCCGGATCACCCAGCGCGGCCGCCGCCCGCCGATCCAGTTCGTTGAAGCCGCCAGCGGCGGCCGCGCCGCTTAAGCCCACGAGCAGCAGACCAAACACGAATCGCATGGCGTTCATAGCGCATACCCCTTCATGCCTTCGTCCGCAGTACGCCAGAAGGCAGACAAACCACCCGCGCCGGCCAGCACGCGCGGCTGGTCGGACGCCCCAACGGTACGCGCGAGCAGGCGAGCGGTGAAGCTCGCCCCGCCGTCTTCCGACACCATGGCGTGCAGACCGGTGGCCTCACCGTCGAACTCCCTCCACACGATCGCCACCCGGCTGCCGGCCACGGCGAGGTCGGCGTGCACTGCGCGTTCGCCGCCCACCGGACGCTGCCCGGCCACCCCGCCTGGCACCAGCCGGCCGTAGAACACCCGCCCTTCCCCAGCGCGCTGGTTGAACCACACCGCATGGCGGGTGCCGTCGGCCGCCACCGCCAGCGAGGGGCCGTGGTGGGGGCAGCCGTCGATCTTCCAGCGGTCGAAGGTGGCCCGCTCGACCCGATCCGGCGCAGCGTCAGCGCCCAACTTCGCCAGCGCGTGATCGCGCTCGTTGGGTTCGAAGACGTGCCGCCACAACACCAGCGGCGCACCGTCGACGTCCTCGGCGAGCGCGATGCGGCAGCACTCGCAGCTGTGATCGGCGACCTTCACCTCGGGGGCAAAACTGCGCCCCCCGTCGTCGGACACCGCGGCATAGATCGCTGCGCCGCGGTACTCCGCATGGGCGGCCTTGGCCGCCTCCTGGTCGCGCTTGTCGATCCAGGTAACGAACACCCGCCCGCTGCCGGTCACCAGCAGCGAGTCGAAGCGGTGGGTGATCTCGCTGCGGTCGCGGTGCACGGTAGTCGGGGCGGAAAAGCTGTGCCCATCGTCCGCGCGGGCGAAGCGGATTTCTCCGGTGTAGCTCTTCGGCAGCGGACGCGTCCACGACACCAGCACGGCACCATCCCGTGCAAGAGCGACCTTTGGACGGTTCTCGCCGTCCGCGGAAATGGGCTCTGGTTCGGCGTTCACCTTCACCGGCAACGACCAGCTCGCACCACCATCCCGGCTCTTGTGCAGCAGGACGTAATCGCCTTCCCGGGTCGTGGCGTACAGCGTGCCATCCGACGCCAACGCGAAGCTCGTGCCCAGTTGCGGGCGTTCGGCGCGCACGGGCTTGGCCGCACGTGGTTCGGCGTAGGCTGCATCATGGGCGCCGGCGTCCGGCACCTGCACGGCGGCTAGCGCGCCCAGCACCAGCGCCGGCGCGAAGATTCGTCGGCCGAGGTGGCCAGCGTACGCATTCATGACTGTTCTCCTGAACATGGGGCCGCGGCTCCGGCAGCTTGCCCGTCTCGCCTTCCGGCGCGAGACGGGCGCCCGCCGGAACCGGCTCAGAATCCGAGGCTCAGCTCGGCGTAGGCGGTACGCCCCGGATAAGGGTGGTGGGTGTAGTAGCGTTTGTCGGTCACGTTGTCGATGCCCAGGGCAAGACTGGTCTTCTTGTCGAAGCGATAGGTAGCCTTGAGGTCGACCACGGTGAAGCGCGACTGGCCGCCGAAGCTGTCGTCGTTGCGGTCGGAGTTATCCAGGGTGTTGTACTGCCGCCCCGAGTGGCGCACGCCGAGGGAAGCGAGCCACGGGCCGGTGGCGTAGCTCGCCAGCACGGAGGCGCGCACCCGCGGGATGCGCGGGAAATCCTTGCCTTCCGACGCCGGCTCGGCCGGATTGGACAGTGTCCGCGAGCGGTTCAACGCCAGGCTCGCCTGCAGCCCCAGGCCGGGGATCCACAGGTCATTGACCACATAGGCCAGCTCGATACCGCGGGTGCGTACCCGCCCGACGTTCTGCACCGTCGTAACCGTGTCGGAGCCGATGATCTGCGACTGGCGGAAGATGGTGTCGTGGATGTCGTCCTGGAACAGCGAGACGCGCAGGTTGCTCGAACCGACCTCACGGATTGCCGAAAGCTCGACGGCATCGCTGCGCTCGGGCTTGAGGTTGGGGTCGTTGCGCACGATGGTCCGGTCGCCGGCGAGGCTGGTAACGGTGCCCTGGTAGAGCTCGGAAACCGTGGGGAAGCGCACGCCGCGCCCGTAGGAGGCGCGCAGCAGCCATTCGTCGCTCGCAATGTAGGCGAGCGAGAGCTTGGGGCTGGTGCCCGAGGCGCTACGGCTGGCGTACTTGACCTGGGGCTCCGCCGCGCTTGAGTCAAACTGGGCCCCGTCGTAAGCGCGGAAACGCTCCAGCCGCAGGCCCATGGTCGCCACCCAATTGGGATGAAAAGCCCAGGCATCCTGCGCGTAGAGCGCCCGGATCTCTGTCTTGCCCAGGTAATTCTCGATCTCCGTGCTGCGGCTCGATGCGTCATGCCAGTTGGAAAGGGCGAACACCCGGTTCTTCAGCTCGTAGCCGTTCTGGTGATAACCGAAGGTGAGCGAATGCCCCTCCGACCCGCCCGGCGTGTAGGTCGTCTGCAGCTCGAAGGTATTCCAGCCGGTGCCGTCGCGCCGAGAATCGCGCCCCGACACGGCCGCTCCGGCAAAGGGGTCGGAGACGCTCGCCTGGCGGTTGCTGTCCTTCAGCATGTCATAGCCGGAGAGCTGCACCGACCAATTCCACCCGGTGGCGTGCTGCGTGCGCAGCCGCCCGCCCCACTGCTGGTGCTCATCCTTCCCCTTCTGCGGTGCCATGGTCGGCACGGCATAGCGGAAGCCGTCGATATCGACGTTGAGCGAACCCGACGCCGGACGCCAGACTTCGTTGCCGTCGGCGTCGCGCAGCAGGGTCTCGTTACTCACCTTGTAGTCGTTGCGCCAGTGCGCGAACAGCACATCGGCCTGCAGCTGCGGCGTGATGTCGTAGGCGAGCTTGATCTTGGCGTTGTCCTGCACGCCCTTCTGGATGCCGGTGGCACCGAGTACAACCCGCTCGGTGCCGCTGGGGTCGCGGTCGAAGCGCGCGCCGCTGACGGCAGGCAGGCCCGCCACGTTGCTGTTGGTGCTGCGGTTGGCCGTGGCATAGGCCATCGGATGGGAATGGTAGGCGAGCCGGTTCAGGCTCACCGCAGCCGACAGGTCACCCCAGCGGTTGCCGACGTAGGCGCTTTGCTGGTTGTTGTCGTAATCGCGCTTCAGGCCGTAGTCGTCGTGGGTCTGGCGATGGACCTGAAGGCGCGCCGAGCCCTCGAGCTCCTGCGGCCGGCGCGTGGTGATCGCCACCGTGGTACCGATCGAGTTGCCCGGATAGATTGCCGAGAACGGACCGTAGAGCACATCGACGCGCGCGACCTCTTCGGGCGAGACCACGTTCCAGCGCGGCGCATCGAAACGCCCAAGGAAATTGGAGAGGAGGTAGCCGTCCACGTAGGCAAGCCCGCGCGCGGGCTGCAGAGTGCCAAAGGAGCGCCCGGCAAGATTGGCGTTGCGATCGCCAACAAAGCGCTTGCGCACCGTGGTGTTCGGTGCGTAGGCGAGTGCATCCTCGGTATTGGTGAAGCTCTGCCCGGCCAGCTCCGCGCGCGTCACCGAGTGGCTGGAGGTCGGCAGCGTGGGGTCGAGCGCGGCCCGCAGGCCGTCCTCCGTCACCAGCACGGGGGTAAGCTCCCGCTCGGTGGCCACCCCCTGGGCAAACGCCGCCGGCGCAAACGATGCTGCAATCAGCAGCGCCAGCGGCCGGGCCGCAATCCTGTGGGTCTGTTTCATGGTTTTCCTGTGGTCGATTCCGTGATGTCGTTTGGGGCCTGTACGGTCTGCTAGCCGTTTAGACGAAATTCGATCGGTACCAGCACCTGCGCCGGCACCGCCTGGTCGCCGCGGCGCGCCGGTACGAAACGCCAGCCCGCCACTGCACGCAGCGCGGCTTCATCGAGCCGTGCATGGCCGCTGCCCTGCCGGAGTTCCACCCGCTCCGCCGCACCCGCCGCACTGACCGCCACCGCCAGCAACACCAAGCCCTGCTCGCCGCGCCTGCGCGACATCGGCGGATAGGCCGGCGGCGGATTGCGCAGGTAGTCGGCATCGAAGCGCGCCTCGACGAAGGCCGGCGCGGCGGGCTGCACGGGGCGCCCGGTCTCGCCGGCCGGCGCCTCGGCGGGAACGGATGCGGACAGTTCGTGCGCCGGCGGCTCGCTGTGCGGCGCGGCTTCCTGCGCGAGCGGGGCCGGCGCAGGTTGCGGCGGGCTGGGCCGCGGCACCGGTGCCTCCGTACGGCGCTCGACCGGCGCCCGCGGACGCGCCACCGAGCACGGAGGCACCTCGGCCGTTGCAGGCGCCGGTGCGGAACGCGGTGCCTCAGCAGGCTCGGCGATCAAGCGCACCGCCAAGGGCAGCGGCT
>JAUVWV010000044.1 GCA_030603925.1 Thauera sp. | reverse complement strand
AGCAGCGCGTGCCGCAGGAACGGGATGTCGTGTTTGATGCGGCAGACTACCAGGGTCGTGCGGCCCGTTCAGTCCTTGGCCAGGGTTTTCTGGCCCCGGGTCCACACCGTGCCGATGGACACGCTCTTGCGCTTCTTCTTGAAGGTTTCGCGCACCCGGTCGAACACCACCACCGATTCGTTCACCGAATAGCCCAGCACGGCCAGCACCGCGGCCAGCACGGCCAGTGAGAATTCCCACTGGAAGAAGGCGAAGAAGCCGACGATGATGATCACGTCGTGCAGGTTGGCGATGATGGCCGACACCGAAAAGCGCCATTCGAAGCGCATCGCGAGGTAGATCATGATGCCGAAGATCACCAGCAGCAGCGCCATCGCGCCGTCGGTGGCGAGCTCCTTGCCGACCTGCGGGCCGACGAACTCCACGCGGCGCAGTTCGGGCACCGGGCCGGCCTGTGCGCCCAGGGTGGCCATTACGCGCTCGGAGACCCGCGCGGTGTCCAGGTCCTCACGGTTGGGCATGCGGATCAGGATCTCGCGTGCACTGCCGAAGTTCTGCACCTGGGCGTCCGGATAGCCGTCGCGCGCCAGGGCCTGGCGGATGTCCTCGATGCGCGGCGGCTCGGGGTAGCCGACTTCGATCAGCGTGCCGCCGGTGAATTCCACCGAGAGGTTGAGTCCCTTCAGGACGATGAAGAAGACGGCGAGGACGAAGGCGAGGGTCGAGACGATGTTGAACTTCAGCGCGTGGCGCATGAAGGGGATGTCGGTTCTCTGGCGGAAGAATTCCATGGTCGTGTTCCGTCCCTTTCCTCAGTTGGCCGACTGGCCGAGATGCAGCTTCGCCACCTTGCGCTGGCGGCCGTAGATCAGGTTGATGATCATGCGCGACACCATCACCGCGCTGAACATCGAGGTGAGGATGCCCAGGCAGTGCACCACCGCGAAGCCGCGCACCGGGCCGGAGCCGAACACCAGCAGGGCGATGCCGGCGATCAGGGTGGTGATGTTGGCGTCCAGGATGGTGTCGAAGGCGCGGTCGTAGCCGGCGTGGATGGCCGCCTGCGGCGTGGCGCCGTTGCGCAGCTCCTCACGGATGCGCTCGTTGATCAGTACGTTGGCGTCGATCGCCATGCCCAGGGTGAGCGCCATCGCGGCGATGCCGGGCAGGGTCAGGGTAGCCTGCAGCAGCGACAGCAGGGCGATCAGCAGCACCAGGTTGAAGCTCAGCGCGATCACCGACACCAGGCCGAACAGGGTGTAGTAGACGATCATGAAGATGGCGATCGCCACGAAGCCCCAGATCACCGAATTGGAGCCTTTGGCAATATTCTCCGCCCCCAGGCTGGGGCCGACGGTGCGCTCCTCGATGATCTCCATCGGCGCCGCCAGCGAGCCGGCGCGCAGCAGCAGCGCGACGTCGTTGGCTTCAACGGTGGTCATGCGGCCGGAAATCTGCACGCGGCCGCCGCCGATCTCGGTGCGGATCACCGGGGCGGTGACGACTTCGCCGCGTCCCTTCTCGACCAGCAGGATGGCCATGCGCTTGCCGACGTTTTCCCGCGTGAGGTCGCGGAAGATGCGTGCGCCGGCCGCATCCAGGGTGAGGTGTACCGCCGGCTCGTTGGTCTGGCCGTCGAAGCCGGGCTGGGCGTCGGTGAGGCGGTCGCCGGTGAGCACCACCTGGCGGCGCACCAGCAGCGGCAGGCCGCCGCGCTCGGTGTACAACTCGGTGCCGAAGGGTACGTTGCCGCCCAGTGCGGCTTCCAGCGCGCCCGGGGTGTCATCGACCATGCGCACTTCCAGGGTGGCGGTACGGCCCAGGATGTCCTTCGCCTTGGCTACGTCCTGCACGCCCGGCAGCTGCACCACGATGCGGTCGGCGCCCTGCTGCTGGATCACCGGCTCGGCCACGCCCAGTTCGTTGATGCGGTTGTGCAGGGTTGTGATGTTCTGCTTGATGGCGAAATCGCGCATCGTCTGTTGCGCCTGTGCGGTCAGGCTGCCGATCAGCTTGAAGTCGTCCGCACCGTCGTCGCGGTCGACCAGTTGCAGGTCGGAGGTGGAATTCTGGATGGCGTTGCGTGCGGCATCGCGCTGCGCGGCTTCGCGGAAGCGCAGCTGCACGGTGTTGCCTTCACGGGTGATGCCGGCATGGCGCACGCCGCGATCGCGCATCAGGGTGCGCAGGTCGCCGGCGGTGGAATCCAGGCGCTTGGTGAGCGCGCCCGGCATGTCGACCTGCAGCAGGAAGTGCACGCCGCCGCGCAGGTCCAGGCCGAGGTACATCGGCAGAGCGTGGATGCGGGTGAGCCAGTTCGGCGAGGCCGAGAGCAGGTTCAGGGCCACCACGTAGGAGGGATCCTGCGGATCGGGATTCAAGGTGCGCTCGATTACGTCGCGCGCCTGGATCTGTTCTTCGGTGCCGGTGAAGCGGAAGCGCAGGCTGTTGGCGTCGGCAAACATCCCGGTGTGGGCGATGCCGGCACCGCGCAGGGCGTCTTCGATCTGTCCGCCGACCGCGGCCGGTTCGAGCTTGAGCGTGGCCTTGCCGCTGGAAACCTGTACGGCGGGCACTTCACCGTAGAAGTTCGGCAGGGTGTACAGCACCCCCCAGAGCAGGATCAGACCGATTACGAGGTTTTTCCAGAGCGGGTAGCGATTCATGGCCGGAGTCGGTAGGAGGCGGGGCGGGGCCGGGTGAGGCCGGAGGGGGCGGCCACCCGGAACGCGCGTTCCGGGCCGGCCGTCGGGGCGATCCGGGTCAGATCGCCTTGAGGGTGCCCTTGGGCAGCACGGTCGCCACGGCCTGCTTCTGCACCGCGACGGTGGTGTTGGCGGCGATCTCGATCTGCACGAAGCTCTCGCCCACTTCGGTGACGCGGCCGGCGATGCCGCCGCCGGTGACCACCTCGTCGCCCTTGGCCAGTGCCTCGACCATGGCCTTGTGTTCCTTGGCGCGCTTCATCTGCGGGCGGATCATCAGGAACCACAGCACCACGAACATCAGGATCAGCGGCAGCAGGCCGAGCAGGCCACCACCCTGGGCGGCGCCCTCAGCCTGGGCATATGCGTTGGAAATCAGCACGTTGTACTCCGAAGGTTGACGTCAAACGATGGATTATAACAGCAGCCGTCCGGCGCCCGGGTGAGCCAGGCGCGGGCTGCCCGCCGGAAAGGACGGACGGGTTCGACCGCTGGCGCTTCAGCGGCGTTCCCCGCGTGCGGCGAGATAGATGCCGGCGAGCAGCAGTGTGAAGCCGGCAAGTTGCAGCGGCGCGAAGCCTTCGCCGAAGAAGACCCAGGCCATCGCCGCGCTGCCCACCGGTTCGCCCAGCGTCACGACCGCCACGAAGGTAGCCGAGACATGGCGCAGCGACCAGTTGTAGGCGGTGTGGCCGAGCAGTTGGGGGCCCAGCGCCATGCCGGCGAGCACCGCCCAGGCCGCCAGGCTGTGCCCGGTGAGCGCGCTGCCGGCGAGCCCGCTGGCGGCGAGCAGGAACAGCGCGGCCACGCCGTAGGCCAGCCAGATGTAGGCCGCCAGCCCCAGTCCGGCACGCAGGCGGCGGCCGATCAGCAGGTAGGCGGAGAAACACCACGAGCCGACCAGTGCGAGCAGGTTGCCGAACATCGGGTCGCTGCCCGCGCCGGCGTTCTGGCTGTCGCTCCAGAAGATCAGCAGGCTGCCGCCGAAGGACAGCGCGATGCCGCCCAGCATCATGCGGGTGGGGGCTTCGCGGAACAGCACGAAGGAGGCCAGGCCGATCCACAGCGGATTGGTGGTGACCAGCGCGGTGCTGGAGGCCACCGAGGTGTACTCCAGCGAAGTGATCCAGGTGGCGAAGTGGGCGGCGAGGAAGAGTCCGGCGGCCAGCGCCATCAGCATCTGGCGGCCGCTCAGCGCGGCGAGGTCGCGGCGCGACTGCAACAGCGCGATCGGCGTGACGATGAGCGCGGCCAGGCCCAGCCGCCAGGTGGCGACGACCAGCGAGTCGACCCCTTCGGCCTGCGCGATGCGGGCGAAGATGGCGCCGAAGGAGATCGCGGTGAGGCCCAGGCCGAGCACGACGAAGGGCAGCCAGCGGGCGGGGGGCGTGGTCGAGGTGGTCATTGATCTCAGTGCCGCTGCGCGGCGGGCATGGGCATCCGGTGTCGTTGCGCTGTCCTGCGCCGTGCGCCGCGGAGTACGGTGGCAAGGGCCGCCGGCGGGCGACCCTTGCGCAGGCGGGGGTGTGCGTTGCTGTGCCGCTCAGAAGGCCGGCACTACCGCGCCCTTGTACTTGTCGAGGATGAAGCGCTTCACGTCCTCGCCCTGCAGTGCCTGCACCAGCTTGCGCACCGCCACGGCGTCCCGGTTGTCTGCGCGGGTGACCAGGATGTTCACGTAGGGCGACTCGCTGCCCTCGATGGCGAGCGCATCCTCGGCCGGATTGAGTCCCGCTTCCAGCGCGTAGTTGGTGTTGATCAGCGCGAGGTCCACCTGGCCGAGCACGCGCGGCAGGGTGGCGGCTTCGAGTTCGCGGATCTTGATGCCCTTGGGGTTTTCGGCGATGTCGCGCGGGGTGGACAGGATGTTGGCCGAGTCCTTGAGCTTGATCACCCCGGCCTTTTCCAGCAGCAGCAGGGCGCGCCCGCCGTTGGTGGCGTCGTTGGGGATCACCACGCTGGCGCCCCGGGGCAGCTCGGCGAGGCTCTTGATCTTGCGCGAGTATGCGCCGAAGGGCTCGACGTGCACGCCGGCCACGCTCACCAGGCTGGTGCCCTTGCTGCGGTTGAACTCGTCCAGATAGGGCTGGTGCTGGAAGAAGTTGGCGTCCATGCGCTTCTCCGCCACCTGCACGTTGGGCTGCACATAGTCGGTGAACACCTTGACCTTGAGCTCGACGCCGTCCTTGGCCAGCGCCGGCTTGATGAATTCGAGGATCTCGGCGTGCGGCACGGCGGTGGCGGCCACGTTCAGCGTGTCGGCGGCGTGGGCGCCGAAGCTGGCGGCGAGCGCCAGCGTGGTGAGCAGTTTCTTCATGGGTTGCCTCTCGTGAAGGGGGAAGGGAAGGCGCGCAGGATCATCTGCGCGAAAAGTGCACCACCAGCCGGTCGCCGATGGATTGCAGGATCTGCACCAGTACCAGCAGCAGGGCGACGGTGACGATCATCACGTCGGTCTGGAAGCGCTGGTAGCCGAAGCGGATGGCCAGGTCGCCCAGTCCGCCGGCGCCCACCACGCCGGCCATCGCGGTGTAGGACACCAGGGTGATGGCGGTGATGGTGATGGCGGCGATGATGCCCGGGCGCGCCTCGGGCAGCAGGGCGTCGACGACGATCTGCCGGGTGGTTGCGCCCATCGCCTGGCTGGCCTCGATGATGCCGCGGTCGACCTCGCGCAGCGCGGTCTCCACCAGGCGGGCGAAGAAGGGCGTCGCCCCGGCGACCAGCGGCGGAATCGCGCCGGCCACGCCGAGCGAGGTGCCGGTGAGCAGTACGGTGAGCGGGATCATGACGATCAGCAGGATGATGAAGGGCAGCGAACGCAGCGCGTTGACCAGCACCGACAGCAGGCGGTAGAGGCCGCGGCGCTCGAACATCTGGCGCGGGCCGGTGAGAAAGAGCAGCACGCCCAGCGGCAGGCCGAACAGCACGGTGAACAGCAGCGAGCCGCCCAGCATCAACAGGGTGTCGACGGTGGCGAGCCAGATTTCGCCGGGATCGACGTTGGAGAAGAATTCGTTCATGCGCGCAGCACCTCCAGGTGCACCTCGGCCTCCGCCAGGCGGCGCTGGGCGGCGTCGATGTCGCCGCCGATCAGCGCGAGGGTAAGCTGGCCGTAGGGGGTGTCCTTGATGTGGTCGATGCGCCCGGCGAGGATGCTGAAATCCACCCCGGTGTCGCGCGCCACCGAGCCCAGCAGCGGGGCGTAGGTGGCCTCGCCGCGGAAGGTCAGGCGCACGATGCGTCCGGCCACGTGGGCGAAGTCCGCGCGCTGCTCGTGCTCGTCGATCTGCTCGGCCTCGAGCACGAAGCGCCGCGTGGTGGGGTGCTGCGGATGCAGGAAGACGTCGCCCACCGGGCCGAGCTCGACGATGCGCCCGGCGTCCATCACCGCCACACGGTCGCACACCCGGCGGATCACGTCCATCTCATGGGTGATCAGCACGATGGTCAGCCCCAGTTCGCGGTTGATGCCGTCGAGCAGCTGCAGCACCTGGGCGGTGGTCTGCGGGTCGAGCGCGCTGGTGGCTTCGTCGCACAGCAGGATCTTCGGTTCTGTAGCCAGCGCCCGGGCGATGCCGACGCGCTGCTTCTGCCCGCCGGAAAGCTGCGCCGGGTACTTGCCGGCGTGCGCTTCCAGGCCGACGCGCGCGAGCAGGCCGTCCACCCGCTCGGCGATCTGCCGGCGGCCAAGACTGCCGGCGAGTTGCAGCGGCATGGCGATGTTGTCGGCCACGGTCTTCGACGACAGCAGGTTGAAGTGCTGGAAGATCATCCCGACGCGGCGGCGGAAGGCGCGCAGGCCGGCGGCGTCGAGCGCGGTGACGTCCTCGCCGTCCACCACGATGCGGCCGGCGCTCGGCTCCTCCAGGCGGTTGATCAGGCGCAGCAGGGTGCTCTTGCCGGCGCCCGAGTGGCCGATCAGGCCGAAGATCTCGCCACCTGCGACGCGCAGGTCGGTGGGCTGCAGGGCGGGGATGTCCCGTCCGTCCACGCGATAGGTTTTGCCGGCCTGCCTGAGTTCGATCACGTCTCTTGCCCTGCTGCTGGATTCCGGCTGCGGCCGGAAGAAAAAGGCGCCGAGTTTACCGGCGCGCACGGCGGACACAATGGGGTCCGCGGAATAAGGATATGGTGAGTGAGCGCAAGCGTGCCGGTGCGCCTGCGCTCTCCGCAGGCTCAGCCGTGGCCGCCCCCCTCCAGGTAGGCGGCACGCACGTCCGGACTGGCGAGCAGTTCGGCGCCGCTGCCGGCGAGGGTGATCGCGCCGTGCTGCAGCACGTAGCCGCGGTGGGCGACGCGCAGCGCCTGGTTGGCGTTCTGCTCGACCAGCAGGATGGTCATGCCGTGGTCGCGGTTCAGTTCGCGCACGATCTGGAAGATCTTGCGGATGTAGATCGGCGCGAGGCCCAGCGAGGGTTCGTCGAGCAGCAGCAGCTTGGGGCGGCTCATCAGCGCGCGGCCGATGGCCAGCATCTGCTGCTCGCCGCCCGACAGCGTGCCGGCGCGCTGCGCGGCGCGTTCCTGCAGGATGGGGAACATCGCATACACCCGCGCGATGTCGGCGTCGTAGTTGGCCGGGTCGGCGTGCGCCGCACCCATCTGCAGGTTTTCCAGCACGGTCATGCGCGGGAAGATGCGCCGCCCTTCGGGCACCAGGGCGATGCCGCGCCGCGCAATCTCGTGGGTGGTGAGGCGGGTGATGTCCTCGCCGTCGAACACGATGCGCCCGGCGCTTGCCTTGGGGCTGCCGAACAGGCTCATCATCAGCGTGGACTTGCCCGCGCCGTTGGCGCCGATCAGGGTGACGATCTCGCCGACCTGCACCGACACGTCGATGCCGCGCAGCGCGTGGATGTGGCCGTAGTGGGCATGTACCCCTTCCATGCTCAGCATCATGATGCGCGTTCCTCCGTGTATTCCTCCATCACCCCTTCTTCCTCGTCCTCGCCCAGATAGGCCTTGATCACGTGCGGGTCGTTCTTCACCGCGTCCGGCGCGCCTTCGGCGATCTTGCGGCCGTAGTTGATCACGCAGATGTGGTCGGAGACGTTCATCACCACGCTCATGTCGTGTTCGATGAGCAGGATCGCCACCCCCTGTTCGCGGCACAGGTAGAGCAGCAGCTCGTTGAGTTCCGCCGACTCGCGTGGGTTGAGGCCGGCGGCCGGTTCGTCAAGGCACAGCAGCACCGGATCCACGCACAGCGCGCGGGCGATCTCGATGCGCCGCTGGGTGCCGTAGGGCAGGTCGCCCGCGGCGTGGTCGGCAAAACGGGTGAGCTGCAGGCGTTCCAGCCAGGTGGCGGCGCGCGCCACCGCCGCGCGTTCGGCCTGACGGTAGCCGGGCAGGCTGAACAGGCCCGCAATGGAGAACCTGGATGCGCGCTGCAGCACGTTGTGCTGCGCGACGATGAGGTTCTCCAGCACCGTCATCTTGGGGAACAGGCGGATGTTCTGGAAGGTGCGCACCACCTGGGCGTCGCGCGCGACGCGGTGGCTGGGCAGCTTCTCCAGACGCATCTCGCCGTGCTGCGGATGGGCCAGGCGCAGGGTGCCGACCGTGGGTTTGTAGAACCCGGTGAGGCAGTTGAACAGCGTGGTCTTGCCCGCGCCGTTGGGGCCGATGATGCCGGTGATCCTGCCGGCCGGCACTTCCAGCGAGAGGTCGTCGATGGCGGTGAGGCCGCCGAAGCGCATGGTCAGGTTGCGCACCGAAAGCAGCGTGCTCATCAGGCACCTCCCTTGGCGGCCTTGCCGTCGGCGGACAGGCGCAGCGTCGGTTCGCGGTGTGCCAGCAGGCCGCCCGGGCGCCACACCATGATCAGCACCATCGCCATGCCGAACAGCAGCATGCGGTACTCGGCGAAGTTGCGCCCGAACTCGGGGATCAGTACCAGCAGCGTGGCCGCCAGCACCACGCCCATCTGCGAACCCATGCCGCCCAGCACGACGATGGCGAGGATGATCGCCGACTCGCTGAAGGTGAAGCTCTCCGGCGAGATGAAGCCCTGGCGCGCGGCGAAGAACACCCCGGCAAAGCCGCCCAGCATGGCGCCGATGGCGAAGGCCGAGAGCTTGATGTTGGTGGTGTTCATGCCCATCGCCTTGCAGGCGATCTCGTCCTCGCGCAGCGCCTCCCAGGCGCGTCCCACCGGCAGCTTGCGCAGGCGCGAGACGAACACATGGGTGAGGAGCGCCAGCACCAGGATCAGGTAGTACAGGAAGATCAGGCGGTGCATGGCCGAGAACTCGAGGCCGAAGAAACTGGCGAAGCTGTGCCCGTCTTCCGGCGCGTTGCGGGTGAACTCGAGGCCGAAGAAGCTCGGGCGCGGAATCGAGCTGATGCCGTTGGGGCCGCCGGAGAACTCCGTCCAGTTCACCAGGATCACCCGGATGATCTCGCCGAAACCCAGCGTGACGATGGCCAGGTAGTCACCGCGCAGGCGCAGGATGGGATAGCCGAGCAGGATGCCGAAGGCCGCGGCGAGCGCCCCGGACACCGGCAGCGCCTCCCAGAAGCCCCAGCCGTACTGGGTCGACAGCAGCGCATAGGAGTAGGCGCCGACGGCGTAGAAGGCGACATACCCGAGGTCGAGCAGGCCGGCCAGGCCGACCACCACGTTCAGGCCCCAGCCCAGCATCACGTAGATCAGTACCGTGGTGGCGGTGTCGACCACGTAGCGGTTGTCGGAGAACGCGAGGGGCAGCGCCACCGAGGCGCCGAGCGCCAGCCAGCCGAGCACGTTGACCACCTGCTGGGCACGTCCGGCGCCGCTATCGGTGGCCGCGCGCTGGCGGGCAAGCTTGCGTGCGCCGAGGTGGTCGAGCGACCAGCGCATGAGGAGGCGGCCGCCGAAGGCGGCGATCACCGCCATGGCGAGCAGGCCGAACCGGGTATCGACGGCGAGCCGCCCGCCGACGTCGACGGTGGTCAGGCCGATCAGCGGAACGCCCAGGATGAGCGCGACGAAGGCGATCCAGCCGGCGTCGCGCAGGCGTTCGGCCGGGGTGAGCCCGTGGTGGGCGAAGACGACGGCGCTCATCAGACCTTCTCCACTTCAGGCCGGCCGAGCAGGCCCGAGGGGCGCAGCATCAGCACCAGGCAGAGGATGCCGAAGGTGGCCACATCCTTGTACTCCGCCCACAGGTAGGCCGCCCAGAAGGCTTCGATGAGGCCGATCAGCAGCCCCCCCAGCATGGCGCCGGGCAGTGAGCCGATGCCCCCCAGCACCGCCGCGGTGAAGGCCTTGATGCCTGCCAGGAAGCCGATGAAGAAATCCACCACGCCGTAGTACACGGTGACCATCACCCCGGCCACCGCGGCCAGTGCGGCACCCAGCATGAAGGTGAAGGAGATGGTGCGGTCCACGTTCACGCCGAGCAGCGAGGCCATGGTGCGGTCCTGTTCGCAGGCGCGCTGCTGGCGGCCGAAGGGGGTCTGGGTGATCATCCAGGTGAAGGCGATCATCAGCACCACGGTGGTGACGATGATCAGCAACTGGCTCCAGCCGATCTGCACGGTGAAGCCCGGGGCGTCCCACAGCACCACGCCGCCCTCGATGACCGGCGGGATGGGCTTCACGCGCGCGCCCTGGGTGAGCTGCACGGCATTCTGCAGGAAGATCGACATGCCGATCGCCGAGATCAGCGGGGCCAGCCGGGTGGAGCCGCGCAGCGGCCGGTAGGCGGTGCGCTCCACCGCCCAGCCGTAGGCCGAGGTGAAGAAGATCGCCACGATCAGCACGAAGGTCAGCGCGAGCGGGATCGAGGTGACGTCGGCGGCGGCGAGCAGGGTGAAGGCGGTGATCGCGATGAACGCGCTCACCATGAAGATGTCGCCGTGGGCGAAGTTGATCATGCCGATGATGCCGTACACCATCGTGTAGCCGATCGCGATCAGGCCGTACATGGCGCCGAGCGTCAGACCGTTGATGAGTTGTTGCAGTGCGTAGGCCACGCTTGTCTCCTGCTGTGGCGGCGCACGACGGCTGACGGCGGGAAGCCGTCGCCGTGCGCAGGGAAGGTCGTTATGGTGTGTCGTAGGAGCGGGCTTGCCCGCGATGCGGCCGGTCCTGGCGTACCGGACGCCGCATCGCGGCCAGGGCCGCTCTTACTGGGCGTAGTCGTACTGGCCGCCCTTCCAGCGATAGACCACGAATCCGGGCGCCTTCTGGTCACCCTTGGCGTCGAAGTTCAGGTCGCCGATCACGGTCTTGAAGCTGCCGCCGCGCAGGGCCTTTTCCAGATCCTTGTACTTCACGCTCTTGGCGCTGTTGGCGGCCTGCTCGAAGAGCTGCATGGCGGCGTAGGCGTAGAGCACGTAGCCTTCCGGCTCGACCTTGGCGGCGCGGAACTTCTCCACCACCGGCGCGGCTTCCGGGTTCTTGCGCGGATCGGGCGAGAAGGTGAACATGACGTTGTCGGCGGCCGGGCCGGCGGCGGTGACCAGCTCGGAGTTGGTCAGGGTGTCGCCGCCCATCACGGTGAGCTGCAGACCGGCTTGCTGGGCCTGGCGCAGGATCAGCGCGACTTCGGTGTGGTAGCCGCCGTAGGCCATCACTTCCACGCCCGCCTGCTTGAGCTTGGTGACCAGGCCGGAGTAGTCCTTCTCGCCCGCGGTGATCGCCTCGCGCAGCGCCGGCTTCATGCCCTTGGCGGTCATCGCCTTGGCGATCTCGTCGGCCAGGCCCTTGCCGTAGGCGCTCTTGTCGTCCACCACGGCGACCTTCTTGCCCTTGAACTTGTCGGCGATGTACTCGCCGGCGACCATGCCCTGCTGGTCGTCGCGCCCCATGATGCGGAAGATGTTCGCCAGCCCGCGCTCGGTGACCTGCGGGTTGGTCGATACCGTGGCCATCGGGATGTCGGACTCGTTGTACACCTCGGAGGCCGGGATGGTGGAGCTCGAGCACCAGTGGCCGTGCATGAACACGATCTTGCGGTTGACCATGGTGTTGGCCACCGAGACGGCCTGCTTCGGATCGCAGGCGTCGTCGCCCACTTCGAGCTTGAGCTTCTCGCCAAGCACCCCGCCGCGCGCGTTGATGTCGGCAATGGCCATCTCCGCGCCGCGGCGGATCTGGTCGCCGGCGGAGGCGTACTGGCCGGTCATCGGGCCGGCAATGGCGACCGACATGTCGGCCAGGCTGGTCTGGGAATAGGCGCCGAGCGCCAGGCAGGCGGTGGCGAGCAGGGTTTTCTTCATAGGTGGTCTCCTTGGTGGCTGTGGTCTTGCAGGTGCTGCAGGATCGACGCTCCCGCCCCGAGCACGTGTGCTCGGGTCAGGCATGCCGCTGCGTCGGCGTCGCGACGGGTGAACGCGGCCAGGATGGCTTCGTGCTCCCGTCGGTTCTTGGGCATCTCGGTGTCGGGGTCGCGAGCGATCTGCGCAACGGCGTAGCGCTCGACCTTGTGGTGGAGGGCGCGGATCTCGGCGAGCAGCAGGGGGCGCTCGGCAGCGGCGTAGAGCGCCGCGTGGAAAGCCCAGTTGTGGGCGCTGCGCAGGGCGGCATCGTCGGCCTGCGCGAAAGCGTCCAGGGCGCGCCGTGCATCGGCCAGCTGGGCGTTGCCGATGCGCGGCGCGGCCAGGGCGGCGGCGTGGCTTTCGAGCACGGCGCGGATGTCGAGGTATTCGTCGATCGCGGCCGCACTGAGCGAGGCGACTTCGGCGCCGCGGTTGGGGTGGAAGATCACCAGCCCTTCGGCCTCCAGGCGCTTGAGCGCTTCGCGCACCGGAATCTTGCTCACCGCAAAGCGCGCCGCCAGCTCGTCCTGGCGCAGCGTCGCGCCGGTGGCCAGCGCGCCGTCGGCAATGGCCTGGCGCAGCACCTCCGCAATCTGGTCGGAGGTGGCTGCGGGCCTGAGGCGGGCGGCGTCGGGATGCTGGAACTGGCCTGGCATGCGGAGCTGTCTCGCGCGCTGCGAAAGATCGTATACCTTATACGAAACTGCACGCGAAGCCATCCGGGTTGACCCGCGGCTGCACGCCGGCACACTGCGCGCCACCGGACGCAGGGCCCGGGCGGCGCGCTGCGGGCTGCTGGCCGGCGGCATTCAGGCGCCCATCGCCATCAGGCTGGCGTTGCCGCCGGCGGCCGCGGTGTTGATGCTCACCGTGCGCTCATGCACCAGGCGGGCAAGGTCGTAGCCCGGCTCGGGGCGCAGCAGGCCGACGATGGGGCCGCTGCGCGCGGCCAGGCGCACGCGCAGGGCGTCGGCTTCGGCGTCGGTGCCGTCGAACAGCAGGGCGCCGAACGCGCTGTCGAACCAGTCGGTGGCCAGTTCCAGCGCGTCCGCCAGCGTGGCGGGCAGTGCCGCGGCCAGACGGCGCGTGCTGTCGTTGTCGTCGATCACCAGGCGGTTGCCGCTGGCCAGCGCGGCGGCGAGCTGATGCAGGCGCGCGGCGTTGCCCGCGGCGATGCCGGCGATGCGTCCGCGCGCCACGAAGCGCAGGCTGTTGTCCTCGCCGGTGGGGCCGGGCAGGGTGAGGCGCAGGCCGGTGATCGCGCCTGCGCGGCAGGCGTCGAGACGGTCGCGCAGCACCGCGATGTCGTCGCCTTCGAGCACGGCGCGGCCGCCCGCTTCCAGCCAGCCGGCAAACGCGTCGAGTGCGTGGCGCACCGCGGCGTCCGCCTCCTGCGCCACGCTGGCCGCTTCGCCGAAGCGCACCGCCGGGCTGCGCGCCAGCAGGCGATGCAGGTAGAGCGGGCCGCCGGCCTTCGGGCCGGTGCCGGACAGGCCCTCGCCGCCAAAGGGCTGTACGCCGACCACCGCGCCGATCATGTTGCGGTTCACGTACAGGTTGCCGACATGGGCGCGCGCCGCGACGCGGCCGATGGTCTCGTCGATGCGCGAGTGCACGCCCATGGTGAGGCCGTAGCCGGTGGCGTTGAGCGCATCGATCAGCGCTTCCAGGTCGCGCTCGCGGTAGCGCAGCACGTGCAGGATGGGGCCGAACTGTTCGCGCCCGAGGCGGGCGAGGCTGTCGATTTCGATCAGGGTCGGCGCAACATAGGTGCCGTGCGTGCACGCTTCGGGCAGCGGCAGGCGGGTGACCCGGCAGCCGGCGGCCTGCATTGCGGCGACATGGCGCTCCAGGCTGTCGCGTGCCTCCTGGTCGATCACCGGGCCGACGTCGTTGCGCACATCGGCCGGGTCGCCCAGGCGCAGTTCGGCCGCGGCGCCGCGCAGCATGTCGAGCACGCCGTCGGCAATGTCCTCCTGCAGGCACAGCACGCGCAGCGCGGAGCAGCGCTGGCCGGCGGAGTCGAAGCTGGAGGCCAGCACGTCGGCCACCACCTGCTCGGGCAGGGCGGTGGAGTCGACGATCATGGCGTTCTGCCCGCCGGTTTCTGCGATCAGCGGAATCCTGCCGCCGCGTGCGGCGAGCGTGCGGTTGATCAGCGCGGCGACTTCGGTGGAGCCGGTGAACATCACCCCGCGCACGCGCGGGTCGGCCACCAGCGCGGCGCCCACGGTTTCGCCGCGCCCGGGGAGCAGTTGCAGCGCCGCCGGCGGAATGCCGGCCTCATGGAACAGGCGTACCGCGGCGGCGGCGATCAGCGGGGTCTGTTCGGCGGGCTTGGCGATCACCGGGTTGCCGGCGGCGAGTGCTGCCGCGAGCTGACCGGTGAAAATGGCCAGCGGGAAGTTCCACGGGCTGATGCACAGCACCGGGCCGAGCGGCGGATGGCTGGCGTTGTCGAAGCTGCGCACCTGGGCGGCGTAGTAGCGGCAGAAATCCACCGCCTCGCGCAGTTCGGCCACCGCGTTGGCCCAGGTCTTGCCGGCTTCGCGCACGGTGAGCGCCATCAGGCGGTCGCCGTCGCGTTCCAGCAGATCGGCGGCGCGCTCCAGGCGGGTGGCGCGTTCGGCCGGCGGGGTGGCGGCCCAGGCGGCGGCAAAGGCGCCCGCAGCCGCCAGGGCCTGCTCGACCGCGGCGCTGTCGGCCTCCAGTACGTGCCCGACGATGTCGCGCCGGTCGGCGGGGTTGTGCAAGGTTGCGGCCTCGCCCGTTGCGGGGCAAGCGCCGGCCGGCATGGGCGCCGCTTCGCACAGGCTGCTGCGGCTGTCCGCCAGGGCGGCGGCGATGCGCATGCGTACCGCTTCGCTGGCCAGGTCGATGCCCTGTGCGTTGCGCCGCGCGCTGCCGTACAGCGCTTCGGGCAGGACGATGCGCGGGTGCGGCGTGCCGGCGAGCGGGGCGGCCTGCTCGACCGGGTCGGCGATCAGCTCCTCGATGGCGACGTTCTGGTCCACGATGCGGTTCACGAAGCTGCTGTTGGCGCCGTTCTCCAGCAGGCGCCGCACCAGGTAGGCGAGCAGGGTTTCGTGGCTGCCGACCGGGGCGTAGATGCGCACCATGCGGTGGCGCTCGGGGTGGCCGACGATCTGGTCGTAGAGCGGTTCGCCCATGCCGTGCAGGCACTGGAACTCGTAGTCGCCGGGCTGGTAGCCCTCGCCCGCAAGATGGAACACTGCTGCCAGGGTGTGGGCGTGGTGGGTGGCGAACTGCGGATAGATGGCGTCGCGCGCGGCGAGCAGCTTGCGCGCGCAGGCGAGGTAGGAGACGTCGGTGTAGACCTTGCGGGTAAACACCGGGTAGCCGGCCAGGCCGTCGCTCTGCGCACGCTTGATCTCGGCGTCCCAGTAGGCGCCCTTGACCAGGCGCACCATGATGCGCCGTCCGCTGGCGCGCGCCAGTTCGATGATCCAGTCGAGCACCAGCGGGGCGCGCTTCTGGTAGGCCTGTACGACGAAACCCAGGCCGTTCCAGCCGGCCAGTGCGGGGTCGTGGGCGAGGGCTTCGAGCAGGTCCAGGGAGAGGTCGAGGCGGTCGGCCTCCTCGGCGTCGATGTTCAGCCCGATGTCGTACTCGCGGGCGAGCTGGCACAGCGCCTGCACGCGCGGCAGCAGTTCGTTCATCACGCGTTCGCGCTGCGCCCAGACGTAGCGCGGGTGCAGCGCAGAGAGCTTGATCGAGATGCCGTTGCCGTCGATCACGCCGCGTCCCTGCGAGCCCTTGCCGATGGCGCGGATCGCCCCTTCGTAGGCGGCGTAGTAGCGTTGGGCGTCGGCGGCGGTCATGGCGGCCTCGCCGAGCATGTCGAAGGAGTAGCGGTAGCCGCGTTTTTCGGCGCTGCGGCCGCGCTCCAGCGCCTCGGCGATGGTGCGCCCGGTGACGAACTGTTCGCCCAGCATGCGCATCGCCAGGTCCATGCCCTTGCGGATCAGCGGCTCGCCGCCGCGCGCCAGCAGGCGGGTGAGCGCGCTGGCCAGGCCTTCGGCGCTCGGGGTGGCGACCAGCCGGCCGGTGATCAGCAGCCCCCAGGTGGCGGCGTTGACGAACAGCGAGGGGCTATGGCCGATGTGCGAGCGCCAGTCGCCGCCGGCCAGCTTGTCGCGGATCAGGCGGTCGGCGGTGGCGCGGTCGGGTACGCGCAACAGGGCCTCCGCCAGGCACATCAGCGCCACGCCCTCCTGGCTGGAGAGCGAGAACTCCTTCATCAGCGCGTCCACCCCGGATGAGCGTGCGCGCTTGTTGCGCAGTCCGCTCACCAGGGCGTGGGCCAGCTTGGCGATGCGTTCGCCCATCGCGCCGTCCACCCGTGCCGCGCTCACCAGCGGCGGCACGCAGTCCGGTTCGGGCTGGCGCCAGGCCGCATCGATGCGCCGGCGCAGTTCCGGGCGGGGTGTTTCGGTGAGTGCGGCTTCCGCCGCCGGATACGAAACGGGCTTGCTCACGGCACACATACTCCATCAGGCGTTGTCCGGCCGTGCGCTGCTACGGCCGGTGGGTCGAGTGGCTGAAATATGCGTGAAACACGATAGTTTATGGCTCCAAAAAACAAACTTATTCAGGCAGAATGACTGTAACAATCGTGTTCTGCAGGAAAGGAGCCTGTTGCACTGCAATGGACCGCATCGATCTGAAGATTCTCGCCGAGTTGCAGGCCGACGCGCGCCTCTCGGTGGTGGAGTTGTCGCGCCGCGTGGGGCTCACCAAGACGCCGTGCGCGGAGCGCATCCGCCGGCTGGAGAAGGCCGGGGTGATCCGCGGCTACCACGCCGATCTCGATCCCGAGGCGATGGACGCCGGCCACATCGTCATCGTCCAGGTCCTGCTGTCGAGCACCACCGCACACGACCTGCGGCGCTTCAACGAGGCGGTGATGCGCATTCCGGAGATCCAGTCCTGCCACATGATCGCGGGGGACTTCGATTACCTGCTGAAGGTGCGCACCCGCGACATCCATGAATACCGCCGGGTGATGGGAGAGAAGATCTCGGAGCTGCCCTGCGTGAAGCAGACCCACACCTATGTGGT
>JAUVWV010000099.1 GCA_030603925.1 Thauera sp. | reverse complement strand
GTCGCCGGGCTTGGCGAAGGCCATCAGCACGGCCTGGTTGGCCTGCGAGCCGGAGTTGGGCTGCACGTTGGCCGCTTCCGCGCCGAACAGCTTCTTCAGGCGATCGATGGCCAGCTGCTCGACCACGTCAACATGTTCGCAACCGCCGTAGTAACGCTTGCCGGGATAGCCTTCCGCGTACTTGTTGGTGAGCTGGGAGCCCTGGGCTTCCATCACCGCATGCGACACGTAGTTTTCGGACGCGATCAGTTCGATGTGGTCTTCCTGGCGGCGGTTTTCCGCCTGCACAGCGGCCCACAGCTCCGGATCGACCTTGGCGAGGGTGTCTTGCGAAGAGAACATTCGACAGGCTCGGAAGGGTTGTTTTAAAAGCGGATATTACCATGCGCCCAAAGGGTGCATGGTGCGTCGTGTGCTATGCAGGCGGGTCAGGCGCCGGGAAGTTCGTCGCGTGCGGTGTCCAGATGCGACTGCTCGGCCCACGCAAGCAGCCGCCACCGGCCGCCGGCGAATTCGAGCCAGTTCAGCGCGGCATTCGGAATGGTGAAGTCGCGCACTGCGTCGAGTGGTTTGCCGGTAGCCAGGCGGTGGGCGATGTCGAGCACGCCGCCATGGGTGACCACCAGCACCTGCTGCCCGGGATGGCGGGCGGCAATGCCGTGCAGTGCGTCGACGATGCGGGTGGCGAATGCGCGCAGGCTTTCACCGTCTGCGGCGAAGGCGAAGTCCGGGTCGCGGCGGCGAAAACGGGCGAACTGTTCCGGATGCAGGGCCTCGGCCTCGTCGTATGTGAGGCCCTGAAAAACACCGTAATGGCGTTCGCGCAGCGCTGGGTCGTGGCGGACTGCCAGACCCAGGGTGCGCACCACAGCCTCGGCCGTCTGTCGCGCGCGCAGCAGGTCGCTGCTGTAGGCGGCTTCGAAATGCTGGCCGCTCAGGCTCTGTGCGGTGGCGCGCGCCTGGGCATTCCCGTTGTCATTGAGGGGAATGTCCAGGTGGCCCTGCAGGCGGCGTTCGGCGTTCCAGGCGGTTTCGCCATGGCGCACCAGACACAGCCTTGTCGCACTCACCACGCGCTGCCGCCTCCGCCGGAGCCGCCGCCGTCGCCTTCGGCCCCCCAGCCGCCACCGGAAGGCGGTGCCTGAATCTGGATGGTGTCGAGGTCGACCTCCACCTTCTGCTCCAGGTTGCCGGTAACCAGTTGCGGGAAGGCGATCAACAAGCCGAGCATGATCAACTGGATGATCACGAAGGCCACCGAGCCGCGGTAGATCTGCGTGGTGCGGATGCCTTCGATGCGCTTGCCGGTGACGCGGTCCAGATAGGCACCCACCGGGGCTACGCTGCGCAGGTAGAACAGCGCGAAGCCGAAGGGCGGGGTGAGGAAGGAGGTCTGCAGGTTGAGCGCGATCAGCACGCCGAACCAGATCAGGTCGATGCCCAGCTTGTCTGCGACCGGCGCGAGCAGCGGGATCAGGATGAAAGCGATCTCGAAGAAGTCGAGGAAGAAGCCGAGGAAGAAGATCATCGCATTCACGAAGATCAGGAAGCCGATCTGGCCGCCGGGCAGCTTGTCGAACAGGTGCTCGACCCATTCCTTGCCGTCGATCGCGGTGAAGGTGAAGCTGAACACCGTCGCGCCGATGAGGATGAACATGACGAACACCGACAGCCGGGTGGTCGACTCGAGCGCCTCGCGGAGTTTTCCGAGGTTCAGCCGACCGCGGGCGAGTGCCATGATGATGGCGCCCACCGCACCCATGGCGCCGCCTTCGGTGGGGGTGGCGATCCCCAGGAAGATGGTGCCGAGGACCAGGAAGATCAGCGCCAGCGGCGGAATCAGCACGAAGGTGACGCGCTCGGCGATCTGCGACAGCAGGCCCAGGCGCAGCAACCGGTTCGCGCCGGCCAGGATCAGTGCCAGCGCCGTGCCAAAGGTGAGCGCGACCACGGCGGTTTCTTCGGTCGAAGGCGAGACCGAGCGGCCTTCGATCGCACTCAACATGCCGTCGTAGGCCACGCCGAAGGCGACCGAGGCGCCGACCACCAGTCCCAGCAGCACAGACAGCGAACGCAGCCCGGACGAGCCGTCCGGCTGCCGGTACTTCAGCGCTTCAGGCGGCAGCGCAGGGACCAGCTTGGGCTTGAAGATCGCCAGGCCGATGATGAACAGCGCGTACAGGCCGACCAGCATGAAGGCCGGGATGAAGGCGCCCTTGTACATGTCGCCGACGCTGCGTCCGAGCTGGTCGGCCATGACGATGAGCACCAGCGAGGGCGGGATGGCCTGCGCCAGGGTGCCGGAAGCGGTGATCGCACCGCAGGCGATCGGCCGGCTGTAGCCGTAGCGCAGCATGATGGGCAGTGAAATCAGGCCCATCGAGATCACCGAGGCGGCCACTACACCGGTGGTGGCGGCCAGCAGCGCGCCGACGAAAATCACCGCGAGCGCGAGACCGCCGCGGATCGGGCCGAAAACCTGGCCGGCGGTGTCGAGCAGGTCCTCGGCCATGCCGCTGCGCTCGAGGACAAGGCCCATCAGGGTGAAGAAGGGGATGGCCAGCAGGATGTCGTTCTGCATGATGCCGAACACCCGCAGCGGCAGGGCGGCAAACAGCGTGCCAGGCAGCAGGCCGAGCTCCATGCCGATGAAGCCGAACAGCAGGCCGCAGGCGGCCAGCGAGAAGGCCACCGGAAAGCCGGACAGCAGGAAGAAGACGACCGCGCCGAACATGATCGGCGCGAGGTTGGCGGCGATGAACTCGATCATTTGCTGGCCCCGCCAGTGGCAGTTGCTTGGTGGTCGTGCTGGGCGTGCTCGGTGCCCAGGGGGTCATGCGCGTCGGCGTCATGCAGGGTGGGGTCGGGGCCGGTGCCGGTCAGGAAGGCCACGCGCTTGATCAGCTCCGAGATGCCTTGCAGGGCAAGCAGACCGAAACCGGCGGGTACCAGCGCGTAGAGCGGCCATCGGATCAGGCCGCCGGCGTTGGACGACACTTCACCGCTGACGTAGGCGGCGGACAGAACTGGCCAGGCGAAGTTGGAGATCAGGTAGCACATCGGCAGCAGGAACAGGAGTATGCCGCCGATATCGATGTACATGCGGGCGCGCTTGCCGAGCTTGTTGGCCAGCACGTCGATGCGAACGTGGGCGTTTTCCAGGAAGGCGTGGCCGGCGCCGAGCATGAAGACGGCGGCGAACAGATACCACTGGATCTCCAGCATGGCGTTGGAGCCGATATTCAACCCTTTGCGGGCGATGGCGTTTGCGGCGCTGATCAGCGTTGCAGCCAGGATGAGCCAGATGATCGAGCGGCCGACAAAGCGTGTCAGCGTGTCGATCAGATGCGAGATTTTGAGCAACATTCCCATGGCGGGTCGGGTCTTGCGAAATGGGTGGCGTCCGGCGTGGGCGCAGATGCCGCACCTGCGCGTGGCGTGCAGGCGGGCACAAAAAAGCCTGCCGCGGCAGCGGCAGGCATTGGGGTGCAGCTTACAGCTTCTGGGCGGCCATGTACTGGTCGTAGCTGCCGTCGGCGATCGGGACCCACTGATACTGGTCGCGCATGAAGCGCTCGTAGTCGCCGTAGACCTTCTTCCAGTTCGCGTTGCTGTCCATCAGCTCCTTATAGACCTCGTTGCGGGCCTTCAGCGCGGCATCCATCACGTCGCGCGGGAAGCGGTTCACCTTGGCGCCTTCGGCGATCAGCTGCTTCAGGGCCACCGGGTTGCGCGCGTCGTACATGGCCTGCATGTTGACGTGGGCGTGCGAGGCCGCTGCCTGGACGATCGCCTTGTACTCGTTCGACAGGCTGTTCCACTGCTTGTCGTTGATGTACAGCGACACCTGGGCGCCGCCTTCCCACCAGCCCGGGTAGTAGTAGAACGGAGCAACCTTGTGGAAGCCCAGCTTGTGGTCGTCGTAGGGGCCGACCCATTCGGCGGCGTCGATGGTGCCGCGCTCCAGGGCCTGATACAGCTCACCACCGGGGATGTTCTGCGGCACGCCGCCCATCTTGGCGATGACGCGACCGGCGAAGCCGCCCAGGCGCATCTTCAGGCCGTTGATGTCGGCGGCGGACTTGATCTCCTTGCGGTACCAGCCGCCCATCTGCGCGCCGGTGTTGCCCATCGGGAAGTTCACCATGTTGTACTGCGCGAAGAATTCGCGCATCAGCTTCATGCCGTTGCCGTCATACATCCATGCGGTGATGCCGCGCGAGTTCATGCCGAACGGAATGGCCGTATCGATGGCGAAGGTTTCGTCCTTGCCGAAGAAGTAGTAGCCGCAGGTGTGGCAGCAATCCACGGTGCCCTGCTGGACGGCATCCACCACGCCGAAGGCCGGCACCAGTTCACCAGGGGCGTGAACGCTGACCTGGAAGCGGCCACCGGTCATGTCGGACACCAGCTTGGCGAACACTTCCGCGCCACCATGGATGGTGTCCAGCGACGTCGGGAAGCGGGAGGCCAGGCGCCAGCGGATCTGCTGCTGCGCCTGGACGATTGCCGGGGCGGTACCCGCGGCGAGAATACCGGCCAGACCAGCGCTCTTGATGAATTTGCGACGTTCCACGATCTCTCCTTTGCTTGTGATGTTATTGCGAAGCGAGACCGATTATAGGGATTCGACCCTCCCGGAAAACCGCGGAAAACCCTAACGAAGGGCGTAGCGCTGCGGCCTTGTCCTCAGCGCCCGGCAATCTTCATGCGCTCGATCAGTACCGAGCCGCAGTGCTTGGCGCCGCGCGGCAGGGCGTCCTTGCCCACGGCGACGATGCTGCGGAACATGTCCTTCAGATTGCCGGCGATGGTGATTTCCTCGACCGGATGCTTGATGCGGCCCTTCTCCACCCAGAACCCCGCGGCGCCGCGCGAGTAGTCGCCGGTGACGTAGTTCACCCCGTGGCCGAGCAGTTCGGTGACCACCAGGCCGCGCTCCATCTTCTTCACCAGCCCGTCGAAATCCAGCTCGCCGGCGGCCACCCGCAGGTTGTGCGAGCCCCCGGCATTGCCGGTGGTCTGCATGCCCAGCTTGCGCGCCGAGTAGGTGGACAGGAAATAGCCCTGCAGCACGCCGCCCACCACCACCTCGCGGTCGTGGGTGGCCACCCCGTCGTTGTCGAACGGGCTGCTGCCGAAGGCGCCGCGCAGGTGCGGGCGCTCGGCGATGTCGATGATGGGGGAAAATACCTGGGTGCCCAGGCTGTCGAGCAGGAAGGAGGACTTGCGGTACAGCGCGCCGCCGCTCACCGCCTGCACGAAGTTGCCGATCAGCCCGACCGCCAGCGGCGCCTCGAACAGCACCGGCACCTCGCAGGTGCGGATCTTCCTTGCCCCCAGGCGGGCCACTGCCCGTTCGGCGGCACGCCGTCCGACCGCCTCGGCGGCCATCAGGTCGGCGGCATCGCGCCGGCTGTCGTACCAGTACTCGCGTTGCATGCCGTCGCCTTCGCCGGCGATCACCGAACATGACAGGCCGTGCCGGGTGGAGGCGTAGCCGCCCATAAAGCCCAGGCTGTTGGCTGAGACGAAGTGCGAGCGCTGGGCCGATACCGAGGCGCCCTCCGAGTTGCTCACTTTGGCGCTGGTGGCGAAAGCGGCTTCCTCGCAGCGGTGTGCGGTGGCGATTGCGTCTTCCACGCTCAGCGCCCACGGGTGGTCGAGGTCGAGATCCGGGCAGTCCTTCGCCATCAGGGCGGCGTCGGCCAGGCCGGCGCAGGGATCCGGCGCAGTGAAGCGCGCGATCGATACGGCCGCTTCCACCGTGGCCTTGAGTGCCTTGCGCGAGAAATCCGAGGTGCTCGCATGGCCGCGCTGCTGGCCGAGGTAGACCGTGACGCCGATGCCCTTGTCACGGTTGTACTCGATGGTGTCGACCTCGCCCTTGCGCACCGTAACGGTCTGACCGACGCCCTCCGAGACGTCGGTTTCGCAGGCCGAGGCGCCGCGTTTCTTCGCAAACCTCAATACATCGGCGGCGATTTCCTGCAACTGGTCGGGTGTGAAGGCGAAACCTTGGGCAGACATGGGCGTGGGACCGAAAATACAAAGGCTATAATCTTACCCCGATCCCACCCCGGCCCGATTTCCATGACGTATCCGCACCACGACGACGACTTCGATCCAGACGCCCCGCCGAGCAAGAGCCAGCGCAAGCGCGACATGCATGCCCTGCAGGATCTGGGGGCACAGCTGGTGGATCTGTCGGTCGAGCGCCTGCGCAAGGTGCCGATGCCCGAAGGGCTGTTCGAAGCCGTGCGTGCTGCCCAGCGCATCACCGCGCACGGTGCGCGGCGCCGCCAGATGCAGTACATCGGCAAGCTGATGCGCAACATCGACCCCGAACCCATCCAGGCCCAGCTCGACATCTTCAACGGCGTCTCGCGCGTCGAGATTGCGCGCCAGCACCGCCTGGAGAAGCTGCGCAACGACCTGCTTGAAGACGAGCAGGTGCTCGGACGCATTGCCGAGCGCTGGCCGCAGGCAGACCTCCAGCACCTGCGTAACCTGCGCCGCAACGCGCTCAAGGAGCGCGAACAGAACAAGCCGCCGCGCGCCTACCGCGAACTGTTCCGCATCCTGCGCGAACTGGAGGAAGGCGGCGGCGCCGGCGGGGACGGTCCGGTGGACGTCGATGGAGAAGA
Organism: Thauera sp.; assembly: GCA_030603925.1. Classification (GTDB taxonomy): domain Bacteria; phylum Pseudomonadota; class Gammaproteobacteria; order Burkholderiales; family Rhodocyclaceae; genus Pseudothauera. Next base: position 4,509 of record JAUVWV010000099.1, on the reverse strand, counting down.
GGAATGAGCGCATCGATCCGCATCGGTCTGGTGTCGATCAGCGACCGCGCCTCCGACGGCACCTACGAAGACCAGGGCATCCCGGCCCTGCGCGAATGGCTGGGGCGCGCCCTGGTGTCGCCCTGGGAGGGCGTGGCGCGGCTGATCCCGGACGAGCGCCCGCTCATCGAGCGCACCCTGATCGAACTGGCCGACGCCGAAGGCTGCAACCTCATCCTCACCACCGGCGGCACCGGCCCGGCGCCGCGCGACGTCACCCCGGAAGCCACCCTGGCGGTGGGCGAGAAGGAAATGCCCGGCTTCGGCGAAGAGATGCGCCGCATCAGTCTCAACTTCGTCCCCACCGCCATCCTCTCGCGCCAGGTCGCGGTGATCCGCGGCAAGGCGCTGATCGTGAACCTGCCCGGCCAGCCCAAGTCCATCCGCGAAACCCTCGAAGGGGTGCGCGCGGCCGACGGCAGCGTGGCCCATGTCGGCATCTTCGCCGCCATTCCCTACTGCGTGGATCTCATCGGCGGCGCCTGGATGGAAACCGACGAGACGGTGATCAAGGCCTTCCGCCCCAAGAGCGCCGTGCGGCCCAAAAATACCTGACCCCGGCGCCGCCCGGGCGGCGGCACTCACTTGGGCACGATGCGGATCACCTTGCCCTTGAACTGCGGCGCCGTCGGCGCCGCGGCGGCCAGCTGCCGGCGGCGCTCCAGTTCGCGCCACCAGGCGCGCACGCCGAGCAGCGCCGCCAGCGCCACGGCATAGAGCAGCGGCTCCAGCACGTCGGCCTTCACCAGCCACCAGAAATGCACCACCGCCAGGATGGCGATGGCGTACACCGAACGGTGCAGCGCCTGCCAGCGCCGTCCGCCGAGGCGGCGGATGGCCGCGTTGCTGGAGGTGGCCGCCAGCGGCAGCATCAGCACGAAGGCGGCGAAACCCACGCTGACGTACGGCCGTTCGAGGATGTCGGCGGCGATCGCAGGCCAGTCGAACCACAGGTCCAGCCACACCCAGTTGATCAGATGGGCGCAGGCCCAGGCAAAGGCGAACAGCCCCAGCATGCGGCGCAGGCGGACCAGCCAGTGCAGGCCGGTGAGCCGGCGCAGCGGGGTGACGGCGAGGGTGAGCAGCAGCATGTTGAGCGTCCAGCTGCCGCTGCCGCGCTGCAGCGCCTCGACCGGGTTGGCGCCCAGGCTGCCCTGGAACCAGCCCGCCGCGAGCTGCACCGCCGGCAGCAGGCAGAGCAGGAACAGCAGGGTCTTGATCGCCGCCAGTTGCGGCGCGGTGGGGTTGCGCAGGTTCATGCCGTTTTGCGGGTCAGTAATGTTTCTTCAGATCCATGCCGGTGTAGAGCTGCGCCACCTGCTCGGCGTAACCGTTGAACGGCAGCGTCGGGCGGCGGCGCAGTTCGCCGATGCGCCGTTCGGTGGCCTGGCTCCAGCGCGGATGACTCACCTCCGGATTGACGTTGGAGTAGAAGCCATATTCCTGCGGGGCCGACTTGTTCCACGCCGTGGCGGGTTGCTGCTCGGTGAGGCGGATGGTGACGATGGACTTGGCGCTCTTGAAGCCGTATTTCCACGGTATCACGACCCGCACCGGGGCGCCGTTCTGGTTGGGCAGCCGCTCGCCGTACATGCCGAAGGTGAGCAGGGTGAGCGGGTGCAGGGCCTCGTCCAGTCGAAGGCCTTCGGTGTAGGGCCAGTCCAGCACCGGCCGGGTGGTCATGATGGCCGGATCGTAATGGGTGACGAACTCGACGTACTTCGCGCTGCCCTGCGGCTCCACCGCGCGCAGCAGCGCCGCCAGCGGATAGCCCGCCCAGGGGATCACCATCGACCAGGCCTCCACGCAGCGCAGGCGGTAGATGCGTTCTTCCAGCGGGGCGAGGCGCAGCAGGTCGTCGATGTCGAACTCGCGCGGCTTGTTCACCAGGCCTTCGACCCGCACGGTCCAGGGTCGCACCTGCATGCGGTGCGCGTTGCGCAGCGGGGCGTCCTTGCTGGTGCCGAACTCGTAGAAGTTGATGTAGCTGGTTGCCGCATCCCATTCGGTCTGGGGTTCGGCGGTGCTGAACGGGCTCGCGGCGAGTGCTCCGAGCGTGTCCGCCGCATCGGCCCGGCGCGGCAGGCCGTGCCACAGTGCCGCGCCGGCCGCCAGGCCGAGGCCGGTGCGGCGCAGGAAGTCGCGGCGCGTGTCGAACAGTGCGCGCGGGGTGATCTCGGACGGCGGAATGTCGGCGGGGCGGCGGATCAGCATGGTCGTTTGGGGTGTCGTATGGCAGCAGTAACAAGGAGTGGGACAGGTTGGCAGGGGGCCGGGTTCGACGCCAATTGCGCGCTGCTATCGCCGCCATAGCCCGGCGCGCTGCCGGGCGCCTGCCGCCGCATCGGCGCGGCCTGCTAGAATGCCCGGCCCGACTATCCATTTGCGCAAGAGCACCGCCATGTCTGCCTCGGTCAAGATCCACATCGACGACGTCCGCATCCAGGAAATCAAGGAGCTCGTGCCGCCCTCGCACGTGCTGCGCGAGTATCCCGCCACCCAGAAGGCTGCGGAAGTCGCCTACGAGGCACGCCAGGCGATCCACCGCATCCTGTTCGGCGCCGACGACCGTCTGCTGGTGGTGATCGGGCCGTGCTCCATCCACGATACCGATGCCGCGCTGGAATACGCCCGCCGGCTCAAGGTGGAGGCCGAGCGCCTCAAGGACGACCTGCTGGTGGTGATGCGGGTGTACTTCGAGAAGCCGCGCACCACGGTGGGCTGGAAGGGCCTGATCAACGACCCCTACCTGGACAACAGCTTCCGCATCAACGAAGGCGTGCGCCTGGCGCGCAAGGTGCTGTGGGAGATCAACGAGGTCGGCCTGCCGGCCGGCACCGAATTCCTCGATATGATCACCCCGCAGTACATCGCCGACCTCATCTCCTGGGGTGCGATCGGTGCGCGTACCACCGAAAGCCAGGTGCACCGCGAACTGGCCTCCGGCCTGTCCTGCCCGGTGGGCTTCAAGAACGGCACCGACGGCAACGTGCGCATCGCCATCGACGCGATCAAGGCCGCGCAGTCGCCGCACCACTTCCTCTCGGTGACCAAGGCCGGCCACTCGGCCATCGTGTCCACGCGCGGCAACGAGGACTGCCACGTCATCCTGCGCGGCGGCAAGGCGCCCAACTACGATGCCCCCAGCGTGGACGCGGCGTGCAAGGAACTGGCCGCGGCCGGCGTGCCGGGCAAGGTGATGATCGACTTCTCGCACGCCAACTCCAGCAAGCAGCACCGCCGCCAGATCGACGTGGCGCGCGACGTCGGTGGCCAGATGGCGGCCGGCGACGAGCGCATCATCGGCGTGATGGTCGAATCCCACCTCAAGGAAGGGCGCCAGGACCTGGTGCCGGGCAAGGAGCTGGAATACGGCAAGAGCATCACCGATGCCTGCATCGGCTGGGAGGACAGCGTGGATGTGCTCGACATCCTGGCTGAATCGGTGCGGGCGCGCCGGGTGCGGCGGGCCGCCGAATTCGAGTAGGAGCGGCGATTTCCGCACGGCAACGCGACAACGGGGGCACGGCCCCCGTTGTGCATTCCGCATCAGCGGCGGAAGCGTTCCTCTGCAATCGCGTCCGCCACCTCCCCGGTGGGACGCTCTTCCTCGCGGGCGCGGGCGAAGATCTCCAGCAGGTTGTCGTAGATGCGCGCCACATGCGCGCTCACCGTGGCTTCGTCGTAGCCCACGCGCTCGTAGTACACGTCGATGATGCCGCCGGCGTTGATCACGTAGTCCGGCGCGTAGAGGATGCCGCGGCGCATCAGCTCCGCGCCGTGGCGTGCTTCGGCGAGCTGGTTGTTGGCCGCGCCGGCGACGATGCCAGCTTTCAGTTGCGGGATGGTCGCGTCGTTGATGATGGCGCCCATCGCGCAGGGAGCGAACACGTCCACGTCCAGGCCGAAGATGGCTTCCGGGGCGACCACGGTGGCGTCGTACTCCTTGGCGGTGCGGGTCAGGGCGTCGCGCTGGATGTCGGTAATCCACAGCTGGGCACCGGCCGCCTTCAGATGCCCGGCCAGGTGGTGGCCGACGTTGCCCACGCCCTGGATGGCCACCTTCAGGCCGTCCAGCGAATCGCGGCCGAGGCGCTCCTTGACCGCGGCCTTGATGCCGACGAAGGTGCCCCAGGCGGTGGCCGGCGAGGGGTCGCCGCTGCGCGTGCTGCCGTCGGCGGCGGGTTTGTCGTGCACCCCGGCCACATGGCGGGTGAACTGCGCCATGTACTTCATGTCGGCCACGCTGGTGCCGGAATCCTCGGCGGCGATGTAGCGCCCGGAGAGGTTCTCCAGCGCACGGGCGAAGGCGGCCAGCAGCTCCGGCGTCTTCTGGGTGCGCGGGTTGCCGATGATCACCGACTTGCCGCCGCCCAGCTTGAGATTGGCCATCGCGGACTTGTAGGTCATGCCGCGCGACAGGCGCAGCACGTCGCGCACCGCTTCCTCTTCGGTGGCATAGGGCCACAT
>JAUVWV010000052.1 GCA_030603925.1 Thauera sp. | reverse complement strand
CCGCCCTGCTGCCGGCGGCGGTGCTGCACGCCAACGCTGCGGCGGGCGAGCTGTTCGGGCGCGATGCCGGAGCGCTCAAGGGCAGCGGGGCGGCTTCCCTGTTCGCCGCACAGCAGGTCGAGCGTTTCCCGGTGCTGATGAGCGAGGTGCTGGTCAGCGGCCACTACGAGGGGACGCTCGAATGCCTCACCGCGGACGGGCACACGCTGGCCGGCGAGGCGCGTATCGGCTATCTGGCGCTGCAGGGGCAGATGGTCATCCTGGTGGTGATCGACCAGGCCGGCCTGCTGCCGTCCGCCCAGCCCGCGGGTGAGCGCGAGCGCAGCCTGGGCGCCATCGAGACCGCCACGGCGCCGGCGCCCGGCGCCGGGCGCACGGTACTGTCGCGCCATCCGCTGTTCCGCGAGTTGCATCGCGGCGAGTTGGGGGCGCTGGAGCGCGCCGCGCGGCTGGTCCGCCTGCGCAAGGGGCAGGTGCTGTTCCAGCGTGGCGACGAAGCGGTGGGCCTCTACCTGGTGGTCTCCGGTCAGCTCGCGCTGACGGTGTCCAATTCGCGCGGGGCCGAAAAGGTGCTGGCCATCGTCGAGCGCCAGCAGGTGTTCGGCGAGCTCGAGGTGCTGACCCGGCGGCCCTATCAGATGTTCGCGCAGAGTCTCGCCGCCACGGTGCTGCTGATGATCCCCGCCGCAGCGCTGCACAAGCTGCAGGCCACCAGCCTGGCCTTTGCCGGCGCGGCGCTGGCGCACCTGGGCACACGCCTGCACCGTATCATCGGCGAGGTCGAGGCGCTCACCCTGCACACTGCCATGGAGCGCATCATCGACCACCTGCTGGAGCATGCCGTGGTGAATGCGCACGGCGTCACCGAGGCTACGCTGCCGGCACAGAAGCAGGTCATCGCGTCCTATCTCAACATCAGCCCGCCCACCTTGTCGCGCGCCTTCCAGCAGCTGTGCGACGACGGCCTGATCACGGTGAGCCGGCGCTACGTGACCATTCCCGATCCGGCCCGCCTGCTGCGTTTCCGCCAGCAGGACGGCACGGCCTGATCAGCGAGCGCAGCGAGGGGGCGCATCCGCATGAGTACCTGGAGTTGTCCGCACGACCTGGATGGCGTCTGCCAGCGGGTCAACGGCGCGGTGTGCGAGCCCGGCATGCGCGGCTGCACGCTGGAAGGCAAGGTGCGCTTTGCGCGCGAGGCGATGAATGCGCCACGCAAACCGGTGCGCGCCGCGCCCCAGCCCGCCAAGGCGGTCACGCCGCCGCGCCGCCGCGTGCCGTTCTGAGCGCGGGGCGCCTCAGCGCCCGCCCTGCGCGCCCAGCAGGCGCGCCATTTCCTGGTCGGTGTGCATGATGTGGGCAACGATCCAGTTGGCCAGGTAGTCGCCCAGTTGCGCCATCACCGCAGCGCGGTCGTCGGCCGCCGCGCCCTTGAAGGCCGCCACGCGCTCGGAGAACGTGCAGTGTTCGCGCCGGTGGGTGGCGGCGTGCTGCGCCAGCCGCGGGTTGCCGTCGAGCAGCGCCTCTTCGGTGCCGAAATGGAACAGCACGTAGGCCGACAGGCGTTCGAGCAGGCGGTCCACGTTGTCGGCCGTGTCGCCGTCGGTGCGCGCCCGGTCGAAGTCGTTGATGATCTCGACCAGTTCCTCGTGCTGCAGGTCGATCGTCCTGATCCCGGTGGCGAGCTGCGCGCTCCATTGAATCCGCATGGCCGGTAGGTCCTCGGGCGTCCGTGGTGATCGATGGCGCGATCATCGCATGCGGGCGGACGGCAAAATTTGACTCGGGTCAGAGACTTGCGGGTGTTTGCCGGTTAGGGTGTGGCGGGTTCCGGTCCCACCAACAGCCCCGCCCCGGAGTGCGACTCCAGCGGGCGGAGGAATGCTGTTTGACATCGACCACGCCCCGCCCGCGCGGGAGTTCCTATCGTCTGCTCAGGCGCCACGTCCCGTGGGTGCTGATGGCCTTTCTCGGACTGCTTGCGCTGCTCGCCGCGCGCAGCGTACAGGACAGGCTGGACGAGTGGGCGCGCGCCGCGCTGATGCGCGAGCAGCTGGCGGCCAACCGCGCGATCGGCCTCGCGGTGCATGAGCTGCAGAAAGAGCGTGGCATCTCGAGCGGGCATCTGGCCTCGGGCGGTGGGCGCTTTGCCGAGACGCTGGCCGAGCAGCGCGTGAGCACCGATCCGGTCCTGGCCATGCTGCGCAGCGTACTGCCCGCGCGCCTGGCGGCGGACGGCGGGCGGCACCACGCCGCACAGCCGGTGCTCGCCGTCCTGCAGGACATTCCCCACCTGCGCCTGCAGGTCAGCGCGCTGGAACTCGACCGCGACGATGCGGTGGAGCGCTACACGCGGATGATCGCCGCACTGTTCGAGCTGATGACCGATACCGCGCGCATCGCCGACGGGCACCTGCTGCGCTCGCAACTGGCCTTGATCGCCTTCCTGCAGGCCAAGGAGATGGCCGGGCAGGAGCGTGCGCTGATCACCACTCTGCTGGCCGGGCGCAACTTCGAGTCGCGCGTCCATCGCGAAGCCCTGCAGCGCGTCCGCACCGAGCAGGAGATCTACATCCGGCAGTTTCTCGGCCTTGCCGACGAGGCCGTGCGCGAGGCCTACTGGGACATGCTGGAGGCCCCGGCGGTGCAGCATGCCGACACGGTGCGGCGGCGCATCGTCCATATCGCCGAGGCCCCGCTGTTCGGCGTGGAGACCCTGCCCGGCGCCGAACAGTGGTTCGACGTGTCGACGCGCAAGATCGACGCGCTGAAGACCTTCGAGGACGTGCTCGACCGCCGCGTGGCACAGGGCGCGGCGGTGTATGAGGAGCGCGCCGCCGGCGACCTGCTCATGGCGGTGGTGCTGACCCTCGCCTCGCTGCTGCTCGCTGCGGTGGTGCTGGTGCAGATCCGGCGCGGCCAGCGCAAGACCGAACAGGACCTGCACCTCGCCGCCTCGGTGTTCGGCAACTGTGTGGAGGCGATCGTCATCACCGATGCACAGGCGGTGATCGTCGAAGCCAATCAGGCCTTCGCGCGCATCAGTGGCTACGCGGTCGACGAAGTGGTCGGCAAGCCGATGCGCCTGTTCAAGTCCGAGCGCCACGAACGCGGCTTTTTCGCCCGCATGTGGCGCGATCTGGTGCGCCACGGCAGCTGGGAAGGGGAGGTCTGGAACCGGCGCAAGAACGGCGAGCTTTATCCGGCCCAGCTCTCCGTGGTGGCGGTGCGCGCGCCGCAAGGCAGGGTGGCCAACTACATCGCGATGATCGTGGATCTGAGCCAGCGCAAGCGCTCCGAGGCCTTGATCGAGCAGCTGCGCAGCAGCGACCCGCTGACCGGCCTGCTGAGTCGCGATGCCTGGGCGAGCACGGTGGAGCAGGCGGTGGCCGGCGCGGCTGCGCAGGGCAGCCTGCTCGCCGTGCTCGATCTGGGGCTGGACCGCTTCAAGCTGATCAACGAAGCGCTCGGCCATGCGGTGGGCGACCAGGTGCTGATCGAGGCCGCGCTGCGCATCCGCGGCGCGCTGCCGCACGGCAGCGCGGTGGCTCGCCTGGGGGGCGACCGCTTCGGCGTGCTGCTCACCCAGGACGCAAGCCGCAGCGCCACCGAGGAGACCTGTGCCAGCCTGCTCGACGCCTTCAAGGCGCCCATCCAGGCTGGCGAGCACGCGCTCAACCTCTCCGTGAGCATCGGTGCCGCGCGCTATCCGGCCGATGCGCCCGATGCCCCCGGCCTGCTGATGAATGCGGAATCGGCGATGAACCGCGTGAAGGACGGCGGGCGCGCCCACTACAAACTCTACGAGGCCCGGATGAACCTCGCCGGGCCGCGCCTGCTGACCCTCGAACGCATGCTGCGGCAGGCCCTGGAGAACGGCGAGTTCAGCCTGCACTACCAGCCCCAGGTCGACGCGTGCAATGGCGCCATGGTGGGCGTGGAGGCCCTGCTGCGCTGGCGCAACGCCGAACTCGGCACGGTGTCGCCGGTGCAGTTCATCCCGGTAGCCGAGGAGACCGGACTGATCGTGCCGATCGGTGCGTGGGCGCTGCGCACCGCCTGCCTGCAGGCGCGGCGCTGGCGCGACGAGCTGGGTTGCGACATCCCCGTCGCGGTCAATCTGTCCGCCCGCCAGTTTGCGCAGACCGATCTGGTGCGGCAGGTCGAGGCGGTGCTGGCGGAAAGCGGCCTGCCCGGCCATCTCCTCGAGCTGGAGATCACCGAAGGGCTGCTGGTGGAGGATCCGCTGGGCGTGGCCGCCACCCTGCACGCCCTGCGTGCGCTCGGGGTCAGCCTGGCGATCGACGACTTCGGCACCGGCTATTCCTCGCTGGCCTACCTGAAGACCTTCCCGCTCGACCGCCTGAAGATGGATCGCAGCTTCGTGCGCGACCTGCAGAGCAGCGAGAGCGACCGGGCGATTGCGCATGCCATCGTGGCGCTGGCGCGCAATCTGCGCATCGACGTGGTCGCCGAAGGGGTGGAAACGGCCGCACAGCGCGACTTCCTTGCCGGCGCCGGCTGCCGGGTGCTGCAGGGCTATCTGTTCGGCCGCCCGGCGCCCGCCGATGCACTGGCCGAACGCGTGCGCGCAGGCGAACTGCAGGCTGCCCGGAGCCAACCCGCAGCCTGAGGCGTGAGGTACAGTGCCCAGGCTTGCACCATTCTGGTGCGGCGGGCATGATGCAGGAAGAGATCGACGCAGGCGCCATGACGCACTGCGCGCGCGCACGCTTCAAAGGAGGAGCACGCCATGGACTTCGACCGGAGCCATTCCGGGGAGGCGGGTCGTCCCGCTGCGGACGCCCTGTTGCAGACCATCATCGACTTCCTGCCCAGCGGGGTCACCCTGTTCGACAACGAACTGCGCATGGTGGCCTGCAACCGGCAGTTCCGCGAACTGCTCGATTTTCCCGAAGCCTTGTTCGAGAACGGCCTGCCCAGCATGCAGCAGCTGGCCGAGTTCAACGTGGCGCGCGGCGAGTACGGGCCCGGCGATCCGGCCGAGCAGGTGGCCGGCGTCATCGAGCGCGCGCGGCGCATGCAGGCGCACGTGTTCGAACGCCGGCGGCCCGACGGACGCATGCTGGAGGTGCGCGGCAACCCGCTGCCGGGCGGCGGCTTCGTCACCATCTATACCGACATCACCGAGCGCAAGCGCGCCGAAGAGGACGCACGCCGCGCGGCGAGCTATCTGGACGCGGTGGTCAGCGCCCTGCCGCAGGGCATCACGGTGATCGACGAGGCGCTCGAGGTGCGCCTGTGGAACCCGGCCTTCGTCAAGGTGCAGAACCTGCCCGAGGATTTCATGCGCCCGGGCATCGCCTTTGCCGACGTGATCCGCTTCAACGCGCAGCGCGGCGAGTACGGCGCGGTGGACGTCGAGGACAAGGTGAACCGCATGGTCGAACTTGCGCAGCGTTTCGAACCGCACCGGCTGGAGCGCGCGCGCGGCGACGGCGGGGTGATGGAGGTCGAGGGGCGGGTGGTGAGCGACGGCGGGCGTCCGATCGGTTTCGTCACCACCTATACCGACATCACCGAACGGGTGCACAACGAGCGCACCATCCGCCGGGTGCGCGACCTGATGGGCGATGCGGTGAATTTCTCACCTACCTCGATCTGGGAAACCGACCCGCGCGGGCGCTACACCTTCGTGCAGGGCATGGAGAAGATCCTCGGCACGCCGGATGCCGAGCTGCTCGGCCAGCCGCGCTGGGCGCGGCTGTGCGGTGCGCAGTGCCGCAGCGAGTGTCGCAAGGAAACGCTGGCCAACTGCCAGATGAGGCGCGCCATTGCGGCGCACGAGGCGATCGAGCGCTGGACCCTGTGCACCCGCGGGCGCGACGACAAGGAGGTCTGGCTGTCGTGCACCGCGCGCCCGGTGTTCGACGAGCACGGCGCCTTCGCCGGCTATCGCGGGGTGGACGTGGACATCAGCGAACTCACCCGCGCGCAGCGCGAACTGGAGCAGATCGCGCTGCACGACACGCTCACCGGACTGGCCAACCGGCGCAAGTTCCGCAGCCGCTTCGAACTGGAGCTTGCCCACCGCATGCGCTCGGGGAGCAGCTTCGCGCTGCTGCTGGTGGACATCGACTTCTTCAAGCAGATCAACGACCGCTGGGGCCACCTGGTCGGCGACGAGTGCCTGAAGGGGGTGGCCAACCTGCTGTCGAGCACGCTGCGCGCGGTGGACCTGGTGGCCCGCTTCGGTGGCGAGGAGTTCCTCGTCCTGCTCTCCGACACCGGTCTCGACGAAGCCTTCGTGGTGGCCGAAAAGCTGCGTGCCGCGGTTGCCGCTGCGGTGCCGGCCAGTATCGATGGCCAGGCCCTGCACCTGACGGTGAGCATAGGGGTCACGGCAAGCTCGGCCGTGGCCGCCGATACGCCGGATTTCGACCACATGCTCGAACAGGCCGACCGCGCCGTCTATGCGGCCAAGCACGCCGGGCGCAACCGGGTCTGCGGGCCGGCCGCGGCGCTGCGGTAGAGCGATCTGCCGGGCTGAGCGCCGCGCCTCAGTTCGGCAATGCCGCAGGCGTGCCGGGCAGGGCCGGCGCGGCGGCGGCACGATGCAGCGCACGCAGTTCGTCGGCAAGCGGCGGGCGCTTGTGGCGCACGGCGAAGTCGCGCACAGCGCCGAGCAGGCGTTCGGCCTGCCCGGCGTCCAGTTCGGCCCCCAGTTCGAGGCAGGCGCGCATCACCGCGCGGGTGCCCGAGTGCTTGCCCAGCACGATCGCGTGGCGGCGTCCGAGCAGCGCCGGATCGAGCGACTGGTAGGTCTCCGGATGCTTGTACAGGCCATCGACGTGGATGCCCGCTTCGTGGGTGAATACCCCGCTGCCGACGATGCTCTTGTTGGCGGCCACCGGGCGGCCGGAGGCGCGCGCCACCAGGTCGGAGATGTGCTGCAGGCGGGCCGGTGCCACGCCGCTGTCGATGCCGTACAGGCTGCGCAGGGCGACCACGCACTCTTCCAGTGCGGCGTTGCCGGCGCGTTCGCCGAGGCCGTTGACCGTGGTGTTCAGGTGGGTGGCGCCGGCGCGCACGGCGGCCAGGGTGTTGGCGGTGGCCAGGCCCAGATCGTCGTGGGCGTGGATCTCCAGCTCCAGGTCGCTGCGCGCACGCAGGGCAGCAATGCGCTCGTAGGTGGTGAAGGGGTCGAGGATGCCGGTGGTGTCGGCGAAGCGGAAGCGGCGCGCGCCGGCCGCCTGGGCGGCTTCCAGCACGCGGTGGAGGAAATCGGGATCGGCGCGCGAGGCGTCCTCGCCGCCCAGGCAGACCTGCGCACCGCGTTCGCGCGCGGCCGGTACCAGGCGGGCGATGGTGTCCAGCACCCAGGCGCGGTCGCGCCGCAGCTTGTGGCCGATCTGCACGTCGGAGACCGGGATCGACAGGTTCAGCAGATCCGCGCCGCTGGCCGCGCAGCACGCCAGGTCGGCCTCGCACAGCCGGCCCCAGACCATCGTGCGGGCGCGCAGGCGCTGCGCGACGATGGCGCGGATCAGCTCCTGTTCGGCCGCGCCCATGGCCGGAATGCCGATCTCAAGCTCCGGTACCCCGGCCTCGGACAGGGCGTGTGCGATGCACAGCTTTTCGTCGGCGGTGAAGGCCACGCCGGCGGTCTGTTCGCCGTCGCGCAGCGTGGTGTCGTTGATCGTCACTGCGGCCATGGCGGCCTCCATGCGGGTTCTCCGTGGCTTTCTGCAAGAGCGGTGCCAGCTGCGCGGCGCGGCGCAAAGCCGCGTCCCGTCTGGCCTTGTGCCGTGGCGGCGGGTGCGTTGGCGTCGGCAAACCGACAAGGCGCCGGGTGATTTGTCGCAATCGCCGCATCACCCCGCACGCTGCCGGGCGCAACGGCTGGATAAGCGCGGGGTGCGGGCTAGAATGAAACGAGGCGGTTGCGGGGGGCCGCAGGGAGCAGGGCGGGCGCCGCAGCAACGGCGGCGTCGCATTCGCGGGCGACGGGCAGATGCCGGCCCGGCAGCGCAAGAGCGAGGAGACAGATCATGGCAATCGCGTCCAGAGTCCAGGAATTCATGGCCGAGCACGGCTTGCGCTACGACGTGCTGAGCCATCCCCATTCACACAGCAGCATGGAGACTGCCCAGCTGGCGCACGTGCCGGGTGCCTGCCTGGCGAAGTCGGTGATCCTCGAGGACGACCAGGGCTATCTGATGGCGGTGCTGCCGTCCACCCGCCACGTCCAGCTCGGCCGCCTGAGCCGCGAGTTGAACTGCCAGTTGCGCCTTGCGACCGAGGATGAGCTGGCGCGCCTGTTCGCCGACTGCGAGCCGGGCGCCATCCCGCCGATGGGCGCGGTCTATGGCATGCGCGTGGTGATGGACGAGTCGCTCGCCGAGCACCCGGAGATCTACTTCGAGGCCGGCGACCACGAGCGCGTGATCCAGATGAGCCGTGAGGACTTCCTCACCATGATGGACATGGAGCAGGCCAGTCATGTGCGCTTCGGCGAACATACCTGGCGGCACCACTGAAAGTGCACCGGTCGCACGCCGGTGCTGACGCGGGGCGGGGAGGCGGTCCCGGTGGGCCGTCCGTAGCGGGCGAGGAGAGCGAGGATGGCCAGGATACTGGTGCTGTACTACAGCATGTACGGACATGTCGAGACGCTGGCCGAGGCGGTGGCCGAGGGCGCGCGCGGCGTGGCGGGTTGCGAGGTGGCGGTGAAGCGGGTGCCCGAGCTGATGCCCGAAGAGGTCGCGCGGCGGGCCGGCGCCAAGCTGGATCAGGCGGCGCCGCAGGCGGCGGTCGATGACCTGGCCGCGTTCGATGCGGTGATCTTCGGCACGCCGACGCGCTTCGGCAACATGTGTGCGCAGATGCGCAACTTCCTGGACCAGACCGGCCGGCTGTGGATGAGCGGCGCGCTGGTGGGCAAGGTGGGCAGCGTGTTCACCTCCACCGGCACCCAGCACGGCGGACAGGAAACGACCATTACCTCATTCCACAACACCCTGCTGCACCACGGCATGATCATTGTCGGCGTGCCGTATTCCTGCCAGGCGCTCACCAACATGGACGAGATCACCGGCGGCTCGCCCTATGGTGCGGGCACCCTGGCCGGCGGCGACGGCAAGCGTCAGCCCAGCGCCAACGAGCTGGCCATCGCGCGCTTCCAGGGTGAGCACGTCGCCACCATCGCCGCGAAACTCTTCGCCTGACGCGCAAGACCCGGGAGGGGCGCAACATGGACAAGGATCTGCTGGGCAAGACCTGCACGCCGTGCCGCGGCGGCATCCCGCCGCTCGATGCGGCAGCCGCGGAGACGCTGCGCCAGCACGTGCCGGGATGGACGCTGGAAGACGAGGGGCTGCGCATCGAGCGCAGCTACGAGTTCGGCAACTTCGCCCAGGCACTCGATTTCGTCGTCCGCCTCGGGGCGCTGGCCGAGGAGGAGGGACACCACCCTGACGTCTCCTTCGGCTGGGGTTGGGCGACGATCTCCTGGCAGACCAAGAAGATCATGGGTCTGCACGAGAACGACTTCATCATGGCGGCGAAAACCGACCGCCTGTTCGGCGGTTGAGCGGGCTGCCGCCGGACGCCGGCGGCGTACTCAGCGCGGCAGGCGCAGGGTGAAGCGGGCGCCGCCGTCGTTGGCCAGCAGGACGGCGCCGCGGCGTTCGCCATGGGTGTGCAGCGCGGCCACCAGGCGGGCCAGATGCAGACCCAGGCCGGTGCCCTGGTCGGAGAGTTCCGCCGGGCGTGCACGGGCGGTGAGCAGGTCGGCCGGGTAGCCGGGGCCGTCGTCGCTGACCGTGAAATCCAGCCAGTCACCGTCCAGCGCGGCGCCGATGCAGACCCGGGCGCGCGCATGGCGCTGCGCGTTGTGCAGCGCGTTGTGCAGGGCCAGGCGCACCAGGTTGTCGTCGTAGAAGCAGATTTCCTGCGGGGCGCCGGGCAGCGGTTCGACCGGCTGGGCGAACAGGCGGGCGCTCTCCGCGGCGAGATCGACCACCAGGTCGGCCGGCGGATGGCCGTCGATGTCTGCACCCAGCCAGCCGTTTTCCGCCTTGTAGCACACCAGCAGCGCGGTGAGGCGCGCTGCTGCGTCGAGCGCTTCGCGCACCGTTTCCTCGTCGCCGCGCGCCTCGGCGCGCCCAGCCAGGCTGGCCAGCCGGTTCTTCACGTCATGGATGGTGAGGGCGGCGTAGGCCTCGAAGCTCACTGTCCGGCCTCGCTGCCGCCGCGTGCCGCAAGCTTGGCCCACAGCGCGTCGATGTCGGTCAGCTTGCGGTGCCCGGGGGCGCGCTCGCGCACCGCCTGGCGGAAGCGTCCGGCGTCCTGCAGCTTGACGGGGTCCATGCCGTTGGTGAGCAGGTCGACCAGCAGCGCATAGGCCGCGTTGGCGACGATCTGCAGGTTGCCCGGCAGGCGGTTGGCCGCCGCGGTGAGCATCGCCGCGGCGTCGCCGATACGACCTTCCTTGCCGCACCGCACCGCATCGTTGTTGAGTTGCACCACTTCCTGCACGCTGTCGGCCACCAGGCGTTCGGCGTGGTCGGCGACGCCGTGCTCCTCCATCACGCGGGTCACCCGCGCGTGCACGTCCTTGGCGTCCGGATTGGTCTGCACCACCTGCTTCAGGATGGCTTCGCCCTGTTCGGTGCGGCCTGCGGCCAGGCAGGCCTTGGCCAGGGTGAGCATGGTGTTGGGCGGCAGTTCGCCGATCTCGCCCTGCAAGGCGCGCTGCAGGGCTTCCTCCGCCTTCGCGCGGTTGCCGGTCTGATGCAGGGCCACCGCCTCGACCGCCGCCAGTGCCGGGCCGTCGGCCGCTTCACGGAACACCGTGCGGGCCTCGTCGATCAGGTCCAGGGCCTTGTCCGCCTGTCCGGTGGCGGTCAGCGCATTGCCCAGGCGGGCGAAGTCCGCGGTGTCGCGCAGCGGGGTGTTGCGGGTCTTCTCGACGACCTGCGCGAGGCTCTTCTCGACGCGTTCGAAATCACCTGCGTCCTCCGCCACTTCGGCGATCGCGCGCAGGCGGTTGAGCGAGTGCGGCGACAGGCGCGAGGCGTCGTCGAGCACCTTCAGCGCCGCGGCGGTATCGCCCTCTGCGGCGTGGATGTGGCCGAGCAGGTCGTAGGCGGCCATCAGCTGGGGCGCCTCGGCGATCAGTGCGCCGAGGGTTTCGCGCGCTTCCGCGTTGTTGCCCTGTTCGCGCAGCGCGCGCGCCAGTCCCAGTTTCGCCCAGGGCAGCGGGCGCATGCCGAGCACCTGGCGGTAGAAGGCCGCGGCATCGTCGTGCCGGCCGGACTGGATCAGTGCATGGCCCTTGATCCGCATCGCATCGACCAGGAAGCGGTCGCGTGCGGCCATGATCTCCTCGCAGGCGGCGATCACCTCGGCCCAGCGGCCCTTGTCCTGCATCGCGTCCACCTTGGCGAGCCGCTGCTTCTTCTCCAGCAGCCGTTCGACGCGGGTCTTGAACAGGTCGGCGGTGAAGGGCTTCAGCAGGTAGTCGTCCGGCATGCATTCGGCGGCGGTGATCACGCTGTTGTGATTCTTTTCCGCGGTGATCATGATGAACAGCGTCTTGCGCGAGATCAGCCGGCGTGCGCGCAGGTGTTCGAGAAACTGCTGGCCGTTGGTGCCCGAGCCCAGGTAGTAGTCGCACAGGATGATGTCGAACTCGGTCTGGCGCAGCGCTTCGAGCGCGTCGCGCAGATGGCCGCACACGGTCACCTTCTGGAAGCCGATGGAGGTCGCCTGGCTGCGCAGCGAACTGCGCATCTCTGGCATGTCGTCGATGATCAGCAACTTCCGGTCGCTGTACTCGGATAGGGTGGCCATGGCTCGCTATGTATTACTTTGGTTGTGTGAAGTATGCCATTGCAGATCGGCCCGGACCATGGTCGGGATCAAGAAAGTGCGTGACCCCGGCGGTTTCTCACTTCGGCAGCAGGGTCGGGGCGGGGGCTGCCGCCGCGCGATGCGCCTCGTGTTCGGCCCTGATCTCGGCCTCGACCTTGCGCAGGGTGGGAAAGGCCAGCGCGTGGTAGAGCGGTACCGGCGCCACGGTCTTGGAAAAGGCATGCGCCACCACCGCGGTGGCCATCAGCGGCAGCAGCATCTGGTGGTTCGCGGTCATCTCCATGACGATGACGAAGGAGGTGATCGGCGTCTGCGTCATGCCGGCGAGGAAACCCACCATGCCCAGCACGAGGATCGCCGAGCCATGGTCGGAGGGCAGCAGCAGCGCCATGTTGGCGCCCAGGCCGGCGCCGACCGCGAGCGCCGGGGCGAACACACCGCCGGGGATGCGGGACAGGAAGGCGAGCCAGATCACCGCCATCTTGGCGACCAGGAAGTACACCGGCAGGGCTGCCGCGCCTTCCAGCGCGGCCTTCGATTCGGCGTAGCCGGTGCCGTAGGTGAGGCCGCCGGTGGCCAGGCCGATCAGCGCCGTGCCCAGGCCGCACAGCGCGGCAAAGGCGATCGGGCGCGACGCCGAGAGTTCGCCCAGGCGGCCCGGCAGGCCGCGGCTGGAGGCGATCAGCAGGCGGGAGAAGCCGCCGCCCAGCAGGCCGCCGATGGCGCCGCACAACAGCACCGGCCACAGTCCGTCGGGCCAGCCCACGGTGGCCGGGGTGCGGCCGAAATAGGTGTAGTTGCCCAGGACTGCGAGCGACATCAGGCCGGCGAAGATCACTGCGATCAGCGTGGTGCTGTTGGCCTTGAACGCGCGGTAGCGGCACATCTCCTCGATGGCGAACATGATCCCGCCGAGCGGGGTGTTGAAGGCGGCTGCCACCCCGGCACCGCTGCCGGCCACCATCAGGTCCTGGCTGGAGGCGATGCGCCGGGTCTTCTTGCCGGCGATCATGTTCATCACCGAGGCGCCGATCTGCACCGAAGGGCCTTCGCGGCCGATCGAGGCGCCCGACAGCAGGCCGCCCAGGGTGAGGAAGACCTTGGCGATCGCCAGGCGCAGCGAGAGCAGCTTGCTGCGCACCCGGTTGTCATCGGAGTTGAGTGCGGCGATGGTCTGCGGGATGCCGCTGCCCATGGCGCCGGGAAACCAGCGTCGCGACAGCCAGGCCATCAGGGCGAATCCGGCGGGGGCGATGATCAGGGTCAGCCAGGGCGCGCCGCGCATCGCACCGGCATGGGCTTCGATGGCCAGCTCCGCACCGATGGCGAACAGGATGGCGATCAAGCCGGCGAGCAGGGCCGCGCCGACGAACTTCAGGCGCAGCATCCAGCGCCGGATCGACAGCCAGGGCAGGGCGTAGCGGCGGCCGCCGCGGGCGAACTGGCGCAGGGTGCGTGCGGGGGCCGTGTCGCGCGGCGTCCTGTTGTCCTGCGTGGGTGGGGGTGGCTCCATGGGCGCGGATTATCGTTATGTCCTGCGGGGGGATCAACGAAGGCGTGCGGCGGGCGTTGTTTCCCGGCTACAGCGCCGGCAGACGGCCTTCTCGGGCCATACAATACGCCCTTGCAGGAGCGATGTTAATTTTTTGACAACTACAATTCGAGCAAATATAGTCCGGAGCGGCTACTTCGATGCCCACACAGTCTTCCTTGAAAAAGAACCCTTCCACCAAACCCGGAGTGACGCCCTTGTCGGTGTTGCAGCGTTTTCGGGTGCTGATCCGCACGGCGCAGCGGCACTCTCAATGGATAGAACGCCAGAGTGGCGTGACCGGCGCCCAGCTGTGGGCCATGCAGGAACTGGTCGAGGAGCCGGGCCTGCGCGTGGGCGAGCTGGCCAACCGCATGGCCCTGCACCAGTCGACGGCCTCGAACATGGTCGATCGCCTCGAGACCAGCGGCCTCATCCGCAAGGAACGCACCAGCGCCGACCAGCGCGTGGTGCGCCTGTACCTCACCGAGAAGGGCAGCGAGCTGCTCACCCGGGCGCCTTCGCCGGCACGCGGCGTGCTGCCCGAGGCACTGCGCAAGCTCGACGAGGAGTCCCTGCAGCGCCTGCAGAACGAACTCGATGGTCTGCTGCTGCAGATCAAGAACATGGATGAAGGCTTCGGCATGCAGCCGTTGCCCTTCACCGAATAGGCAGTTCCCCGCCGGCGGGTCAGCCGGCAAAAGGTTTCGCACTCGTGCGGACAGCAGTTTGAAAGCGGCCCCCGGGCCGCTTATTTTTTTGATCGATATAAATTTCGTGCGGAGTGGTTGAAACCGCCGCAGGGGCTCTCCGGTAGAGTTACGCCGGCCCAGCGCGGGCGCACCGCCGCGCGTGCTGGCTCCATTCCACTTTCATGCGATGGCGAAATGGCAGTCGAACTCTACAACGATGGCAAGCATGTCTGTCTGGCCTTCTACGACCTGGTGCACGAGGATGCCGACTATGCGGTGCAGTCCAACCAGTTCCTGGTGGTGGATGGCGAGCACGGCGCGCTGATCGACCCGGGCGGCAACATGACCTACAACGGTCTGCTGATGGGCATGCAGCGCTTCTTTCCGATCCGCAACCTCGACTACATCCTGGCCTCGCATCCCGATCCGGACATCATCGCCTCGCTCAACAAGTGGATGGTCACCACCAATGCGCGGGTGCTGATCTCCAAGCTGTGGACCCGCTTCCTGCCGCATTTCACCACCGGGCGCGACTACTCCGCGCGCACCATCGGCATTCCCGACGAGGGTATGCTGGTGCCGCTGGGCAACTGCCGGCTGAAGGCGTTGCCGGGCCACTTCCTGCATTCCGAGGGCAATTTCCAGTTCTACGATCCGGTGTCGCGCATCCTGTTCTCCGGTGACCTCGGCGCCTCGATGGTGGATCACGGCCATGCCTCGGAACCGGTGCAGGACTTCGACCAGCATCTGCCCCTGATGGAAGGCTTCCACCGGCGCTACATGGTGTCGAACAAGGTCTGCCGCCTGTGGGCGAACATGGTGCGCCAGCTCGACATCGAGATGATCGTGCCGCAGCACGGCGCGCGTTTCGTCGGCAAGGAGATGGTCGGCCGCTTCATCGACTGGGTGGAGAACCTGGAATGCGGCGTGGACCTGATGACCGAGCAGAACTACCGCGCGCCCTGAGGCGTGCGCCGGGCACCCGCGTCGCGGCGCACCCGGCGGTGGTGCGAGACGTTCAGGCCGGGACCTGCCAGAGGCGCTCCAGGTCCTTGAAGTGCCAGCGCGAGGGGTCCTCGGTGCCGGCGATGCGGTCCGGGCAGCCGGGGCGCGCCAGATCGAGCACCTCGGGCTGGATGTGGGCATCCGCACGGGTAGAGTAGAACACCCGCAGCTTCGGTTTGAGCAGCGACTTGCTGCCCTGGTCCATCACCACCCCCAGGCGGCCGGATTCCAGCCGCACCAGAGAACCCACCGGATAGATGCCGACACTGCGCACGAAGGCCTGGAAGATGGTCTCGTCGAAGTGGCCCTTGCTCCATTCCACCATCCGGCGGATCGACTCGGCCGGATCCCAGCCGGCCTTGTAGGGGCGGTTGGAGGTGATCGCGTCATACACGTCGCATACCGCGCCCATGCGGGCGAACAGGCTGATCTCGTCGGCCTTCAGATGCTTGGGGTAGCCGCTGCCGTCCACCTTCTCGTGGTGATGCAGGCAGACGTCCAGGGCCACCGGATCGGCACCGGCGGCTTCCAGCAGCAGCTTGTGGCCTTCCACCGGGTGGGACTTCACCACCTCGAACTCGGCGTCGCTGAGCTTGCCCGGCTTGTTGAGGATTTCCAGCGGAATCAGCGCCTTGCCCAGGTCGTGCAGCAGGCCGGCGAGGCCCGCCTGGCGGACCTGCGCTTCGTCCAGTCCGAGCTGGCGGGCCAGCGCGATCATCAGCGCGCACACTGCCACCGAATGCATGTAGGTGTAGTCGTCGGCCGTCTTCAGGCGCGCCAGACTGATCAGCGCGCCGGGGTTGCGCGCCACCGAAGCGGAAATCTCGTCGACCAGCGGCATCGCATCCTCGGCCTGGATCGCGCACCCCATGCGCGCCTCGCCGAACATCGACACCACCGCCTGTTTGGCGCGCGCGCAGATCTGCGAGGCGCGTGCCAGTTCCTCGCTCATCGAGCTGTGCTGCGGTGCGGGCGCCGCCGCCGCGCGCTGCAGTTCGCGTTCCACCTCGGCGTCGCGGCTGGCCTTGTCCACCGCAACCTCCGGGTGTTCCACCACGTCCAGGCCCTTGCCGGTGTCTATCCATACCTCGTGGATGCCGCACTCGACGATGCGTTTCAGGTCGGCCGGGTCGTCGAGCAGGAAGGCGTTGCGCCAGAACGGATGTTCCATCCAGGAACCGCACAGTTCATGGATGTACATGCCACGCTTGAGGTGGGTGACGGGAATGCGCTTGAGCATGATGGATGGTTTGTTGTTGTTGGATCAGTGACGACGGGTGAGTTGCGTGATGGCGCGTTCCAGGCCGGCCAGGGTGAGGGGGAACATGCGCTCGCCGACCAACTGGCGGATGATGTCGATGGACTTGCGGTAGGGCCACAGGCGCTCGGGCTCCGGGTTGAGCCAGGCCGCCGCCGGGTAGGCGTCGAGCAGGCGCCGCAGCCAGGCCGCGCCCGGTTCGGTATTCATG
>JAUVWV010000025.1 GCA_030603925.1 Thauera sp. | reverse complement strand
GTGCCGGTGGCGCGCATCGAACTGCTCGACAGCCTCACCGTGACCGCCATCAACCGCTACAGCAAGACCACGCTGCGCGAGGCGCCGATGCTGTTCTTCGAGTTCCACGGTTCGCCCGCCGGCGTCGAGGAGCAGGCCGCCACCGTGCAGGAACTGGCGCGCGACAACGGCGGCGAGGACTTCGAATGGGCCACCCGGCCGGAAGACCGCAGCCGCCTGTGGCAGGCCCGCCACGACACCTACTTCGCCTGCCTCAACCTCAAGCCCGGTTGCCGCGGCATCACCACCGATGTGTGCGTGCCGATCTCGCGCCTGGCCGAGGCGATCGCCGGCACGCGCGAGGACATCGCCGCCAGCGGACTCACCGCGCCCATCGTCGGCCATGTGGGCGACGGCAATTTCCACACCCTGATCCTGGTCGATCCGGAGGACGCAGCGGAGATCGAGCGTGCCGAGGCGCTCAACCGGCGCATCGTCGAGCGTGCGCTGGCGCTCGACGGCACCTGCACGGGCGAGCACGGCATCGGCTTCGGCAAGCAGGACTTCCTGCTCGCCGAGCACGGCGAGGCGGCGGTGGATGCGATGCGCCTGGTCAAGCAGGCACTCGATCCGCACAACCTGCTCAACCCCGGCAAGGTCGTGCCCGGCCTCTGAACGCAAGCGGCATTAGGGTATCCAAGGATTGAAGCCAGCCCACCCCACGGTCTAGGCTGGCTTTGCTCGCCACGGCCGCCGCGCCCACAAGGCGCGCCGGCAGTACACAAAAAAACGATTTTTGTGGAAGGAGACCCCTGATGGCCGAAGCCGATCCGCGCCCGCATTCAGACACACCAATCCCCGCCGCACCCAGTCTGGAAGACAAGTACACCACCGTCTCCGGCCGCGTTTATCTCACCGGCTACCAGGCGCTGGTGCGCCTGCTGATGATCCAGAAGGAGCGCGACGCCGCCGCCGGGCTGAACACCGCCGGCTTCGTCTCCGGCTATCGCGGCTCACCCCTGGGCGGCCTCGACCAGACCCTGTGGAAGGCGAAAAAGCACCTCGCCAGCCACGACATCGTCTTCCAGCCCGGGATCAACGAGGACCTCGGCGCCACCGCGGTGTGGGGCACCCAGCAGGTCAATCTGTCGCCGCAGGCCAAGTACGACGGCGTGTTCGCCATGTGGTACGGCAAGGGACCGGGCGTGGACCGCTGTGGCGACGTGTTCCGCCACGCCAACGCTGCCGGCAGCTCGAAGCACGGCGGCGTGCTGGTGATCGCCGGCGACGACCACGCCGCGAAGTCCTCCACCCTGCCCCACCAGACCGACCACTTCTTCAAGGCGGTGATGATGCCGGTACTGGCCCCGGCCGGCGTGCAGGAATACATCGACTACGGGGTGCATGGCTACGCGCTGTCGCGCTACTCCGGCTGCTGGGTGGCCTTCAAGGCGCTGGCCGACACGGTGGAAACCTCGGCCTCGGTGGACGTGGACCCGCAGCGCGTGCAGGTGACGATTCCCACCGATTTCGCGCTGCCGCCGGACGGCCTCAACATCCGCTGGCCCGACCCGCCGCTGGTGCAGGAAAAGCGCCTGCTGCACTTCAAGCTCTATGCCGCGCTGGCCTATGCGCGCGCCAACCGCCTCAACCGCATCGTCATCGATTCGCCCGCCCCGCGGCTGGGCATCATCACCTGCGGCAAGAGCTACCTGGACGTACGCCAGGCTTTCGATGACCTCGGCATCGACGACGCACTGGCCGCCGAGATCGGCATCCGCCTCTACAAGGTGGGCATGGTGTGGCCGCTCGAATCCGACGGCGTGCGCCACTTCGCCGAAGGACTCGAAGAGATTCTGGTGATCGAGGAGAAGCGCCAGCTGCTCGAATACCAACTCAAGGAAGAACTCTACAACTGGCGCGAGGACGTGCGCCCGCGCGTCATCGGCAAGTTCGACGAGAAGGGCGAATGGGCGCGCATCGCGCGCGCGGACGGCACCATCGACCACGGCGACTGGCTGCTGCCGGCGGCCGGCGAGCTCACCCCGGCGATGATCGCGCGGGTGATCGCCGCGCGCATCGGGCGCTTCTTCACCTCCGAGCGCATCAAGGCACGCCTGGCCTTTCTCGAAGCCAAGGAGGCGGCGCTCGCCGAGCGCGTGTTCAAGATCGACCGCGTGCCCACCTTCTGCTCCGGCTGCCCGCACAACACCTCCACCCACGTGCCCGAAGGCAGCCGTGCGCTGGCCGGCATCGGTTGCCACTACATGGTGACCTGGATGCCCGAGCGCCACACCGCCACCTTCAGCCAGATGGGCGGCGAAGGCGTGGCCTGGGTGGGCCAGGCGCCCTTCACCCGCGAGCAGCACGTGTTCGCCAACCTGGGCGACGGCACCTACTTCCACTCCGGCCTGCTGGCAATCCGCCAAGCGGTGGCGGCAAAGGTGAACATCACCTACAAGATCCTCTACAACGACGCCGTGGCGATGACCGGCGGCCAGCCGCACGACGGCCCGCTGGACGTGCCGAGGATCGTCGCCCAGCTGCTGGCCGAAGGCGTCAACAACATCGTCGTGGTCACCGACGGCACCGAACGTGCCTACGGCCCGGCCGATCTGCCGCACGGCGTGCCGGTGCGCCACCGTGACGAACTGGACCGCATCCAGCGCGAACTGCGCGAGGTGCCCGGCGTCTCGGCACTGATCTACGACCAGACCTGCGCAGCCGAGAAGCGTCGACGCCGCAAGCGCGGCACCTACCCCGACCCGGCGCGCCGGGTGTTCATCAACGAAGCGGTGTGCGAAGGCTGCGGCGACTGCGGGGTGCAGTCGAACTGCATGTCCATCCTGCCGGTGGAAACCGAATTCGGCCGCAAACGCCGCATCGACCAGTCGTCGTGCAACAAGGACTATTCCTGCCTCAACGGTTTCTGCCCCAGCTTCATCACCATCGAAGGTGGCAGACTGCGCAAGGGCGCCGCGCTGGCCGCCGACGAATCGCACTTCGCCGCGCTGCCTGAACCGGCGCCGCCGGACACCGCGCAGCCCTGGGGCATCATGGTCACCGGCGTGGGCGGCACCGGGGTGGTCACCATCGGCGCACTGATCGGCATGGGCGCGCATCTGGACGGCAAGGGCGTCACCGTACTCGACATGACCGGCCTGGCGCAGAAGGGCGGCTCGGTGTTCAGCCACATCCGCATCGCCGACCGCCCGGAGGACCTGCACGCGGTGCGCATCGCCGCCGGCGAGGCGAATGCGGTGATCGGCGGTGACGTGGTGGTCAGCGCCAGCATCGAGGCACTGGCCAAGATGGCCGCCGGCCACACCCGCGCGGTGGTGAACTGCGCCGAGACGCCGACCTCGGAATTCACCCTCAACCCGGACTGGCAGTTCCCCCTGGCGCGCATGCAGACCGCCTTGCGCGACGCGGTGGGCACCGGGCAGATCGACTTCCTCGACGCCCAGCAGATCGCCACCACGCTGATGGGCGACGCCATCGCCACCAACCTGTTCCTGCTCGGCTACGCCTGGCAGAAGGGCATGGTGCCGGTCAGCCACGCCGGACTGATGCAGGCCATCGAGCTCAACGGCGTGGCCCTGGAGATGAACCGCAAGGCCTTCCTGTGGGGCCGGCGCGCCGCCCACGACCTGGCGGCGGTGCTGCGCCACATCCATCCGGCCGAGGTGGTGCCGCTGCGCGCCCGCGGCCTGGACGAGACCATCCGCCTGCGCGAGGCAGCGCTCACCGCCTACCAGGACGCCGCCTACGCGGCGCGCTACCGCGCGCTGGTGGACAAGGTCCGTGCCGCCGAGACGCAGGTCGCCGGGGCGGATTCGACCCGCCTGACCGAGGCGGTGGCGCGCAACTACTACAAACTGCTGGCCTACAAGGACGAATACGAGGTCGCCCGGCTGTACACCGACCCGGCGTTCTGGGAACAGGTGCACGCCAGCTTCGAGGGCGACTTCGAGGTGCGCTTCCATCTCGCCCCGCCGCTGACCACCCGCCCCGACCCCAACACCGGGCGCATCGCCAAGCGCGCCTACGGCTCCGGCATGCTGAAGGTGTTCCGCCTGCTGGCCCGCCTGAAGGGGCTGCGCGGCACGCGCTGGGACGTGTTCGGCTACAGCGCCGAGCGGCGGGCCGAACGCGCGCTGATCGCACAGTACGAGCAGGACATCGGCGAAGTGCTGGAAGCGCTCAGCTTCCTGCGCCTGCCGCTGGCCGTCGAACTCGCCAGCCTGCCCGAGGGCATCCGCGGCTTCGGCCACGTCAAGGCGCACGCCATGGCTCACGCCGCCACGCGGCGCGGCGAGCTGCTGGCGCTCTGGCGCAGCGCGCCGACACCACCCGCGCACACAGAAGCGCGCGCCGTGGCCTGAAGCGGCTATGATCCGGGCCTCGTCGTCCGCGAGGCCCGGATCCACTCATGCCCCCTGCCCTGAAGGCTCTTGCCGCCCAGCTCGGCGGCTGGTTCGTCGCCTGGCTGCTGGCCCGCAGCGGCCTGCTGCCGGGCGGACTGTGGGCGCTGGTGGCCGCGCAGACACTCGGCGCGGTGGCGGTGGCCGCAGCGCTGCGCAGCGCGCGCTGGTGGCTGCCCATCCACCTGTGCTTCACGCCGCTGGCGGTGGCCGCACAGGGGCTCGGCCTGCATCCGGCCTGGTACCTGGGCGCCTTCCTGCTGCTGACGGCGATCTACTGGAGCAGTTTCCGCACCCAGGTGCCGCTCTATCTCAGCAACCGCCACACCGTACAGGCGGTGGCCGGCCTGCTGCCGCCCGACCGTCCGGTGGCACTGCTCGACATCGGCAGCGGCACCGGTTCGCTGCTGCGCCCGCTCGCCCGGCTGCGCCCGGACTGCCGCTTCAGCGGCATCGAGGCAGCCCCCGCGCCGCACGCCCTCGCCCGCCTGCTCGGGGCGCGGCTCGCCAATCTCAGCCTGCGCCGTGGCGACTTCTTCGCCACCTCGTGGGAGGGCTACGATTTCATCTACGCCTTCCTCTCTCCGGTGCCGATGGCTATGGTTTGGAAGAAGGCCTGTGCCGAGATGCGTCCGGACGGCCTGCTGCTGAGCAACAGCTTCCCGATACCCGGCCTGGAGCCGGCGTTCGTGCTCGACGTCGCAGACCGGCGCGGCACCCGGCTGTACGCTTACCGTCCGGCGGCGCAGGCGGGCAAGGCGGCGAAATAGGCCGGCTTCCACCTGCTTTTTCGCCCCTTGCCGTGCGCCGCGCATGCCGATAATGGCATCGTGCGGTCAAGGGGCCGCGAGTCAGGGAACGAAGTCATGGCTGAGATCATCTGCATCATTGGCAACAAGGGCGGTACCGGAAAGACCACCCTGTCGCACATGCTCTGCCAGGGGCTGGGCTTGCTCGGGCACCGGTCGGCCTGCGTGCTGACCGACACCTCGCGCGAGCCGCTGACCCCGGAAGGGCGACGCTACATCACCGCCGACGCGCGCACCCGCGAGGCGCTCACCAAGGTGGTGGACAAGCTGCGCACGCTGGAGAACTGGGTGGGCGTGATCGACGGCGGCGGCAACCGCACCGAGATGGACCGCAAGTTGTACGCGCTGTCCGACATCGTGCTGCTGCCCTTCCGCGAGTCGCACGAGGACATCCGCACCGTGCTGCGCGACCTGGAGATGTTCCCGCGCGCCTACGCCGTGCCCTCGCAATGGCCATCGAACGCCTGGCAGCGCGAGGCCGCCGACCGCAACGTGGCACAGCTGATGGCGGCCTACCGTCACCGCATCCTGAAGCCGGTCGGCGCCCTGTCCGCCTCCAAACTGCTGCTGCAGCGCCAGGTGCCCGACCAACTGCCCACCCCGCTGGCCAACGCCTGCCGCGCCCTGGCGCGCCAGGTCATGCATGTGCTGGAGATCGACACCGCCGAGGGCGGCGAACTCATCGAGGACGACGAGGACGACACCGTGCACATCCCGCCCGCCGAGATGCCGCTGCGCCTGAGCCAGGCGGCCCGCCGCTCGCACTGAAGCGGATGCGGCGAGGCCCCGTCCGCAGGACTGCGGACGGGGCCTCGTCATCGTCGCGGGGCGGAATCCGCCTACAGGCGGGTGCCGTGGCGCGAGATCACCACCAGCGCCTGGGCACGGTTGCTCACCTTGAGCGCGCGGAAGATGGCCGACATGTGCACCTTCACGGTGCCCTCCGAGAGCCCCAGCAGGTCGGCGATCTCGCGGTTGGTCTTGCCCTGCGAGAGCAGCTCCATCACCCGGGTCTGGGCCGGCGTGAGGCCGAAGCGCTCATTCACCGGTGCAGCGGCCCGCTTGCCGGCAGCATGGTCGACGTCGGGCAGATAGACACCGCCATCGAGCACGGTGCGCACCGCCTCGCACAGCGCGTCGCCCGAACTCGCCTTGGAGACGAAGCCCGATGCGCCGCCCTTGATCGCACGGCGCACCGAGGTAGGGTCGTCCATCGCCGATACAACGATGGCCGGAACGTCGGGGAAACGCTTCGCCAGCACGCCGAGCAGCGAGAAGCCGTTCATGTCCGGCAGCATCAGGTCCACCACCACCAGATCCCAGTCGTCACCACCCTCCAGCTTGGCCAGCGCCTCGTCGGCACCGCTCGCCTCCACGCATGCCATGTCGGGTGCCAGCCGCGACAGCGTCTGCGCCAGCGCCTCGCGCACCAGCGCGTGATCTTCCACGATGAGGATCTTCGTCACCATCCGCTCCAGGGGGCCATTGCACGGGACCATTCAATGCGTGAAGCATAGCATGTTGCCCCTTGCGGAAAACAGTTCGTTGAACGCTGTCCAACTGACCCCGGAACACGCAAAGTTGGCGATAATCGCCCACGGATTTGCACAACGCATACCTCTCCGCTCACCGCCCGCTCCCTGCCGACACCCTTGATGCAGCGCCTGCTCCGCCTTCTCGCCGTCCTCCTCGCCCTGGCCGCCGGCCTCGGCGCGGTGCCCGCATGGGCCGGCGCGCCGGTGCTGCTGGTACTCGGCGAGGCAGAGGGCGTGCATGGCGAGACCGCGCAGGCAATCCGCCACGCACTGCCACCGGGCAGCGCCGTGGACCAGCTCGCGGCCCCCACGCTGGACCGCGAGGCCCTGCAGGGGCGCAGCATCGTCGTCACCATCGGTAGCCGCGCAGCCCAGGCAGTGGCCGAGCTGGAACCCGCCGTCCCGGTGCTGCATACCCTGATCGCACGCGCGGGCTATGCCCGCCTGCCTGCACCGCGCCAGGCCGGCCACGGTATCTCGGCGATCTTCCTCGACCAGCCGGCCGAGCGCCAGGTCGCACTGATCCGCCTGGCGCTGCCCGATGTGCGCCGCCTCGCGCTACTCTCGGGGCCGAGCAGCGCGGAGCTGACCGCAGAGCTGGCCGCGGCGGCGCGCCAGCAGCATTTCGACGTGGCCCAGGCAAGGGTGGACACCGAGCGCGAGCTGTTCCTCGCCCTGCAGCAGGTGTTCACCGAGCCTGCGGTACTCGTCGCCACCCCCGACCCGGCGGTGTTCAACAGCTACACCATCCAGAACGTGCTGCTCACCGCGTATCGCCACCGCTCGCCGGTGGTCGGCTTCTCGCCCGCCTATGCGCGCGCCGGCGCCCTGCTGGCGCTGTACTCCACACCTGCACAGATCGGCGAGCAGGCGGCCGCGGCGATCCGCAGCGTGCTGCAGGGCGGCCGCCTGCCGCCGCCCGCCGCGCCGCAACAGTTCGAGGTCGGGGTGAATGCGAACGTCGCGCGCTCGCTCGGCCTCCGCCTTGACTCGGCGGAGGCGCTGACCCGCGCCCTGCAGCGCAGCGAGGCCGCACGATGAGGCTCAACTGGGGGATCCGCGCGCGCGTCATTCTCGCCGCCCTGCTGCCGATGCTGGCCCTCGCGGTGGTGCTGACGGTGTTCTATACCAGCTCGCGCCTCACCGACCTGGATGAGGCGCACACCGCGCGCGCCCAGGCGCTGGCGCGCCAGCTCGCCGCCGCCAGCGAGTACGCCGCCTTCGCCGGCAACCTCGACACCCTGCAGCAGCTGGCCAACGCCGTACTCGCGGAGAGCGACGTGATCGGCGTCAGCATCGTTGATCCGGCGGGGCAGCTGCTGGCCCGCAGCAGCCGCAGCTTCCCCCAGCAGGATGGTCTCCCGGTTGGGCCTCCGGAACCGCGCAACGACGAACTGTTGCGCGTCACCGAAGCCATCCTGCCGAGCAACCTCGAGTTCGACGACGATTTCGGCATCGGTGCGGCCGGCACCCAGGTCAGGCACAGCGTGCCCGCGCTCGGCACGGTCGTGGTCGATCTGTCGCGCGAGCGGCTGAAGGTCCGCCGCAACGAACTGCTCAAGGCGGGTGCGGCATCGGTGCTGCTGGTGCTGCTGGGCAGCCTGCTGCTCGCCACCTGGCTGAGCCGCGGGGTCAGCGGGCCGATCCGCACCGTCGCCCAGGCGGTTTCGCGCATCGGCCGCGGCCGGCTCAGCGAACGGGTGCCGGACATGGGTGCGGGCAGCCTGAAGCTGCTCTCCGACGGGGTCAACGACATGGCCGGCCGGCTGGAGGAAATGCACGACAACATGGCGCGGCGGATCCTCGAGGCCACCGCCGAACTGCGCGCGCGCAAGGAGGAGGCCGAGCAGGCCAACCTGGCCAAGTCGCGCTTTCTCGCCGCGGCCAGTCACGACCTGCGCCAGCCCATGCACGCGCTGGGCCTGTTCATCACCGAACTGGCGCAGCTGGCGCACGCCCCCGAGACGCGCCACCTGGTGCAGAAGATCTCGGCTTCGGCCGAAGCCATGGAGAACCTGCTCGACAGCCTGCTCGACATCTCCAAGCTCGATGCCGGGGTGCTGCACCCCAATGTGCGCGCCTTCCCCCTGCAGCCCATCTTCGACCGCATCGCGGCCGAGCAGCGCGCCGCGGCGGCCGAGAAGGGCCTGCGCCTGCGCGTGCGCCCCACCACTGCATGGACACAGAGCGACCCGGTGCTGTTCGAGCGCGTGCTGACCAATCTGGCAAGTAATGCGATCCGCTACACCCGGCAGGGCGGGGTAATGATCGCCTGCCGCCGGCGTGACGGACGGCTGTGCATCGAGGTGCGCGACTCGGGCATCGGCATCGGCGCGGACGAGCAGGAGATCATCTTCCAGGAGTTCGTCCAGCTGGACAATCCCGAACGCGCGCGCGACAAGGGCCTGGGCCTCGGGCTTGCGATTGTCAGGCGCCTCACCGACCTGCTCGACCACCGTCTCACCCTGCGCTCGGCGCCGCGCCGTGGTTCGGTATTCAGTCTGGAAGTCCCGGCCGCCACGCCGGACCCGTTGCTCGAGGGCGGCGCCGGCGAGCGCCCCCCCGGCGACCTGGGCGGCTGGCGCATTGCCCTCATCGAGGACGACCCGCTCGCCCGTGCCGGCATGCAGGGCCTGCTCGCCACCTGGGGCTGCACGGTATGCGCCGCGGCCTCGCTCGAAGAGCTGCTCGCCGCACTGGACGCCGACGCCGCGCCGCCGCAGCTGCTGATCAGCGATTTTCGCCTGCATGGCGGCGACAACGGCATCGCGGCGATCGGGGTGATGCGTGCGCGCTGGGGCAAGGACATCCCGGCCGTGCTGATCAGCGGCGACACCGGCGCGGCCACTCTCCAGCTCGCACAATCCTCCGGCATACCGCTGCTGCACAAGCCGGTGCGCCCGGCACGCCTGCGCGCCCTCCTTCACCGTCTGCACGGCAAGGTCTGAGCGCCCCGGGCACGGCGCAGCGCAGCATGCGTTTATCGTGCGCCGCGGGTGAGGCTTCGGTTAAGATGGACGGCAGTCGGCGGACGCCCGCCGGCAGCAGGCAGATACCGGATATTTCACAGGGAGGGCCGCATGTCACACGATAACTCCGCCCAGGATCCACTCGAATTCGTCCGCGGCATGTGGAGCAGCATGGGCTTCTCCCTGCCGGGGATGGTCACCCCGACGCTGGACACCGACGAGCTCGACAAGCGCATCGCCGACCTGAAGGCGGTCGAGGGCTGGCTGAAGATGAACCTCAACATGCTGCAGATGACCACCCAGGGGCTGGAGATGCAGCGCGCCGCCATCGCCGCGGTGCAGGCGATGAGCCGCCACGCGCAGGACGCCGCCGCCGAGCGCGAGGCCGGCGAAGCGGACAACCCGTTCGCCAACGCGGCGGCGATGTGGCCCTGGAACCTGATGGCAGGGGCACCGCAGGGCGCAGCCGAGCCGGAACCCGAGAAGAAGACGGCCCCGCGCAAGCCGCGCAGCACGCCGGGCGGGAGCGCCCGCAAGACGGGCACGACGCGCAAGTAAGACGGGCAGGCGGCCTGCAGCGCCGCCCGCCAGTCAGCCGAGCAACTGCAGCCAGAAACTCAGGCTGGCGACCGCCAGCAGGGTCGAGGCGGAGATCAGCCAGGCCACGCCCGGCCCGTCCCCGCCCATGCGCATCGCCAGGATGTAGGCCGAACTGGCCGAAGGCAAGGCGGCGAACAGCACCAGCAGGTCGAAGGCGATGCCCTCGATGCCCAGCGTGCGCCCCAGCCACCACGCAATGCCGGGCATCATCATCAGTTTCACCGCGAGCAGCCAGGCCGAGCCGGCCATCCGCCCGCCCACCTTGCCCCATCGCAAGGCCGCACCGACCGCCAGCAAGCCCAGCGCCACCGCGGCATCGCCCAGCCGCTTGAGGAAGGATTGCAGCGGGTCGGCCAGTTCCACCCCCGCCAGATTGCAGGCCAGCCCGGCCAGCGTGGCGAGCACCAGCGGATTGCGCGCCAGCTCGCGCAGCAGGCTGCCCTGGCCGTGGCGCGCCAGCATGCTCACCGCGAGTATGTTGGCGAAGGGCACCATCGCACCGGACAGTGCGCCCATCGTCGCCACGCCGAGCGCGCCATGCAGCTTGCCGGCGATGGCGATGCCGATGTAGGTATTGAAGCGGTAGGCGCACTGCAGGCGCGAGGCGAAGGCGATCGGCGTCAGGCCCATCAGCGGCTGACCCAGCCAGCCCAGCAGGAAGCCGCCGAACAGCACGCCGAGGCCGGCGAGAAACATCGGCAGCGCGGCGCCGAAGTCGATGCTGACACTGGCCAGCGCGTTGAACAGCAGTGCGGGGAACAGGACGAAGTACACCAGCTTCTCGATGCCGGCCCACAGGTTCTCCGCGCCGAGCAGGTGGCGGCGCAGCAGCGCACCGAGCAGGATCAGGGAAAAGTCGGGCAGGAGCAGGAACAGGCTTTGCATGGCGCAAGCCTACCGCAGAGCGCGCCGGTGCGCCGTCCGTGATGCTACGGAGAGAAGCGTGCTCAGATCACGCGGGCAGCGCGCAGGCGTTCGATCTCACCGGCCGGCAGGCCGAGCGCGCCGAGCACGCGCCCGGTGTCGGCGCCCGCCGCCGGCGCCGGCGCGTACCCGCCCGGCGCATGCCCGGACAGGCGCACCGGTGGCGCGAACTGCCGCACCCCGTCGACCTCGACGATCATGCCGCGCGCCTGCAGGTGGGCGTTCTGCAGGCTCTCCTCGAGGCGCAGCACCGGAGTGACGCAGCAGTCCACGCCGTCGAACAACGCCGTCCATTCGGCCTGGTTGCGCGTGCGGAAGATCGCCGCCAGCGCGCTGCGCGCATGCGCACCGGTCTCGCCGGTGGCCAGATGAGCGGGCTTCAGGTCCGCCCTGTCGAGGGTATCGCACAGCAGGTGCCAGAACTTTTCCTCCAGCGCCCCGACCGCCATGTGGCGGCCATCGGCGGTCTCGTACACGCCATAGCACGGCACCCCGCCGTCGAGCAGGTCCTCGCCGCGCGGCTTCACCGCGCCGTGGGCGAGCACCTCGCAGAGCGGGAAGATGGCATGCGCCAGCGCGGCGTCAGTCATCGCCACGTCGACGTGACGCCCCTGCCCGCTTGCGCGCGCATCGATCACCGCCACCAGCAGGCCGAGCAGCGCGCTCAGCGTGCCGCCGAGCAGGTCGCCGATCTGCAGGTTGGGGATGGCCGGCGGGCCACCGGCGCTGCCGATCTGGTCGAGCACGCCGGCGTAGCCGATGTAGTTGATGTCATGCCCGGCGCGCTGCGCGTAGGGGCCGTCCTGGCCGTAGCCGGAGATGCTGCAATAGACCAGGCGCGGATTGCGCGCGGCGAGCCGGGCGTAGCCCAGGCCCAGCTTGTCCATTACTCCCGGGCGGAAGCCCTCGACCAGCACGTCGGCGGTGTCGACCAGGCGCAGGAAGAGTTCGCGCCCGGCGTCCTGCTTGAGGTCGAGGCGGATGCTCTGCTTGTTGCGATTGACCACCTGGTAGAAGTAGCTGCTGTCGCCATTCATCGCCCCCATGCTGCGGGCGTAGTCGCCGGCGCCGGTATCCTCGACCTTGATCACCTCGGCGCCGTAGTCCGCCAGGTGCTGGGTGGCCAGCGGGCCGGGCAGCAGACGGGTGAGGTCGAGCACCCGCAGGCCCTGCAGGGGTGGTGCGCGCATGCTCAGTCGTACTTGCGCAGGTCGTCGATCACCTTGCCGTCGTTGGCCAGGCTGCCGGGCGCGCAGAACGCCACTTCGCCGCGCAGCTTGGTGACTTCGCGGATCGAGGCGGCGAGCGCGGTTGCCAGCGCCTCGGCGGCGGCCGCGCACTCGCAGTGCAGGGTCATGC
Organism: Thauera sp.; assembly: GCA_030603925.1. Taxonomy (GTDB): domain Bacteria; phylum Pseudomonadota; class Gammaproteobacteria; order Burkholderiales; family Rhodocyclaceae; genus Pseudothauera. Next base: position 8,732 of record JAUVWV010000025.1, on the reverse strand, counting down.
GGTCGTTCAGGTCCGGGTTTTCGACCCCCAGCCGGGCGCGGGCCACCTCGGGATGGCGGCGCACAATCTCGGCCACCTGGCTGGGATGCACGAACATGCCCTTGATCTTGGTGGTCTGGTCGGCACGCCCCATCCAGCCCTTGATGCGCAGGTTGGTGCGCCCGCAAGGCGACTCGCCGGGCAGCAGGGCCGAGAGATCACCGGTACCGAAGCGGATCAGCGGGTAGTCGGGATTGAAGGTGGTCACCACCACCTCGCCGACCTCGCCGGGCGCCACCGGGTCGCCGGTGCCGGGGCGGACGATCTCGAGGATGATGTCCTCGTCGACGACCATGCCCGCACGTGCCGGGGTCTCGTAGGCAATCAGGCCGATGTCCGCGGTGGCATAGGCCTGGTAGGCCTGGATACCGCGTGCGGCAAGGGCGTCGCGCTGGCTGGGCGGAAAGGCCTCGCCGGAGACGAAGGCCTTGCTGAAGGAGGGCTGCACGCCCAGTTCGTCGGCCTTCTCGAGGATGATGCGCAGGAAGGACGGCGTGCCGGTATATGCGTTGGGCTGAAGGTCGGCCAGTGCGGCGACCTGCTGCTCAGTCTGCCCCACGCCGGCGGGGAACACCGTGCAGCCCAGGGCGTGCGCGGCGGTCTCCATCATCGACCCCGCGGGGGTGAAGTGGTAGGAAAAGGTGTTGTGCACCAGATCGCCTTCGCGGAAGCCCGCCGCATGCAGCGCACGCGCCAGGCGGTAGTAGTCCGCCCGCGCGCCTTCCGGCTCGTACAGCGGCCCGGGCGAGGCGAACACCCGCCGGCAGCCCCGCCCCCAGTGTGCGGCGGCAAAGCCGCCGAAGGGGCGCGCCGCCTTCTGGCGCTCCAGCAGCTCGGACTTGCGGATCACCGGCAGGCGGGCCAGGGCCTCGCGCGAGGTGATCGCAGCCGGATCGACCTCGGCCAGCAGGCTGGCAAAGGCAGGGGCGTTGGCCTTGGCGTGGGCGATCTGTGCCGGCAGGCGTGCCAGCAGATCCGCTTCGCGCGCGGCCATGCTGCGGGTTTCACGATCGTCGTAGTTGGTCCTGGAGCTGTCCCGGTCACCGCCCGCTTGCGGCGGGCGGGCAAATGCTGAAACCACGAGGGGTGGGCTGAATCCGTACATGGGCGGTCGGTCGCTGCGGCAAGGCGCTCAGGACAGCCAGCGCTTGCGCCGGCGATAGTGCTTGACGTCGCGGAAGCTCTTGCGGCCCTCGCCGGACAGGCCGAGGTAGAACTCCTTGACGTCCTCGTTGTTGGCCAGTTCCTTGGCCTCGCCTTCCATCACGATGCGGCCGTTCTCCAGGATGTAGCCGAAGTCGGCATAGCGCAGCGCGACCATGGTGTTCTGCTCGGCCAGCAGGAAGCTCACCCGCTCCTTGCTGTTGAGGTCCTTCACGATCTCGAAGATCTCCTCGACGATCTGCGGCGCGAGCCCCATGGACGGCTCGTCGAGCAGGATCATCTCCGGCTTGGCCATCAGCGCACGGCCGATCGCGCACATCTGCTGCTCGCCGCCCGAGGTGTAGCCGGCCTGCGAGCTGCGTCGCGTCTTCAGGCGGGGGAAGTAGTGGTACACCTTTTCCAGGCTGTCCTTCAGCTCGCTGCGCGACACGCTGCGGGTGTAGGCGCCGGTGAGCAGGTTTTCTTCGATGGTCAGGTGGCCGAAGCAGTGCCGACCTTCCATGACCTGGATGACGCCGCGCTTGACCAGCTCGTTGGGCGTCATCTGGTCGACGCGTGCGCCCTTGAACTCCACGCTGCCCTTGGTGACGTCGCCACGCTCGGCGCGCAGCAGGTTGGAAATCGATTTCAGGGTGGTCGATTTGCCTGCGCCGTTCGCCCCCAACAGGGCGACGATGCCGCCTTGCGGCACCTCGAAGGACACGCCCTTCAGCACCAGGATGACGTGGTCGTAAATGACCTCGATGTTGTTGACGCTGAGGTAGGGAGCCGCAGCGGTGGCGGCCGTAGTGTTGGCTGTATTCATCTGTCTTGTCGCCTCTTGTCTCCGTCCCACCTCCCCGGAAAATCCGGAAAGGGTCTGCAGGCGGCACCTGCCGGCGCGATGCCGCCGGCAGACCCCCCGCGAACGGGGAAGCCTGCACCTGCGTGCCCGCTCGGGCACGCAGGGATTGCACGATTACATTTCCTTGGAGCAGTCGCGCGGGGTGATGCCCTTTTCCTTGGCGTAGGCCGCGGCGGACTCCTCGATCATGCCGCGCACCAGCTGGCGGTCGCCCTTCACCCAGTCGGACACGACGTTCCACTTGGCGCCGTCCCATTGCTGGAACTTCACCATGCCGGCACCTTCGTGGTCTTCGCAGGTGATCTGCATCTCAGGCATGAAGCCGGAAGCCCCCAGGGCAGCCAGGCGCTTTTCGTCGATCTTCAGGTTCTCGAAGCCCCAGCGCATCTGCTCGCCGGTGAGCGGCTTGCCCTTGCCGAACTTCTCCTGCGCCACGCGCATGGCTTCGACGGTGATGATGCCGTGCACCACGCCGCGGTTGTAGAGGACGGAACCGACGCGGTCCTTGTCTTCCATGTTGCCGCGGTTCTTGGCGTAGACGTGCTTCTGGATGTCCTGCACCACCGGGAAGTTCTTGCCGGCCGGGTTGAAGCCCGCCGCCACATAGCCCTTGGCGGCATCGCCCGCCGGGATGGTGTCTTCCTCGGAGCCGGACCACCACACGCCGACGATCTTCTCACGCGGATAACCGGTACGCGCGGCGGTGCGCAGCGCGGTCGGGTTCATCACGCCCCAGCCCCACAGGATGGTGTAGTCCGGACGCAGCTGACGGATCTGCAGCCACTGGGCCTGCTGCTCGTTGCCCGGGTTGGCCACCGGAATCTTGGTCAGTTCATAGCCGTAGCGTTCGGCCAGTTTGTCGAGCACCGCGTGCGACTCGCGGCCGTAGGCGGAATCGTGGAACAGCAGGGCGATCTTCTTGCCCTTCAGCTTCTCGTTGCCGCCTTCCTTGCTGCCGATGTAGTTGACGATCGCCGACGCCTGGCTCCAGTAGGTGGTGATCATCGGGAAGACCCACGGGAACACGCGCCCGTCGGCCGCGTCGGTGCGCCCGTAACCGATGGTGACCATGGGGATCTTGTCCTGCGCCACGCGATCGAGCACCGAGTAGGTGATGCCGGTGGATAGCGGCTGGAACACCGAGTTGCCGGTGGCGCCACGGTTCTTCAGGCGCTCGTAGCATTCCACGCCACGCGCGTTGTTGTACTCGGTCTCGCACTCTTCCCAGGTCAGCTTGACGCCATTCACCCCGCCGTCGCGCTCGTTGACCATCTGCATGTAGTCGATCCAGCCGCCATACAACGAGGCGCCGTTCGAGCCGAAGGGGCCGACGCGGTAGCTGGCGAGGCCGACGAACTGTTCCTGCGCCGCGGCGTAGCCGGTGGCCAGCAGGCCGGTGACGGCGGCGCCGACGACCATGGATTTACGCAGACTGAATTTCATAAGGTTGCCTCCTCTCTTGTGTGTAGTGCCCTGCTGTAACGCTTTCAGCCGGCCGGGAGCAGGGCCCGGCACGGAATCCTCAATTTAGTGGGGGAACGGCCACAGACGCAGTTTCTCCTTGCCGATCTGCCACAGGCGGGCCATGCCGTGCGGTTCTACGATAAGGAAGAAGATGATCAGACCGCCGAAGATCATGAGTTCCAGGTTGGAGCCGAAGCCCGGCGGCAGCGCCGCGCCGACGAAGCTGTGCAGGAAGATGTTGAGGAACACCGGCAGCAGTACGATGAACGCCGCACCGAGGAAGGAACCGAGGATGGAGCCGACACCGCCGATGATGATCATGAACAGGATCTTGAACGACAGGTCGAGGTTGAAGCCCTCGGGCTCCACCGTGCCCAGGTAGGTGTAGGCGTACAGCGCACCGGCCACGCCGCAGTAGAAGGACGACACGGCGAAGGCCTGCAGCTTGGTACGCATCAAGCGGATGCCGATGACTTCCGCGGCGACGTCCATGTCGCGCACCGCCATCCACTTGCGCCCGGTGGTCGAGCGCACCATGTTCTTGGCGGCGAGCGCCAGCACGGTGACCACCAGCAGGGTCAGCAGATACTTGGTCTCCGGCGTGTTGAAGGCAAAGCCGAGGATGTTGATCTCCTGCGCGGTGATCACGCCCGAGCTGGAGTAGTTGGAGAACCACGGAAACTTCACCAGCACCCAGACGATGAAGAACTGCGCCGCGAGGGTGGCCACCGCCAGGTAGAAACCCTTGATGCGCAAGCTCGGCAGGCCGAACAGGATGCCCACCCCGGCCGCACACAGGCCGCCCAGCACCACCGCCACGAGGAAGGGGATGCCGTCTATGCGCAGCATGAAGTTGTAGGTGGCGAAGGCGCCCACCGCCATGAAGGCGGCCGAACCGAGCGAGAGCTGCCCGGCGTAGCCGGTGAGGATGTTCAGGCCCAGCGCAGCGAGCGAGAAGATCAGCACGGGGGTGAGGATCGCCTGCAGCCAGTACTGGTTGGCGATCATCGGCACCACCACGAAGAAGAATGCCAGCAGGGCGATGAAACCTACCCGGTCCTGGCGGATCGGGAAGATCTGGGCGTCCTCCTGGTAACTGGCCTTGAACTGGCCGGCTTCACGATAGAGCATGCGTTGTCTCCGAATGCGTTGTGTTGTTGTGTGGTCGTACTGCCGTCGGGGTGGCTGGCCGGGGCGTGCGGCGGCAGCACGCCGCGCGCACGCCCTGCAGCACTACACCCGGTCGATGTGTTTCTCGCCGAACAGGCCTTCCGGACGCACCAGCAGGAAGAACATCGCCAGCACGTAGGGGAACCACGATTCGATGCCGCCGCCCACGAAGGGGCCGATGTAGATTTCCGCAAGCTTCTCCGAGGCGCCGATGATCAGGCCGCCGATGATCGCGCCGGGCACCGAGGTGAAGCCGCCGAGGATCAGTACCGGCAGAGCCTTCAGCGCGGTGAAGGTGAGGGCGAACTGCACCCCGTTGCGCGAGCCCCAGATCAGGCCGGCGATCAGCGCGACAAAACCGGCCACGCCCCACACGATGGCCCAGATGTGCTTGAGCGGGATGCCCACCGAGAGGGCAGCCTGGTGGTCGTCGGCCACCGCGCGCAGCGCACGGCCCACCCGGGTGTACTGGAACAGCAGGGCGAGCACGACGAACAGCACCAGCGCGATGCCCGCGGCGATCAGGTCGAACTTCGAGATGATGATGTCGAAGTCGTCGAGGATCCACATCACCGGCTCATCGGAGATGCCCAGCGAGAGGCCGCGCGCGTTGGCGCCCCAGATCGCCTGCGCCAGACCTTCGACGAAGAAGGTCAGGCCGATGGTGGCCATGAACAGGGTGATCGGCGGCTGGTTGACCAAGGGACGCAGCACCACCTTCTCGGTGGCGATGCCCAGCACGATCATCGAGGCCAGCGCCAGCGCAAAGGCCAGCCAGAACACCCCGCCGCTGCCCGGCTCCAGCCCGGTCCAGCCGGGCAGGACTTCGGTGAAGCCGACGAAGGTCAGCGCGGCGAAGAACACCATCGCGCCCTGGGCAAAGTTGAATACCCCGGAAGCCTTGAAAATCAGCACGAAGCCGAGGGCCACCAGTGCATAGAGCACGCCCGACAGCAGGCCGCCAATCAGCACTTCCAAAAAGAACGTCATCGTTGTGTCTCCTTATCCCTCTTCCAGTGCTCGCGCTCAGTGCGAGGTGCCCAGGTAGGCTGCGATCACTTCCGGGTTGCTCTTGACCTCGTCCGGCGTGCCGTCGCCGATCTTCTTGCCGTAGTCGAGCACGACCACGCGATCGGAGATGTCCATCACCACGCCCATGTCGTGCTCGATCAGCACGATGGTGGTGCCGAACTGGTCATTGACGTCCAGGATGAAGCGGCACATGTCCTGCTTTTCCTCGACGTTCATGCCGGCCATCGGCTCGTCGAGCAGCAGCAGGTCCGGATCGGCGGCCAGTGCGCGCGCCAGTTCGACGCGTTTCTGCAGGCCGTAGGGCAGGCGCCCCACCGGGGTCTTGCGGATGCTCTGGATCTCGAGGAAGTCGATCACCTCCTCGACCTTCTTGCGATGCTCGATCTCTTCCTTCTGCGCGCGGCCGAAGTAGAGCATGTGGGACAACAGGCCCGCGTTCATCTTCATGTGGCGGCCGGTCATGATGTTGTCCAGCACGCTCATGCCCTTGAACAGCGCGATGTTCTGGAAGGTGCGCGCGATGCCCTGCGATGCCGCCATGTAGGGCTCCATCTCCTTGCGCTCCTCGCCGTGAAAGACGATCCGCCCTTCCTGGGGGTGGTACACCCCGTTGATCACGTTGAGCATCGAGCTCTTGCCCGCGCCGTTGGGGCCGATGATTGCGCGGATCTCGTGCTTGCGTACGTCGAAGCTGATATCGGTGAGCGCCTTCACGCCGCCGAAACGCAGCGAGATGTTCTGCAGGTCGAGGATCACCTCGCCGATCTTGCGCCCGCCGCCCGCGGCGACGGCTTCCTGCGCCATGTCGTTCATCATCATCCGTCTCTCCTCAAGCGGCCTGGCGTGCAGCACGCGACGGGAAGGTCTTCGCCTCCTCGATGCGCAGCGTGGCGGCGATCTTGCCTTCGCGGCCGTCTTCGTATTTCACCGGCGTCTCGATGTACTGCTCCTTGCGCCCTTCGTAGAGCGCGTCGATCAGCACCGCATAGCGCTCGGAGATGAAGTTGCGCCGCACCTTGCGGGTGCGCGTGAGCTCGCCGTCGTCGGCATCGAGTTCCTTGTGCAGCACCAGGAAGCGCTTGATCTGGCTGGCACTCATCATCGGATCGGAGGCCAGCTCGGCATTGACCTTCTCGATACCCTCGCGGATCAGGTCATACACCGCCGACTGCTGCGCCAGGTCGGTGTAGCCCGAGTAGGCCATGCCCTTGCGCTCGGCCCAGTTGCCCACCGCTTCCAGGTCGATGTTGATGAAGGCGGTGACGAAGTCGCGTCCGTTGCCGAAAGCCACTGCTTCCTTGATGTGCTGGAAGAACTTGAGCTTGTTCTCGATGTAGTTGGGCGCGAACATCGAGCCGTCGGTGAGCTTGCCCACGTCCTTCGCGCGGTCGATGATCTTCAGGTGGCCGTCCTCGTCGAAGAAGCCGGCGTCGCCGGTCATGAAGTAGCCGTCGGCATTGATCGACTCCGCGGTGGCATCCGGGCGCTTGTAGTAGGCCTTCAGCAGCATCGGCCCCTTCACCAGGATTTCGCCGTTGTCGGCCAGCTTGACCTCAACATTGGGCGCCGGGGTGCCGACCGAGTCGAGCTTGATCTGGCCATCGGGCTGCAGGCAGACGTAGGCGCAGGTCTCGGTCTGGCCATAGAGCTGCTTGAGGTTGATGCCGATCGAGCGATAGAAGCGGAACAGGTCCGGACCGATGGCCGCGCCTGCGGTGTAGGCCACGCGGATGCGGCTCATGCCCAGCACGTTCTTCAGCGGGCCGTATACGAACAGACTGCCCAGTGCGTACTGGAAACGATCGCCCGCCGACACCTGCTTGCCGTCGAGGATTTCCGCGCCGCAGCGGCGCGCCACCCCCATGAAGTGGTGGAAGATCTTGCGCTTGATCCAGCCGGCATCCTCCATGCGGATCATCACCTGGGTGAGCAGGTTCTCGAACACGCGCGGCGGGGCGAAGTAATAGGTCGGGCCGATCTCGCGCAAGTCGGTCATCACGGTCTCGCCGGACTCGGGGCAGTTGATCGCGAAACCGGCGACCATGGCCTGGGCGAAGGAAAACAGGTGGTCGCCCACCCAGGCCATCGGCAGGTAGGAGAGGATGTCTTCCTGGTCGGTGAGGCGGTCGAACTCCACCCCGCCCTTGGCCGCAGCGATGAAGGCGCCGTGCGTCTGGCACACGCCTTTCGGCTTGCCGGTGGTGCCCGAGGTGTACAGCATCACGGAAATGTCGTCGGACGCCCCCTTCTCGATCTCCCCGTTGAGGAAGTCGCTCTGGTTGCGGTCGAGGATGCGCCCCATCTCCTGCAGCTCATCCAGGCCCATCAGCAGGGTCTGGGTGTAGTGGCGCATGCCGCGCGGATCGTCGTAGATGACGTGCTCGAGGAAAGGCACCTCGGGGTGGATCTCGAGCATCTTGTCCACCTGCTCCTGGTCCTCGACCACGGCGAACTTGATCTCGGCATCCTGCAGCACGTAGGTCATTTCCTGCGCCACCGCGTCCTGATAGAGCATCACCGGGATGCCGCCCAGGCACTGGCAGGCGGCGACCGACCAGTACAGGCGCGGCCGGTTGTCGCCGATGATGGCCAGGCGGTCGCCGCGCTTGAAGCCCAGTTCAGCCAGGCCGCAGGCGATGGCGCGCACGTTCTCGGCCACTTCCGCCCAGGTATAGGTCTGCCAGATGCCGTATTCCTTCTCGCGCATCGCCGGCCGGTTGGGACGGACCCTGGCGTGATGCATCAGCAGACGCGGAAAGGTGTCGAGCGCGGATTGCCCGGTAGAGTCGGACATGCCCAGTTCCTCCTTTGGTTGATTCTTGCCTGTCTCGTCGCCCGGATCGTTTTGCTGTTATGAATCCCGCGCCTGCGCGGCGGTCCTGCGCAGGCCCGGATGCGCCGGGCGACTCTTTTCACGGCTGCAGTGTCGCAAGCCATGTTTGCGCAACTGTTTGCGCAATGTATCGAATTGTGAAGACGCGGCTCTGGCGCGGCGGAACGACGCTATCCGTAGGAGCGG
>JAUVWV010000145.1 GCA_030603925.1 Thauera sp. | reverse complement strand
CGCCGGTCTGCAGGGTCTCGAAGAATTGCGGCGACTGCCCCAGCACCCGCGCATACACCGCGCTGCGCAGGTCGGCGGTGACCCGCTCGCCCACCCAGGAGACGGTGTAGAAGCGCGCCGCCACGGTCAGCGCCCAGAAGCCCGCGAGGCCGAACAGCGCAATGAAGTGGCCGTCGAGGGTGTGCGCGCCGAGCAGGCCGGCGCCGTTCGCCACGCCATCGCCGAAACCGCTGTCGATCAGGTCGCGAAAGGCCAGCGGCACCACCAGAATGGTGGCCGAGGCCACGCTGAGCAGCACGAAGGCGAGCAGCAGCTGCGCGCGGTAGGGACGCAGGAAGGGCCACAGGCCGCGCAGCGCGGAGAGCGGCGGGGGCGCGGCCGCCGCAGGTTGCCGGACGGCAGCGCTGCCGGCGCTGTCAGCCCGCCGCACGGTCCGGCGCACGCATGACCGGGGGCAAGGGACGCTGCTCGGCCGTCCACAGATCGTAGTCCATCTGCATCCTCAGCCACACTTCGGCACGCCCGCCGCGATCCACGCCCAGCCAGGCCTGGATACGCCGCGCCATCTCCGGCGAGATGCCGGCGTGCCCATGCAGCACGCGCGACAGCGCGGTACGCGTCACACCGAGTTGCTGCGCCGCCTCGGTGACCGTCAATCCGAGCGCGGGCAGCACATCCTCGCGCAGCGTCTCTCCGGGATGCGGGGGGTTGAACATGCGTGCCATCTCGATTTCCTAGTGATAGTCGCGGTAGTCCACCAGTACCGCATCGTCGCCATCGAATGCAAAGGTGAGGCGCCAGTTGCCATTCACCCACACCGACCAGTGGCCGTTCAGGTCATGCGCAAGAGGGTGAAGCCGCCAGCCGGGCAGATTCATGTCTTCCGCCCCCCGCGCGCAATCCAGTTGCCGCAACTGACGGGCGAGCCGCGACGCGTGATGAGGCTGAATTCCCGCCCGCGAGCCCTTGCAGAAGAAGGCCTCGATACCCTTGTGCCGAAAGCTCTTGATCATTGATGTGTAGTGTAGCTTAACGCATAACAACCGTCGAACAGATCGTACCTCAGGACACGGCAGGCCCGCCCCCTGATAATGCACTTAACATATCACCGAACCCGCCACGGATCGACACCCAGGCGTCACTTCATCGCCAGCCGCAGGCGCCGCACCGCCTCCATGGCCTGGCTTTCATCCAGGGTGGCGTAGCCCAGCACCAGCCCGTTGCAGCGCAAGGGCGGCAGGGTGTAGCGCGACAACGGGCGCGGCCCCAGGCCGAGCGTGGTGGCACGCTGGGCTATGTCGACATCCGCCAGCTCGGGGGGCAGCCACAGGGTGAGGTGCAGGCCGGCCGCGCCGCCGGTGACGGCCAGCTCCGCGCCCGGCTGGCGGGCGAGCGCCTCGCGCAGCGCGGCCTGGCGGCGCTCGTAGAGGCGGCGGGTGCGGCGCAGGTGGGCGGTGTAGTGACCGCGGTGGATGAAGTCCGCCAGCGCCGCCTGTTCGATGCCCTGTCCAAGCCGGGTGGCCTGGCCGGCGGCGCGCACGAAGTCGTCCGCCAGGGCCTCGGGCACCACCAGGTAGCCGATGCGCAGGCCCGGGTAGAGGGTCTTGCTGAAGGTGCCGGCATACACCACCGGGGCGTCCGGCTGCAGGCCGTAGAGCGCCGGCAGGGCGGGGCCGCCGCGGCGGAACTCGCTGTCGTAGTCGTCTTCCACGATCCATGCCCCGGTGCGGCGGGCACCGTCGAGCAGCGCAATGCGGCGCGGCAGTGACAGCACATGGCCGCTGGGATACTGGTGCGACGGGGTAAGCAGGATCAGCCGTGGGGGGTGGGCCTGCCAGTCGCCCGCAGCCGGCGCCAGCCCTTCGTCATCCACCGCCACCGCATGCAGGGCCAGTCCGGCCAGCCCCAGCGCCGCGCGCGCGGCCGGATAGCCCGGGTTCTCCACCCAGGCGGTATCGCCCTCATCGGCCAGCAGCCGGGCGCAGAGATCGAGGCCGGCTTGGGTGCCGCTGGTGATCACCACCTGCTGCGGGCGTACCGCGAAGCCCCGCACGGTGCTCAGGTGCTCGGCCAGCGCGGCGCGCAATGCCGGCTCGCCGCCATGCGGGGCGTAGCCCAGCTGGGCGGACGTCGCCGCGCGCCAGCTCCGCTCCAGGCTGGCGCGCCAGGCGCGGAAGGGGAATTGCCCCAGGTCCGGCAGGCCCGGCGCGAGCAGCAGGGCGTCATGGGCGGGGCCGGCCTGCGGCTGCAAGGCCATGCGGGCGCGCCGCGCCAGCCCGGGCAGGCGCGGCGGCGTGGCCGGTGGCGCACTGTGCCCGGTCGCCAGGACCGCCACCCGGGTACCGTGGCGCCCGGCCTGCAGGCAGCCCTCCGCCACCAGTTGCTCGTAGGCATGGAGCACGGTGTTGCGCGCGATCCCCAGCTCTTGCGCCAGCGCCCGGCTGGCCGGCAGCCGCGTGCCGGGCGCCAGCCGGCCCTCCAGAATGGCGGCGCGCAGGCGCTGGTAGAGCAGTTGCTGACGCGGTACGGCGTGGGGACGGGGCGCCGCCAGCAGCCAGTGGAACGCCCCGGCAGTCCCGGTGGGCGCGGCATGAGGCGGGAGGTCGGCGGGCATGGTGGCTCCATGATCTGGCATTGCGATGGCACTACGCATGGTGCCACAGGCGACCTATGCTGGCTTTGCCTGAGCATTCACCCGACCACAGGAGCCGCATCGACATGCCTGCAAGCGCCCCCCGCACCCCATCCAGCCCTGCCACCGCGCCGTCCGCGCGCAGTCGTGTGCGCCGCCTGCCCGATCGCGCCCACTACGATGCGGAAACCGTCGCCGCGGTGGTCGATGCCGCCCACTTGTGCACCATCGCCTTCGACTGGAACGGTTCGGTGCACGCCCTGCCCACCGCGCACTGGCGCGAGGGCGGGCACCTCTACATCCATGGCGCGCGCGCTTCGCGCATGCTGCAGGCGCTCACGGCGGGCGAATGCTGCGTCACCGTGGCCTGTCTGGACGGCCTGGTGTTCGCCCGCTCGGCTTTCCACCACTCCATGAACTACCGCTCGGCGGTGATCTACGGCCGTTTCGCGCAGGTCGACGACCCCGCCGCCAAGGAAGCCAGCCTGCGCGCCTTCATCGAGCGCCTCGCCCCGGGACGCTGGGCACAGCTGCGCCCGATCAGCGCCAAGGAACTCAACGCCACCACGGTGCTGCGCCTGGCGCTCGACGAAGCCTCGGTGAAGATCCGCAACTGGGGCGTGAAGGACGACGCCGAGGACATGGACTGGCCGGTGTGGGCCGGCGTGCTGCCGCTGGCGCTCACCCCGGGCGCAGCGCAGACCGATCCCGACAGCGTGGTACGTGAGTTGCCGGCGGGGTTCGGCTGAGGGCTCGTCCGTGGCGGACCAGTACGGGCGCGGGCGGCCCCGGATTCCGCCTGCGGCTGGTTCCGGGCTACACGCAGCCATGGAATCGTAGCCTGGATGCAGGCCGCAGGCCGGAATCCGGGAAGACGCCGACGAACCGGGTCCGCACGGCACGCAATGACGTATCCATAACAAGCACAGGGCAATTCGTTTATCATTTTCTCCACCGTCGTGGAGGCCTCCCCCATGTTCGCCCACCTGCTGCGTGGCGTCGCCCTTGCCGCCCTGCTGTGCGTCGCGCCCTCGCCAACCTGCGCCTCGCAGCCGCCGGCGGTGATGCTGGGCGAACGCTGGCACGAGGAACTCGATCCGGCAGCCTACTGGGTGAGCGAGAAGCTCGACGGCGTGCGCGCGATCTGGGACGGACGGGTGCTGCGCCTGCGCAGCGGGCGGCCGATCGCCGCGCCGGAATGGTTCCTCGCCGGCCTGCCGTCCGAGGCGCTCGATGGCGAGCTGTGGATGGGGCGGCGCAACTTCGACCGCCTCTCCGGCCTGATCCGCCGCAATGCGCCGGACGATCCGGCCTGGCAGGAGGTGCGCTACATGCTTTTCGACCTGCCCGGCGCGGACGGCACGTTCACCGCCCGCGTCGAGCGCCTGCGGCGCCTGGGCGCCAACCCCGCCACACCCTGGCTGCAGGCGGTTGCGCAGGTGCGCGTGGCCAGCCGCGCAGCGCTGCAACAGCGCTTCGACGAAGTCGTGCGGGGCGGCGGCGAAGGCCTCATGCTGCATCGTGCCGACGCCCACTGGTCGCCAGGGCGCAGCGGCGCGCTGCGCAAGCTCACCCCCTGGCAGGACGCCGAAGCGCGGGTGGTCGCCCACCTGCCGGGCAAGGGCCGCCTGCAGGGCCTGACCGGCTCGCTACTGGTGGAGAGCCCAGACGGGCGGCGCTTCCGCCTGGGCAGCGGACTCACCGACGCACAACGGCGCGACCCGCCGCCACTCGGCAGCATGGTGACCTACCGCTACCGCGAACTCACCCCGGCCGGCCAGCCGCGCTTTCCGCGTTTCCTGCGCCTGCGCGATCTGCCCTGAGCGCGCAAGGGCGCGGCATCCTGCGCTAAGCTGCGGGCGATGCCCCACGCAGTGGAGACGCGCATGGAAACCGCCGACAGCATCCACAGCTTCTGGTTCGGCCCGCATGCCGACGACGGCGAAGTGATCGCCCACCAGTCCGCGCTCTGGTGGAGCAAGCACGAAGCCAGCGATGCCGAGATTCGTCGCCGCTTCGCCGCGCAGGTCGGCCGGGCGGCAGCGGGCGAACTCGACGACTGGCTGGTGGCGCCGCGCGGACGGCTCGCGCTGATCCTGCTCACCGACCAGTTCCCGCGCAACATCTGGCGCGGCAGCGCACCCGCCTTCGCCTTCGACACTCTGGCGCGGCGCTGGGCGCTGGAAGCCGTGCGCCAGGGCATCGACCGCCTCTGCCGCCCGGTGGAGCGCGTCTTCCTCTACCTGCCGCTGGAGCATTCCGAGGACGCCGCCGACCAGGCCGAAGCGGTACGCCTGTTCGCCGCCCTGGCCGGCAGCGTGCCGCCACGCCTGCGTCACCACTTCGACGACTATCTCGACTACGCGCGCCGCCATCAGGCGGTGATCGAGCGCTTCGGCCGTTTTCCGCACCGCAACGCCGCCCTCGGAAGGATGAACACGGCGGACGAGCGCGCCTATCTGGCACAGCCCGGCGCAGGGTTCTGAGCGCCGCCAGGCCCCGGCGCTGCGCGTTCAGGCCGCCACGGTGAAGCGCCTGCGCAGATGCTGCGGACGCTCGATCTCGTCGGCGATCGCCACCGCCAGATCGGCCACCGAGATGCCGGCCGGACGCTCGCCGTCCATCAGCAGTTCGTCACCGCCCAGCCGGTAGCGCCCGCTGCGCGCCCCGGGCGCGAGCAGCGCGGGCGGCGACAGGAAGGTCCAGTCCAACGTGCGCTCCGTGCGGATGCGCTCGAGCGCTTCGCGCGCAGCCAGTGCGCCCTGCTTGTACTCCGCCGGGAAGCCCGCGGTATCGACCAACTGGACGCCGGGCGCGACGTACAGGCTGCCGGCCCCGCCGACCACCAGCAGGCGCTGCACGCCGGCCGCCTTCACGCCGTCGACGATCGCGCCGCTGCCGCGCAGGAAAAGCGCATGGATATCCGCCTCGCCCCAGCCGGGGTTGTAGGCGCTCACCACGGCATCGTGGCCGCGCACCGCCGCAGCCACCTGCGCCGCGTCCAGCGCATCGGCGTGCGCCACCGCAAGCCCCGGACGGGCAAGGTACTTGCCCGGATTGCGCGCCAGCGCGGTCACTGCATGGCCGCGCTGCAGGAGTTCTTCGAGCACGACGCTACCGACGAAACCGGTACCGCCGATCAGTGCGATCTTCATGGGATGCTCCATCTGGGTTGAAGTAAGCAGAGGAGCAACGATATCGGCTTCACAATCCGACGTGCAGTCGGCAAAATCCGACAACACCTTGAAGCAGAGCTTAAGAATGACCGACTTTCGCCGCATGGCCGTGTTCGCCGCCCTGGTGCGCCACGGCTCGCTCAGCCGGGCCGCCCGCCATCTGGGCGTCAGCACCTCGGCGGTCAGCCAGCACCTGCGCGCCCTGGAGCAGGGTTTCGGCGTCACCCTGGTCCACCGCAGCACGCGCAAGCTCACCCTCACCGACGCCGGCGAGCGCTTCGCCGTGCACTGCCAGGCGATGGTCAACGCCGCCGAAAACGCCGAAGCCCAGCTGCAACTGGCGCACGACGCCCCCGTGGGCCAGTTGCGCATCTCCGCCCCGGTCGGCTTCGCGCGCCACGTCGCGCCGGCCCTCGCACCGCTGCTCGAACGCCACCCCGCGCTGGCCCTGCACCTGCAGGTGGACGACGCCCTGATCGACCTGGTCGAAGCACGCATCGACCTCGCCCTGCGCGCCGGGCGGCTGCCGGATTCGGGCTGGAGCGCGCGCCGGCTGTGCGTGTTCGACATGCTGCTGTGTGCCGCACCGGCCTATCTCGCCGCCCACGGTACGCCGCACACGCCCGCCGCCCTGCGCGAGCACCGCTGGATGGGCGCACCGCACGAGTCCGGCACGCTGGCGCTCAGCGGCCCGGCCGGCGAGCAGGTCGTGCTGCACATCGCCCCCCAGGTCACCAGCAACAACCAGCTCAGTCTGCAGCAGATGTGCGCGGCCGGACTGGGCATCGGCATGATGGTGCGCCCCGACGTCGAAGCCGAGTTGCGCAGCGGCCGCCTGGTGCCGGTGCTGCCCGACTGGACGCTACCTGGCATGCCGATTCTCGCCGTCACGCCGCAGCGCGACGCCCAACCGGCCAAGGTGCGTCACGCCATCGCCGCACTGGAGGCGTATCTGCACCGCACACCCGGCGCACACGCCTGAACCGCTCGGGCCCTGCGGGCGGGCATGGCGGCCCCTCCATGCCCTCGCAACGTGGCGCTGCGGGAAATGCGGACTAGACTGCGGAGACCAGCCGCGCGGCGCCGACGAGGAGGACGCATGTGGCAGACCCATGAGGTGTTCAACCAGGTTCCGCGGCTTGGCGGCTGCAACCTGTACGCCACCGATCCGGCCCTGCAGCAGGCCGTGGCGCGCGCCGGCGCCGCCTGGCATGACGAAGCGCTGCACGCGCAGGGCGCGGTGCTTGGCCACGCGGACACCCTGGCGCTGGGCGCGCGGGCCAACCGCCATCCGCCCGTCCTGCACACCCACGACGCGCACGGCCGGCGCATCGACCGGGTGGAGGTCGATCCATCCTGGGACCGCCTGATGGGCATGCTGTACGCCGCAGGCGTGCACAGCGCCGCCTGGCTGGCGCCGCGCACCGGCGCGCACGTGGCGCGCGCCGCGACCTTCTACCTGCACGGCCAGGTCGAGGCCGGCAGCCTGTGTCCGGTCACCATGAGCTTTGCCGCGCTGCCCCTGCTGCGCCGCGAACCCGCGCTGTGGGCGGAGCTGGGCGAGAAGTTCGCCGCGCGCGAGTACGACCCGCGCGACATCCCGCTGCCCGGCAAGCGCAGCATCGCCCTGGGCATGGGACTCACGGAAAAGCAGGGCGGCTCCGACCTGCGCGGCATCACCACCACGGCGCACCCGCACGGTGCCGGCGGACGCGGCGCGCAATACGCCCTGCGCGGCCACAAATGGTTCTACTCCGCGCCGGCTTGCGACGCCCACCTGGTGCTGGCGCACAGCGACGAGGCACTGTCCTGCTTCTATGTGCCGCGCTGGCTGCCGGACGGCGAGCGCAACGCGGTGCGCATCCAGCGCCTCAAGGACAAACTGGGCAACCGCTCCAACGCCTCGGGCGAAGTCGAGTTCGAAGACGCCCTCGGCATCCTGGTGGGCGAACCGGGGCGCGGCATCCCGACGCTGATCGAGATGGCCGCACAGACGCGGCTCGACTGCGTGCTGGGCAGCGCCGCACTGATGCGCCGCGCGCTGGTGGAAGCGCTGCATCACGCGCGCCACCGCCAGGCCTTCGGCCGCCCCCTCGCCGAACAGGCGCTGATGCGCAACGTGCTGGCCGATCTGGCGCTGGAAAGCGAGGCCGCCGTCGTCCTTGCGCTGCACCTGGCCGCCGCGGTGGACGGCGCACACGAACAGCCCTCCGAGGGCAGCCCGCAGGGCGCGCTGGCGCGCGCGCGGCGTCGCATCCTGACCCCGGCGGCGAAGTTCTGGGTGTGCAAGCGCGCGGTCGGCCTGGTCGCCGAATGCATGGAAGTGTGGGGCGGCAACGGTTACGTGGAGGACAGCCCGCTGCCGCGCCTGCTGCGCGAGGCACCGGTGAACTCGATCTGGGAAGGTTCGGGCAACGTGATGTGCCTGGACGTGCTGCGCGCCCTGGCGCGCGACCCGGACGCCGCGGCGCTGCTGTTCCACGAGCTGGCGCAGGGCTGCGCCGGCGAAGCGCGCCTCACCCATCCGCTGCACGCGCTCAGCACCCGCCTGCACAGCCTGGGCGACAGCGAATGGGCGGCACGCCACGTCGCCAGCCAGCTG
>JAUVWV010000283.1 GCA_030603925.1 Thauera sp. | reverse complement strand
TGTGCGAGAAGCTGTGCGGGAAGCGGTGCCAGGGCGGCGGGATGATCACCGCCACCTCGCGGCGCACCTCGTCGAGCAGGGCAAGCACGCGCTCCACCGGCACCGGGCCGGCACTGGCGTCCACCTCGCCGTGCAGGCGCAGGTCGAACATCGAGAATTCCAGCTGGCGCACGGTCTGCATGCCGCTCTGGAAGTTCTTGGCGGCGATCATCTTGTCGTACAGCGCGCGCGGCAATGGCTCGCCGGACTCCACATGGGCGGTCATCGCGCTGAGCACGTCCCACTCCCAGCAGAAGTTCTCCATGAACTGGCTGGGCAGTTCCACCGCGTCCCACTCCACGCCGTGGATGCCGGAGACCGCCAGCTCATCCACCTGGGTGAGCAGGTGGTGCAGGCCGTGGCCGGCTTCGTGGAACAGGGTGAGCACGTCGTCGTGGGTGAAGGTCGCCGGCTTGCCGTTTACCGGGCCGGGGAAGTTGCACACCAGGTAGGCGACCGGGGTGGACACCCCCTCGCGGCCCCGGTAGCGGCTGCGCGCGGAGTCCATCCAGGCGCCGCCGCGCTTGGTGTCGCGCGCATGCAGGTCGAGATAGAAGTGGCCGATGGTGTCGCCGGCGCGTTCGATGCGGAAGAAGTGCACGTCCGCATCCCAGCGCGGCGCCTCGTCGGGCAGGATGTCCACGCCGTACAGCGTGCGGATCACCCCGAACAGGCCGTCGAGCACCTTGGGTTCGGGGAAGTACTGCTTCACCTCTTGGTCGGAGTAGGCATAGCGTGCCTGGCGCAGCTTTTCCGAGGCCCAGGCGATGTCCCAGGGCTGCAGGTCGGCCAGGCTCAGTTCGTCGCGCGCGAAGGCCTGCAGTTCGGCCAGATCGCGCTCGGCAAAGGGCTTCGCCTTGGCGGCCAGCTCACGCAGGAAGTCCAGCACCTGCTGCGGGCTGTCGGCCATCTTGGGCACCAGCGACACTTCGGCGAAGCTGCGGTAACCCAGCATGCGCGCTTCCTCGTCGCGCAGGGCGAGGATGCGCCCGATCAGCGGGCCGTTGTCCCATTCGGCCTTGCCGGCTTCCGAAGCGCGGGTGGCGTAGGCGCGGTACATGCGCTCGCGCAGGGCGCGGTCGTCGGCGTACTGCATCACCGGCAGGTAGGCGGGCATCTGCAGGGTGAACTTCCAGCCCGGCTGGCCGTCGCGTTCGGCGGCGGCGCGTGCGGCTTCCAGCGCGTCGGACGGAATGCCGGCCACGCCGGCTTCGTCGCGCACGTATTCGGCATGGGCGTTGGTGGCATCGAGCAGGTTCTCGGAGAACTTCGCCGCCAGCTGCGACTGCTCTTCCTGGATGGCCTGGAAGCGTGGTTTCAGCTCATCGGGCAACTCGGCACCGGAGAGGCGGAAGTCGCGCAGTTCGTGTTCCACGATGCGCCGGCGCACCGGCGACAGGGTGGCGAATTCCGCGCTCTCGGCCAGCGCCTTGTACTTGCGGAACAGCGCCAGGTTCTGCCCCACCTCGGCGTAGAAACGCGAGACTTCGGGCAGCATGGCGTTGTAGGCCTCGCGCCATTCGGGCACGTCCTTGACACTGTGCAGGTGGCCGACCACGCCCCAGGCGCGCCCCAGGCGCTCGCCCGCCTCGGTGAGCGGCACCACGAAACCGTCCCAGCTGCTCGGCGCGTCGTCGGCGGTGAGGCGCGCGATCAGTGCGCGGTTGTCGTCGATGAGCTGGCGGATCGCCGGGGCGACATGCTCCGGGCGAATGGCGTCGAAGTCGGGCAGTGCGGCCAGGTGCAGCAAGGGGGTGCTCATGGTCTGGGGTATTCCGTCGGAGTGAGTTCGGTTTTCGCTATTGTGCCGAAAAAGCGCCGGGGGCGCCCGCAGGCGCCCCCTATGCGGGCAATAAGCCGGGTCAATCGACCAGGTCGCGATAGGCGTGCCAGGTGGCGTGGCCGAGCACGGGCAGCAGCACCACCATGGCGATCATCATGGTGGCGAAACCGATCGCCACCAGCGTGACGATCAGTACCGCCCACAGTGCCATCGCCGCCGGGTTCTGGCCGACCGCGCGCAGGCTGGTCATCATCGCGGTGGCGATGTCGGTGTCGCGCGCCATCAGCATCGGCACCGCGATCACCATCAGCGCAAACACCAGTGCGGCCAGCGCGCCGCCGGCGGCCAGCCAGGTGAGGGTGAACGACAGGTGCTCGGTGCTGAGGAAAACGTCACGCATCAGGTTGGAGACCTCGGGCACGTTGCCCGAGTACAGCAGGGCGAACAGGATGGCCGATACCCGCTCCCAGGCGATCAGCATGAAGGCGAGCATGATGCCGCAGTAGAACAGGCTTTCGCGGTGCCGTCCCAGGCCACGCAGCGATTCCATCCAGCCGATGTGCTCGCCCTTCTCCTGGCGTCTCGAGATCTCGTACAGCCCGGCTGCCGCCAGCGGGCCGACCAGGAAGAAGCCGGAGATCGCCGCGGTGAACAGATAGGGCAGTGCCGCCGCATACGCGAGGATCAAATAGCCGATTGCCGCGAGCACGGCACCGTGCGCCAGGCTGGGCAGCGGGTTGGCGCGCAGGTCGTCCCAGCCCATGCGCAGCCAGGCCAGCGGACGGGCGGCGTCCACATGGCGTACGTGGGGCAGCTGGAAATGGTGGTCCAGCGGGTGGTAGGAATGGTCCATGGCAGCCTCCATCGTGCGTTCCGTTGTCCGGGTGGGACGGGGCGCGGGCGCCAGGCGGGCGCGCGGGCCTGTCCTGTGCTGTCTTGGATTGGCCCGCGGGAGATGAGTTCGCGTCTCGTGCGTGTCAGCGTGCGGTGCCCGGTGGCTGCCAGATGTTGCGGCAGCCGGTCTCGCGCACGAAGAAGCTCCATAGCGCGCCGAACAGCCCGGCGGCGAACAGCAGGCCGATGCCCAGACGGAAGGTGTCCACCGAGTAGATACGCACGCCGTCGATCACCGTGCCGTCCCAGCCCCAGTCCATGACCAGTCCGACTGCCGGTTGCAGCAGCGCGCCAGCGAGGAAGCCGCCCATGTTGGTGACGCTGGTGCTCATGCCGGAGAGCTGGGGCGGGTTCACTTCCTTGGCGCAGGCCCAGGTCAGCGAGAAGCTGGAAGTGGTGAAGCCCATCAGCGCGAACAGCGCGTAGGACAGCCCGACCGGCATGCGCAGGGCGGACAGCCACACCAGCCACAGCAGGCAGTAGGCCAGGCTGGCGGCGATCAGCACCGGTTTGCGGCGCCCGATGCGGTCCGACAGCGAACCGATGGCCAGGCAGCCGATGGCGAAGCCGGCAAAGAACAGCGACAGGTGGCTGGCTGCGTCCACCCGGGTGAGACCATGCACCTGCACCAGGTAGGGTGTGGCCCACAGCCCGGCGAAGGCGAAGAAGCTGCCCGCCAGGCCGAAGTTCACCCACACCGCCGGCCAGGTGTCGCGGTTCTTCAGCACGCCCATGAGGCCGTTGAGGACGATCGTGCGGTCGAAGCGCGGGCGCGGGGCGTCGGCGCTGCGCCCGTCCTTGATGAACACCCAGCAGGCCACCGCCAGGACGGCGGAGATTACCGCGGCGCCGAAGAACACCCCGCGCCAGGAGGTGACCTGGGCGAGTGCGGCAAGTGGCGTGCCGGCGAGCACCGAGCCCAGGTTGCCGAGCAGCATGGAGAGGCCCACCAGGGTGGCGAAGCGGCGTTCGTCGAACCATACCGCGATCAGCTTCAGCATGGCGATGAACACCACCGACACGCCCAGCCCGATCAGGGTGCGGCCGACCAGGGCGACATCCAGATTCGGCGCGAGGCCGAACAGCAGGCTGCCGCCCGAGGCGATCAGGCCGCCGATCAGCAGGATGCGGCGCGGACCCAGGGTATCCACCAGGATGCCGGTGGGCACCTGCATGACGGTGTACACGTAGAAGTAGGTCGCCGCCAGCACGCCCAGCGAGGCCGCGCTGGTCTGGAAGGCGAGGGCCAGGTCCTGCGCGATGCCGGCGGGGGCGAAGCGGTGGAAGAAGGACATGACGTAGGCGGCGATGACCACGGCCATCGCCAGCCCGCGTCCGGTGGCGG
>JAUVWV010000079.1 GCA_030603925.1 Thauera sp. | reverse complement strand
TGATCTCGCGCCGGGTGCCCAGCGGGCCGCCGGGGCGGCGCACCGAGACGTTGGCGTCGCAGCGAAACGACCCTTCCTGCATGTTGCCGTCGCAGATGTCGATCCAGCGCACCAGCGCGTGCAGCGCGCGCGCGTAGGCCACGGCTTCTGCCGAGGAGCGCATGTCGGGCTCGGAGACGATCTCCAGCAGCGGCGTGCCGGCACGGTTGAGGTCGATGCCGCTCATGCCGTGGAAGTCCTCGTGCAGGCTCTTGCCGGCGTCCTCTTCGAGGTGGGCGCGGGTGAGGTTCACCGTCTTCTCGTAGGCTTTCTCACCTTCGCCGACGCGGATGGTGATTGCCCCGCCCTGCACCACCGGCAGCTCGAACTGGCTGATCTGGTAGCCCTTGGGCAGATCCGGGTAGAAGTAGTTCTTGCGCGCGAACACGCTCTTCGGCGCCACCGTGGCGCCGATCGCCAGGCCGAAGCGGATGGCGCGTTCCACGGCGCCGCGGTTCAGGACCGGCAGCACGCCCGGCAGGGCGATGTCCACCGCGCTGGCCTGACGGTTGGGCTCGGCGCCGAAGGCGGTGCTGGCGCCGGAGAAAATCTTGCTGGCGGTGTTGAGCTGGGCGTGAATCTCCAGCCCGATGACGACTTCCCAATCCGATCTGCTCATGTTCGTATCCGTTGTTGCGTGCGGTCAGTGGCAGCGACCGCTGGGCCGGTCCACCAGGATCGGCCATACATAGTCGAAAGTGCCGCGGTCGCAGCGGCTGGCACAGCCGGCGAAGGCGACGGTGACCTGATCGCCCTGCTCCCAGACGTGGACCGTGCAGCCGTCGGCGGCGCGCAGTTCCACATGCGGCTGCTTGCGCACCTGGCGGAAATCGGCCAGTTCGAAGCGGCAGGCACCGCGCCGCGGTACGCTCACCGTGGCGAAAAAGGCGCGCACGTCGGACTGTTCGATGTCCAGTTGCGCGCTGGCGCTGTAGCCGACGTCATCCCTGAAGCGGCAGTCCGTGTTTACGTCGAGCGGGCGCAGCGGCATCGGCTTCAGGCGGTCGGGTGCCGCCGACGGGTGGACTGCCAGGTCGGGCGCCGGCTCAGGCGGCGGGGTGACGCGCGGCGTTGCACAGGCGCCCAGCAGCACGGCCGCCGCCCCTGCTGCGAGCAGTCCGCGGTGCGCGATGGCAGGGCGTGCCGGGTGCATGGTGTTCAGGCGAAGGCCGCCGGGCGGCGGGTGTGCCAGTCGGTGGCCTGCTGAAAGCGGTGTGCGGCATTGAGCAGGCGGCCTTCGGCGAAGTAGTCGCCGATCAGCTGCAGGCCCACCGGCAGGCCGCCGGTGCCGAAACCGGCCGGGTGCGAGAGGCCGGGCAGGCCGGCAAGGTTCACCGCGATGGTGTAGATGTCCGACAGGTACATCTGCACCGGATCGTCGCTCTTCTCGCCGATCGCCCAGGCCGTGGTCGGGCTGGTGGGGCCGGCGATCACGTCGCACTGGGTGAAGGCGGCGCGGAAGTCCTCGGCGATCAGGCGACGCAGCTTCTGCGCCTTCAGGTAGTAGGCGTCGTAGTAGCCGTGCGAGAGCACGTAGGTGCCGACCAGGATGCGGCGCTTGACCTCGGCGCCGAAGCCCTGCGCGCGGCTCTTCTCGTACATGTCGGCGAGGTCGCCGTACTCGGCCGCGCGGTGACCGTAGCGCACCCCGTCGAAGCGGCTGAGGTTGCTGGAGGCTTCCGCCGGGGCGATCACGTAATAGGCCGGAATCGCCAGCTGGGCGTTGGGCAGGCTGACGTCCACCGTGGTGGCGCCGAGCTTGCGGTACTCGGCCAGCGCGGCGTCCACCGCGGCGCGCACGTCGTCGGCCATGCCGGGGCCGAAAAACTCCCGCGGCAGGCCGATGCGCAGACCGGCCAGGGGCTTGTCGAGATCGCGGCTGTAGTCTTCGGCGGGGCGCTCCAGGCTGGTGGAGTCGCGCGCGTCGAAGCCGGCCATGGCGGTGAGCAGCGCGGCGCAATCGGCCGCCGAGGCGCCGAAGGCGCCGGCCTGGTCGAGCGAGGAGGCGTAGGCCACCATGCCGTAGCGCGAGCACACGCCGTAGGTCGGCTTGATGCCGGTGACGCCGGTGAGCGCGGCGGGCTGGCGCACCGAGCCGCCGGTGTCGGTGCCGGTGGCGATCGGCGCCAGGCGTGCGGCCACCGCCACCGCCGAGCCGCCGGAGGAGCCGCCGGGGATGCGCGTGTTGTCCCAGGGGTTCTTCGCCGGGCCGTAATGCGAGTTCTCGTTGGACGAGCCCATGGCGAACTCGTCCATGTTGGTCTTGCCCAGCATCACCGTGCCGGCGTTCTTCAGCAGGGTGACCACATGGGCGTCGTAGGGGCTGACGAAGTTGGCCAGCATCTTCGAACCGCAGGAGGTCAGCACGCCTTCGGTGCAGAACACGTCCTTGTGGGCCAGCGGGATGCCGGTGAGCGGGCCGGCCGTGCCGGCGGCGATGCGCGCGTCGGCCTCGCGCGCGGCGGCAAGCGCACCGTCGCGGTCCACGGTGATGAAGGCGTTGAGCGCCGGGTTGGCGGCTTCGATGCGGTCGAGGAACAGGCTGGCCAGTTCGACGGCGGAGATCTCGCGTGCGTCGAGTGCACGGCGCAGTTCGGAAAGCGGGGCGTTGATCATCTTGGCGGGTTCGGAACGGACGGTTGCGCGAAGGCGGCTTACTCGATGACCTTGGGCACGAGATAGAGGCCGTTCTCGGTTTGCGGGGCGATGCGCTGGAAGGCGTCGCGGCGGTCGGACTCGCTCACCGCATCGGCGCGCAGGCGGGTCGCCAGATCCTGCGGATGGCTCATCGGCTCGACGCCGGCGGTGTCGACGGCCTGCATCTGCTCGATGAGGCCGAAAATACCGTTCAGCTTGGCCTGGGTGGCGTGCGCGTCGGCGTCGGTGAGTTCAATGCGGGCCAGGCGCGCAATGTGCCGGACCTCTTCGATGGAAAGCGACATGAGGTAACAAAACCTGCTTAAGCCACAAAGGTTTGTAGGTTATCATAAACGCTTTTGGGCCAGCTCGGCCGCCCGTTCCCGCCCCGGCGGACGGTGTGGCCCCCGGCCCGTTTTCGCATCCCGTTTCGCTTCGCTTACGTTTCGTATTCGCTGGCCCATCCCTACCGGTTTCGGACTCACTCCATGTTCGGTTTTCTGCGTTCCTATTTTTCCAACGATCTGGCCATCGACCTGGGCACCGCCAACACCCTGATCTACGTGCGCGGCAAGGGCATCGTGCTCGACGAGCCCTCGGTGGTGGCGATCCGCACCGAAGGCGGCCCCAACGCCAAGCGCACCATCCAGGCGGTCGGCCACCAGGCCAAGCAGATGCTCGGCAAGACCCCCGGCAACATCACCGCGATCCGTCCGATGAAGGACGGCGTGATTGCCGACTTCGTGGTCACTGAGCAGATGATCAAGCAGTTCATCAAGAAGGTGCACGACTCGCGGCTGTTCTCCCCGTCCCCGCGCATCATCATCTGCGTGCCCTGCGGCTCCACCCAGGTCGAGCGCCGCGCGATCCGCGACGCCGCACTGGCGGCCGGCGCCAGCCAGGTATATCTGATCGAGGAGCCGATGGCCGCGGCGATCGGCGCCGGCCTGCCGGTCTCGGACGCCACCGGCTCGATGGTGGTGGACATCGGCGGCGGCACCACCGAAGTGGGCGTGATCTCGCTCGGCGGCATGGTGTACGCCGGCTCCGTGCGGGTGGGCGGCGACAAGTTCGACGATTCCATCGTCAACTACATCCGGCGCAACTACGGCATGCTGATCGGCGACACCACCGCCGAGAACATCAAGAAGGAAATCGGCTCGGCCTTCCCCGGTTCGGAAGTTCGCGAGATGGAGGTCAAGGGCCGCAACCTGGCCGAAGGCATCCCGCGCTCCTTCACCATCTCCTCCAACGAGATCCTCGAGGCGCTCAACGAGCCGCTCAACCAGATCGTCTCCGCGGTGAAGATCGCGCTCGAGCAGACCCCGCCGGAACTCGGTGCGGACATCGCCGACCGCGGCATGGTGCTGACCGGCGGCGGCGCGCTGCTGCGCGACCTCGACCGCCTGCTGATGGAAGAGACCGGCCTGCCGGTGATCGTCGCCGACGAGCCGCTCACCTGCGTGGCCCGCGGCTGCGGGATGGCGCTGGAAAAGATGGACAAGCTGGCGTCCATCTTCGCCTCGGAGTAATCGTTCGTGTGCCGGCGGGCGCTGCACGCCGGCGTGCCATACAAGTAAGCCATGTCCCTGGTCGGCCATCAGGCGCCTCCCATTTTCCGCCGCGGACCCGCACCGCTGGTCCGCCTGATCCTGCTCGTCTCGATCTGTCTGGCGATGCTGGTGGCCGACATCAAGTACCGCTACCTAGACGTGCTGCGCCAGGGTCTGTCGGTGGTCACCTATCCGCTGCAGATGGCCGCCGCTGCGCCGGCCGACGTGGTGCGCAACGCCTCGCGCTATTTCGCTACCCTGCTCGAGGTCCAGCTGGAGAACGCCGACCTGCGCCGCCAGGTGCTCGACGCGGCGCAATTGCTGCTGCGCTTCGAGCACCTGCAGCGCGAGAACGAGGCACTGCGCAGCCTGGTCGACATGTCGCGCCGCGTGCCGGTGCGCAGCGTCAGCGCTGAGATCCTGTACAACGCGCCGGATCCGTTCGCGCGCAAGGTCATCCTCGACCGTGGCGCCCAGCACGGCATCGAGGCCGGGCTGGCGGTGGTCGACGCGCATGGCGTGATCGGCCAGGTCACCCGCGTGTACCCGGTGCAGGCCGAAGTCACCCTGCTCACCGACAAGAACCAGGCGATCGCCGTGGAGTCCCTGCGCACCGGCCTGCGCGGCGTGCTGTTCGGCACCGGGCAGGGCAAGCTGGAGATGCGCTTCGTGCTGGCGGGCGCCGACATCCGCGCGGGCGACGAACTGATCACCTCCGGCCTGGACGGCGTCTTCCTGCCCGGCCTGCCGGTCGCCACGGTTTCCAGCGTGGAACGCGAGGGCCAGGCCTTTGCGGTGATCGCCTGCGAACCGGCTGCCGGCGTAGAGAACAGCGTGCAGGTACTGGTGCTCGGCCGCGCCGAACTGCCGCCGGCGCCGCCCGCCGAACTGACCCAGGCCGAGTCCGCGCCGAGGAGCCGCTGAGCCATGCAGCCGACCAACCGCTCCAGCCGCATCCTGCTGCCGGTCAAGCTGTGGTTCATCTGGTTCAGCCTGATCGCTGCGCTGGGGGTGAGCTACATCCCCACCGGCCGCCTGCCCGGGGTGCCCGACTGGGTGGCCATGGTGCTGGCCTTCTGGTGCATCCGCGAACCCCTGCGGGTGGGCATGGGCACCGCCTTCGTGTTCGGCCTGCTGGTCGATATCGGCCACGGTGCGGCGATGGGGCAGCACGCCCTGGCCTATGTGGTGCTCGCCTACCTGACGACCTGGCTGTCGCGCCGGGTGCTGTGGTTCTCGCCGCTGGAGCAGGCCCTGCACGTCCTGCCGGTGCTGCTGCTCGCCCAGCTGCTGATGGTGGTGGCGCGCCTGGCCGCGGGGGCGGAGTTTCCCGGGTGGTGGTACTTCCTGTCCAGTTTCACTGCGGCGGCGCTGTGGGTGCCGCTCACCTTCCTGCTGTTGCTGCCGCAATACCAGCCGGTCGACCGCGATGACAACCGGCCGATCTGAGTCCGCGCGCCGATGACCGAGTTTCGTTCGCCCGATCAGGAGTTCCAGGGCTTTCGCCGCCGGGTGGTGGTGGCGATGCTGTTCATCCTGGCCTGCTTCGCGCTGCTCGGTGGCCGCTTCTACTATCTGCAGGTGGAGCGCCACGAGTACTTCCACACGCGCGCCGAAGACAACCGCATCGCCCTGCTGCCGGTGGTGCCCAACCGCGGCACCATCGTCGATCGCAACGGCGTGCTGCTGGCGCGCAACTACGCTGCCTACACGCTCGAGATCAATCCCTCGCGGGTGCGCAAGCTCGACGAAACCATCGATGCGCTGGCCGAGTTCATCGACATCCAGCCGCGCGACCGGCGGCGCTTCCGCAAGATCCTCGAGGAAAGCCGCAACTTCGAGAGCGTACCCATCCGCACCCGCCTGAGCGATGAGGAGGTGGCGCGCTTCGTCGCGCAGCGTTTCCGCTTTCCCGGCGTGGAGGTGCAGGCCCGTCTGTTCCGCGACTACCCGCTGGGCGGCACCGGTTCGCACATGATCGGCTACATCGGGCGCATCAACCAGCGCGACCAGCAGCGCATCGAGGAGCGCGGCGAGAGCGCCAACTACCGCGGCTCCGATTACATCGGCAAGGCCGGGCTGGAACTGTCCTACGAGCGCGAACTGCACGGCACCACCGGTTTCGAGCAGGTCGAGGTCAATGCCGGCGGCCGCGCGGTGCGCCTGCTGGCGCGCGAGCCGGCCACGCCGGGCAACGACCTGGAACTGACCCTGGACATCGAGTTGCAGAAGGTGGCCGAGGCGGCCTTCGGTGAGCGGCGCGGTGCCCTGGTGGCGATCGACCCCAACGACGGCGGCGTGCTGGCCCTGGTGTCGGTACCGACCTTCGATCCCAACCTGTTCGTAGACGGCATCTCCACGCAGGACTGGCAGGCGCTCAACGATTCGCCCGATCATCCGCTGCTCAACCGCGCGATCTACAGCGCCTATCCGCCCGGCTCCACCTTCAAGCCCTTCATGGCGCTGGCCGGCCTGGAGTCGGGCAAGCGCAGCATCGAACAGCGCATGCCCGACCCCGGCTTCTTCATCTACGGCGGCCACCGCTTCATGGACCACCGTGCGCGCGGCACGGTGAACATGCACGAGTCCATCGTGGTCTCCAGCAACACCTACTACTACCAGCTCGCCAACGATCTGGGCATCGACGGCATCGCCGGCTTCATGCGCCAGTTCGGCTTCGGCTCGCGCACCGGCATCGACGTGCCGGGCGAGGCCGAAGGGGTGCTGCCCTCGCCGGAATGGAAACGCAGCCGCTTCCGCACGCCCGAACAGCAGCGCTGGTACGGCGGGGAAACCATCTCGGTGGGCATCGGCCAGGGCTACAACGCCTATACGCCGCTGCAGCTCGCGCACGCCCTGGCCACCCTGGCCAACGGCGGCAAGGTGTTCCGCCCGCACCTGGTGCGCCATGTGGTCGATTCGCGCAGCGGCGAGCGCCGCCTCATCGAACCCGAACCGCTGCGTCAGATCCCGTTCAAGGCGCGCCATGTGGAAGCC
The DNA here is from genome assembly GCA_030603925.1 of Thauera sp. Taxonomy (GTDB): domain Bacteria; phylum Pseudomonadota; class Gammaproteobacteria; order Burkholderiales; family Rhodocyclaceae; genus Pseudothauera. Next base: position 5,913 of record JAUVWV010000079.1, on the reverse strand, counting down.
GTGCGCAAGGCCATGGTGGATGTGAACAAGTCCGGCACCGGTGCGCGCGCCTTTGCCGGCGCGCCTTACGAGGTAGGCGGCAAGACCGGCACCGCGCAGGTCTTTTCGCTGCGCGGGCAGCGCTACGTGGAAGGCAAGGTGGCCGAGCGCCTGCGCGACCACTCGGTCTATATCGCCTTTGCCCCGGCACACAATCCCAGCATCGCCATGGCGGTACTGGTGGAGAACGGCGGCTTCGGCTCCCAGTCGGCCGCGCCCATCGCCCGGCAGGTACTGGACTACCACCTGCTCGGCAGGAAGCCGGGACAACCCGCCGGCGAGGATGAGGAGGCGGAGGAAAGCCAGTGATGACCGAACAGCGCTTCCACCCCTTCAACCTGGTGCGCGCCTTCGTGCGGCCCATCGACCCTGTGTTGCTGGCCATCATGGCGGTGCTGCTGGGGGCGTCCTACCTGCTGATGCTGTCGGCCTCGCCGGAGCGCGCGCAGACCCAGCTGGTCAACTCCGGCGTGGCGCTGTGCGCCATGTGGGCCGCCGCCCGCCTGCCGCCGCAGCGCCTGCTCAGCCTGGCGGTGCCGCTCTACCTGCTCGGCGTGGTGCTGCTGATCGGCGTGGCGCTGTTCGGCGAGACCTCCAAGGGTGCCCAGCGCTGGCTGGATATCGGCGTGACCCGCATCCAGCCCTCGGAACTGATGAAGATCGCCATGCCGCTGATGCTGGCCTGGTACTTCCAGCAGCGCGAAGGCATGGCCGGCCTGCGCGACTTCATCGTCGCCGGGGTGCTGCTCGCCGTGCCGGTGGCGCTCATCGTCACCCAGCCGGACCTCGGCACCAGCCTGCTGGTGGCGGCCGCCGGTCTGTACGTGATCTTCTTCGCCGGCTTGTCGTGGAAACTGATCATCCCGGTGGTGCTGGTCGGCGTGCTCGGGCTGGGCTCCATCGTGGTGTTCGGCGACCAGCTGTGCCAGCCCGGAGTGGACTGGTACGGCCTGCGCGAGTACCAGAAGCAGCGCGTGTGCACCCTCCTCGACCCGACGCGCGATCCGCTCGGCAAAGGCTTCCACATCATCCAGTCCACCATCGCCATCGGCTCCGGCGGCCTGCTCGGCAAGGGCTGGCTGGAAGGCACCCAGACCCACCTCGCCTTCATTCCGGAACGCCACACCGACTTCATCTTCTCGGTGCTGGCCGAGGAGTTCGGCCTGCTCGGCGCACTGGTGCTGCTCGGCGTCTACATTCTGCTGCTGGCGCGCGGCTTCCAGATCGCCCTGTATGCCCCCTCGCTGGCCACCCGTCTGCTCGCCAGCGCGATCACCGCGATCTTCTTCACTTATGCCTTCGTGAACATGGGCATGGTCAGCGGCATCCTGCCGGTGGTAGGGGTACCACTGCCCTTCATCAGCTATGGCGGAACCGCGCTGGTGACACTCTGTCTGGGGGTGGGTATCCTGATGAGCATCCATCGCCATCGGGTGAGTTCCACGGACTGAGACCGAAACCCCATGACGCAGACCCGCCTTTCCCCCCTTCGACCCCTTGCCGTGCGCCTGGCGGGCGCCGCGCTGTGCCTCGCGCTGGCCGCGTGCGGCAGCACGCCGCGCGCACCCGAGCCGGGCAGCAGCGCCACGCCCACCGCGCCGCAGGCCGGCGCGCCGGCGCGCGGTGGCGCCTACTACAAGGACGACGGCCCGGGCGACAACCCGCCGCCCGATCTCGATCGCGTGCCCGATGCGGTGCCGCGCGCCGAACCCCTGCATCGCTTCGCCAACCGGCCCTACAACGTGTTCGGCCAGGAGTACGTGCCGGCCACCGCGGTGCAGCCCTTCCGCCAGCGCGGCGTGGCGAGCTGGTACGGACGGCGTTTTCACGGCAACCCGACCTCCAGCGGCGAGCCCTACGACATGTATGCGATGACCGCCGCCCACCCGACCCTGCCGATTCCCAGCTACGTGAAGGTGACCAACGTCGCCAACGGGCGTTCGGTGGTCGTGCGGGTCAACGACCGTGGTCCCTTCCTGCGCGGGCGCATCATCGATCTGTCCTACGCCGCGGCGCACCGCCTGGGCTACATCAACGCGGGCCATGCCGAGGTCGAGCTGGAGGTGATCCTCCCCGGCGGCAGCCAGATCGCCGCTGCGGCGGTCGAATCCCCGGCGATGTCGCCCGCGGCCGCCCCTGCGGTGGGGCCGGTACTCGATCATGCAGCGGCGGCGCGCGGCGTGTACCTGCAGCTCGGCGTGTTTTCCTCGCGCGCCAACGCGGAGGATCTGCGCAGCCGCATCCAGCGCGAGATGGGCGGCCTGGCCGACCGCCTGCAACTGTTCGCCGACGGCGACCGCTTCCGCCTGCACCTCGGCCCCTGGGGCAGCGAGAGCGAAGCGCGCGGTGTGGCCGACCAGGTCGCGCGCGTACTGAGCCTGCAGCCCTTCATCATCACCCGGTAACACTTTGAACCAACCGCCGGCGCCCCGGTCAGCCCTGGGGCGTGTATCTTTTTCGCCTTTCCCGCCCCCGCCCGCCCACCCGTCATTCCACAGGTTTTCGTTGCTCATGCGTTTCATCCTGCCCCTGCTGCTGTCCCTGTTCGCCCTTTCCGCCTCCGCCCAGAACGTGCCGGCTCCGGTCCTCGCCGCCAAGGCCTGGCTGCTGCTCGACCACGGCACCGGCCAGGTGCTGGTCGCGCACGAGCCCGACACGCGCATCGAGCCGGCCTCGCTCACCAAGCTGATGACCGCCTATGTCACCTTCTCGGCGCTCAAGGCCGGCACCATCGCGCTCGACCAGCAGGTGCCGGTGTCGGAGGCCGCCTGGCGGCAGATCGGCTCGCGCATGTTCATCGAACCGCGCAAGCCGGTTACCGTCGAAGAGCTGATCCGCGGCATGATCGTGCAGTCCGGCAACGACGCCTGCGTGGCGCTGGCCGAGCTGATCGCCGGCAGCGAAGCGGCCTTTGCCGAACTGATGAACCGCGAGGCGCGCCGCCTCGGCATGAGCGGTACCCACTTCACCAACTCCACCGGCCTGCCGGACGAGCAGCTGTACACCACGGTGCGCGACCTCTCCCTGCTCGCTGCCGCGATCGTGCGTGACTTCCCCGAGTACTACGCGCTGTATGCGGAGAAGGAATACACCTACAACAAGATCACCCAGCCCAACCGCAACCGCCTGCTGTGGCTGGACAGCACCGTGGACGGCATGAAGACCGGCCACACCAGCAGCGCCGGCTACTGCCTGGTGGCCTCCGCGCAGCGCGGCCCGCGCCGGCTGATCTCGGTGGTGGTGGGGACCGACTCGGACACCATCCGCGCGCAGGAGTCGCTCAAGCTGCTCAACTTCGGCTTCCAGTTCTTCGATACCGTGCAGCTCTACGCTGGCGAGCAGGCGCTCAGCCAGTTCCGCATCTGGAAGGGCAAGGCGAAGGAGGTGCCGGTGGGCTTCACCAGCGATTTCGTCATGTCCCTGCCCAAAGGCCAGGCCGAGAAGGTCGCCGCCACGCTGACCAGCCAGCAGCCGCTGGTCGCGCCGGTGCAGAAGGGCCAGACGGTGGGCAGCATGCAACTCGCCCTCGACGGTCGCGTACTGGGGGAATATCCTGTGGTGGCCCTGCAGGACGTTCAGGTGGCCGGCTTCTTCGGCCGCCTGTGGGACGCCCTGGTGATGTGGATCAAGAGCCTTTGACCGACCCCCTGCACGCGCGGAGGCGCGCATGAGCATCTGCTATCTCGACGGGCAGTACCTGCCCCTCTCCGAAGCCCGCGTCTCGCCGATGGACCGCGGCTTCCTGTTCGGCGACGGCGCCTACGAGGTCATCCCGGTGTATTCGCGCCGGCCCTTCCGCCTCGAAGAGCACATTGCCCGGCTGGGCAACACGCTGGAGGCGCTGCGCCTGCCCAATCCGCACGACGCGGACGCCTGGGGAGCGATCGTGCGCGAGGTGGTGGCCCGCAACGACTGGCAGGACCAGTCGGTGTACCTGCAGGTCACCCGCGGCGCGGACGACAAGCGCAACCACGCCTTCCCCGCGGTGATCCGCCCCACCGTGTTCCTGATGAGCGACGCGCTGCTCACCCCGCCCGCCGCCCAGCTGGAAAGCGGCGTGGGCGCAGTCAGCGCGGCGGACTTCCGCTGGCTGCGCTGCGACCTCAAGACGGTGGCCCTGCTGGCCAACTGCCTGCTGCGCCAGCAGGCGGTGGAGCAGGGCTGCGCCGAAACCATCCTGTTCCGCGACGGCTTCCTCACCGAGGGCGCGGCCTCCAACATCTTCATCGTGCGCGACGGGGTGATGCTCACCCCGCCGAAGAGCCACCTGATGCTGCCCGGCATCACCTACGACGTGGTGCTGGAGTTGGCGCAGCGCCACGGCCTGGCGCACGAGGTGCGCGAGATCCTCGAAGACGAGGTGCGCGCCGCCGACGAGATCTGGATGACCTCCTCCACCAAGGAGGTGCTGGCGATCACCACCCTGGACGGTCGCCCGGTGGGCAACGGCAGGCCCGGCCCGGTGGGCCGGCAGATGCATGCCTGGTATCAGGACTTCAAGAACACGGTGATGCGCGGTGGCTGACAACACGCCCGACAACCCCCAGGGTCGCCAGACCCTGATCGAGTACCCCTGCGACTTCCCCATCAAGGCCATGGGCCTGCGGGTGGAGGGCTTTGCCCAGGCGGTGGTGGAGGTGGTGCAGCGTCACGCGCCGGACTTCGACCCGACCGGCGTGGAGATGCGCCCCTCGGCCAAGGGCAACTACCTCGCCGTGACCTGTACCTTCCGTGCGCACTCGCAGGCGCAGGTGGATGCCGTGTATCGCGAGCTCACCAGCCACCCCATGGTCAAGGTGGTGCTGTGATCGTGAAGCGCCTCGGCCGGGTGGATTACGCCCCGGCCTGGGAAGCGATGCAGCACTTCACCGCCACGCGCGGCGCGCACACCGAAGACGAAATCTGGCTGCTCGAACACCCGCCGGTCTACACCCTGGGCCAGGCCGGGCGGCCGGAGCATCTGCTGCCCGCCGGGCGCGACTCCGGCATTCCGCTGGTGAACATCGACCGCGGCGGACAGATCACCTACCACGGCCCGGGCCAGATCGTGGCCTACCTGCTGATCGACCTGCCGCGCCGCCGCCTCAAGGTGCGCGAGCTGGTCAATCTGATGGAGCAGGCGCTGATCGACTGCCTGGCCGGCTACGGCATCGCGGCCGAACGCAAGGCCGGCGCCCCCGGCGTGTATGTGAACGGCGCCAAGATCGCCGCGCTCGGCCTGCGCGTGAAGAACGGCTGCAGCTACCACGGCCTGGCACTCAACGTGGACGTGGACCTCGCCCCCTTCGGCTGGATCAACCCCTGCGGCTACGAAGGACTCTCCACCATCCGCATGCGTGATTTCGGCGTGAGCGACGATGTCGCCGCGGTGGGCGAACGCCTGCTCGCCCACCTGCAGCGTCTGCTGCCGCCGGTGGACGTGCCGGCGGGTTCCCCGGCCGTGTAGCCCGGATGAAGCGCAGCGCAATCCGGGACCGCCGCCCGGCACAGCCACCTTCGGCCGGCTCGGGCAACACGGTTCCCGGATTCCGCCCCTGCGGCAGGCTCAGGACAGGCCCTGCGCCCTGCATCCGGGCTACGGACAACCCCACTGCCCGGGCCGCCGCATAACGAGGCACAATACCGCCACCCCGCAGAACCACAGAGAAGCCGACATGGAAACCCCCGTGCGCAAGCAGCGCGGCGCAGACAAGACCGCGCGCATCCCGATCAAGATCGTCCCGGCCGAACGCCTGAAGAAGCCGGACTGGATCCGCATCAAGCTCGGCGCCGGCCAGGAGGCCGAACGCTTCAACGAGATCAAGGCCACCCTGCGCGACCACAAGCTGCACACCGTGTGCGAGGAAGCCTCCTGCCCGAACATCCATGAATGCT
>JAUVWV010000371.1 GCA_030603925.1 Thauera sp. | reverse complement strand
GCCTCGATCTTTCCGGTGCTGTTGCGCAACACCCAGAACCACCTCGGCAAGTTGCGCAAGGAACGCATTGGCCAAGCGGTGAACCTGGAGAAAGACATCCGCGAGATCGTCGGCGGCCTGCCCGAGCAGTTCCCGCGCAGCCTCAAGATCGAAGACCAGGGCCGCTTCGCCATCGGCTACTACCACCAGTCGCAGTCCTACTTCACGCGCCGCGACGCGGCCGGGGCTGGGGATGCGCCCGCCGACGAATCTGCCGAACCCACCGACATCGAAACCGAAGGAGCCGACCAATGACCGCCATCGCCCACCGCTACGAGTTCGTTTATCTGTTCGACGTCACCAACGGCAACCCCAACGGCGACCCGGACGCCGGCAATCTGCCGCGCCTGGATCCGGAAACAAACTGCGGCCTGGTGACCGACGTCGCGCTCAAGCGCAAGATCCGCAACTTCGTCACACTGGACAAGGACGGCGCCCCCGGTTTCGCCATCTACATGCAGGAAAAGGCGGTGCTCAACAATCAGCACAAGCGGGCCTACGACGCGCTGGAGATCAAGCCGGAAGACAAGAAGCTGCCCAAGGACGAAGCCAAGGCGCGCGAGATCACCGCCTGGATGTGCGCCAACTTCTTCGATGTGCGCACCTTCGGCGCGGTGATGACCACCGGCATCAACGCCGGCCAGGTGCGCGGACCGGTACAACTGGCCTTTGCCACCTCGGTGGATCCGGTATTGCCGCTGGAAGTCTCCATTACCCGTATGGCGGTCACCACCGAGAAGGAAGCCGAAGCGCAAAGCGGCGACAACCGCACCATGGGTCGCAAGCACATCCTGCCCTATGGCCTTTATCGCGCCCACGGCTTCGTCTCCGCCAAACTGGCCGAGCGCACCGGCTTTTCCGATGACGACCTGCAACTGCTGTGGAATGCGCTCATCAACATGTTCGAGCACGACCGCTCCGCAGCGCGGGGTGAGATGGCGGCGCGCAAGCTGATCGTGTTCGAGCATGAAAATGCCATGGGCAATGCCCCGGCGCACGTGCTGTTCGACGCGGTCAAGGTGCAGCGCGCCGAGGGCACGGAAGACCGGCCCGCACGCAACTTTGCGGACTATCGCGTCAACGTCGATGCGGAAGCCATGCCCAAGGGCGTGAGCGTGCGCGAGCTGCTGTAAGGCGACGGGCAGAAGGGGGCGAAACATGGAGGAATCCGACGACCTCGTTCCCCTGTCCGCGCTGCAGCACTATCTCTACTGCCCGCGCCAGTGCGCGCTGATCCACGTCGAGCGCCTGTGGGCCGAGAACCGCCAGACCGCGGAAGGGCGCTTGCTGCACGACCGCGCCGACACCCCGCAGATCGAGCGCCGCCACGGCGTGCGCACGATTACCGCAATGCCGCTGTCCAGCGCGGAACTGGGCATCGCCGGGGTGGCGGATGTCGTCGAGTTTCGGGCGGAAGAGGGAGGCGAGCATCCCGTGCCGGTCGAGTACAAGCTCGGCCGCCCCAAGGCCCACCGTGCCGACGAGGTACAGCTGTGCGCGCAGGCGCTATGCCTGGAAGCGATGTTCGGCTGCCGGGTGGCGGAGGGCGTCTTGTTCTACGGCCAGACCCGTCGCCGGCAGACTGTGGTGTTTGACGACGCGCTTCGTCAGCTGACCCTGGAAACAATACAGGCCACGCGCGAGATGATCCGCGCGGGGCAAACACCAACGGCGAGCTATCTGGCGAAACGCTGCGACGCCTGTTCGCTCATCGAGCTGTGCCAACCCAAGCTGCTCGGCAAGGGGCGGGATGTCGAAGCCTGGCTACGCGAACAAATGGCAGAGGAGCCCTGACGCATGCGCCGCCAGCTCAACACCGTGTATGTGACCACCGAAGGCGCATGGCTGCGCAAGGACGGCGAGAACATCGTCATGGAGGTGGAAGGCGAAACCCGCGCCCGCCTGCCGGCACACATGCTCGACAGCCTGGTGTGCTTTGGCCGCGTCCTGGTTTCCCCGCCGTTGCTCGGCTACTGCGCCGAGCAGGGGATCTGCGTGAGCTATCTGAGCCCCAACGGCAAGTTCCTCGCCCGAGTGGAAGGGCCGGTTTCCGGCAACGTGTTGCTGCGCCGAGAGCAGTACCGGCGCAGCGACGACGGGGCGCGCTGCGCCGCCATCGTGCGCAACCTGCTGGTGGGCAAGGTGCACAACCAGCGCGCGGTGGTGTCACGCGGACTGCGCGACTACGGAGAAGATCTGCCTGCGCAGGCGCGCGATGCGCTCGCCCATACCGACAAGCGCCTGAAGCGCATCGGC
>JAUVWV010000353.1 GCA_030603925.1 Thauera sp. | reverse complement strand
TCGAAGCGGCCATCCGCGCCGACATCCTCGACCAGGCCATCGAGGCCATCGAGAAAGCCGCATCCACCGGAAAGATCGGCGACGGCAAGATCTTCGTCTTCGATCTGGAACAGGCCATCCGCATCCGCACCGGCGAGACCGGCGGCGACGCGCTGTAAGGGAGCACACGACATGAAGAAATCTCTGACCACCCTGCTCGCCCTCGCGGCTGCAGGCACCGCCGGCCCCGCGCTGGCCGACGAGGCGACCGTGCTGAACCACGTGTTCGAGCTGCAGTACGCCATGGACACCTTCTACTTCCTGGTATGCGGCGCGCTGGTGATGTGGATGGCCGCCGGCTTCGCGATGCTGGAAGCCGGCCTGGTGCGCTCCAAGAACACCGCGGAGATCCTCACCAAGAACGTGGCGCTGTTCGCCATCTCCTGCATCATGTACCTGGTGTGCGGCTACGCCATCATGTACGGCGGCGGCATCTTCCTCTCCGGCATCGACGGCGGCGAGGCGCTGGTGGAAGAAGCCTTCGCTTCCTTCGCAGAGCGTGAAGGCGATTTCGGCGGCGATTCGGTGTATTCCGGCGCATCCGACTTCTTCTTCCAGGTGGTGTTCGTCGCCACCGCCATGTCCATCGTTTCCGGCGCGGTGGCCGAGCGCATGAAGCTGTGGGCCTTCCTGCTGTTCGCCGTGGTGATGACCGGCTTCATCTATCCGATGGAAGGTTCCTGGACCTGGAACGGCGACGACGTGTTCGGCATGTACAACCTGGGCGACCTGGGCTTCTCCGACTTCGCCGGTTCCGGCATCGTGCATATGGCCGGTGCGGCCGCCGCGCTGGCCGGGGTGCTGCTGCTCGGCGCACGCAAGGGCAAGTACGGCCCCGCCGGCGAAGTGCGCGCGATTCCGGGCGCCAACCTGCCGCTCGCCACGCTGGGCACCTTCATCCTGTGGATGGGCTGGTTCGGTTTCAACGGCGGCTCGGTGCTGAAGCTGGGCGACATCGCCAGTGCCAACTCGGTGGCCATGGTGTTCCTCAACACCAACACTGCCGCGGCCGGTGGCGCGATCGCCGCCCTGGTCGTCTCCAAGCTGATGTTCGGCAAGGCCGACTTGACCATGCTGCTCAACGGCGCGCTGGCCGGGCTGGTGGCGATCACCGCCGAGCCCTCCACCCCGACCCCGCTGCTGGCCACGCTGTTCGGTGCCGCAGGCGGCGTGCTGGTGGTGCTGTCGATCACCTTCCTCGACAAGCTGAAGATCGACGACCCGGTCGGCGCGATCTCGGTGCACGGCACCTGCGGCCTGCTGGGCCTGCTGCTGGTCCCGGTGACCAACGGCGACGTGAGCTTCAGCGGGCAGCTGATCGGCGCCGCGACCATCTTCGTCTGGGTGTTCGGCTGCAGCCTGATCGTGTGGGGCATCCTGAAGGCGGTGATGGGCATCCGCGTCTCCGAGGAAGAGGAGTACGAAGGGGTCGACCTGACCGAGTGCGGCCAGGAAGCCTATCCGGAGTTCGTCACCAAGTAAGCGGCTGAGCGTTCTCCAGTCATGCGCAGGGGGTGCTTCGGCACCCCCTGCTGCTTTCCGGACGCACCGTGGCGCACCGCATGCGCTGCTTTTGGTGCCGTCCGGCAGGCCTTCGCACCAAGCCTGTGCATCCTCTGCACCAGGCGCCCCGCTCCCGCAGCGCAGCATCTGTTCTCTACTCCCTGCTGCGACAGAAACACCGCTGAAACAATGGCTTTTGTCGGGTTTGCCACATCCTGGCACGGAGCATGCATAGGGTGCACCGCGACAACTGCTTATCCCAAGGAGAAAACCATGCAGAAACGTATCCTCGCATCCGCCCTGGCCGCTGCCCTGCTCGGCTCCGGCGCCGCCCTCGCCGAAGACAGCCCGTTCTCCGCGAACGTCAGCATCGTCTCCGACTACGCCTTCCGCGGCGTCAGCCAGACCGACCAGCGCCCGGCGCTGCAGGGCGGCTTCGACTTCGCCCACGACAGCGGCTTCTACGTGGGCGTGTGGGCGTCCAACGTGTCCTGGCTGCGTGACGCCGAGCGCGGCACCGGCGAGAGCTCCAGCAACAGCCTGGAGAGCAACCTGTACGCCGGTTACGCCACCGAACTGGGCCCGATCGGCCTGGACGTCGGCCTGCTGCAGTACTACTACCCGGGCGATTTCGACTCGGGCTGGAAGGCCGCCACCGGCATGAAGAACCCGAACACCCTGGAAGGCTACGTCGGCGTGTCCTGGGAGTTCCTGTCCTTCAAGTACTCGCATGCCTTCACCAACCTGTTCGGCACCCCGGACTCCAAGCGCAGCGGCTACTACGACCTGTCCGCCTCGTACGAGGTGATGGACGGCCTGACCCTGGACGCGCACTACGGCTACCAGCGCATCCGCGGCGCGGGCAACGACAACTACAAGGACTGGAAGCTGGGCGCGACCTATTCCTACTCCGGTTTCGATTTCGGCCTGCACTACGTCGACACCAACATCAAGCACTCGCGCATCGCCGACGACCGCGTGATCCTGTCGGTCAGCCGGTCCTTCTAAGCCTCGCCCACGGGCCGGGGGCAAACGCCCCCGGCCGGGTGAACGGAGACAGCCATGAAATTCATCACTGCGATCATCAAGCCCTTCAAGCTGGACGAAGTGCGCGAGGCGCTCTCGGCCATCGGCGTGCAGGGCATCACCGTCACCGAGGTCAAGGGCTTCGGCCGCCAGAAAGGCCAT
>JAUVWV010000055.1 GCA_030603925.1 Thauera sp. | reverse complement strand
TGATGGACATCGACGACCGCGGCATCCAGACCATCCTGCGCGAGGTGCAGTCCGACTCGCTGATCGTCGCCCTCAAGGGTGCGGCGCCCGAGTTGCGCGAGAAGATCTTCAAGAACATGTCCAGCCGCGCCGCCGAGATGCTGCGCGAGGACCTGGAAGCCAAAGGGCCGGTGCGCCTGTCCGAGGTCGAGGCCGAGCAGAAGGAGATCCTCAAGATCGTCCGCCGCCTGGCCGAGGAGGGACAGGTCATGCTCGGCGGCAAGGGCGGCGACGATGCCTTCGTCTAAGGCCGGCAGGAGCGTTCGATGAGCATCACCCGCCACCAGGCCGTGGGCGCCTATCGCCGCTGGGAGCCGCCATCGTTCAACGAGGACGGCGAGGCGCCTGCGGAACCGGTCGAGTCCGCGGCACCCGAGCCGGCGCCCGAGCCGGAACCGGCCCTGCCGCCCGATTTCCAGTTCCCTACCGCAGAGGAACTCGAGCGCATGCAGGACGAGGCCCGCGCGGAAGCCCGGCGGGAGGGCTACGACGCCGGCTTCGCGGAAGGCCGCGCCGCCGGCTACGCGGAGGGCGGGGCACAGGCACGCGCCGAAGCCGAGCGCCTGGCCGCCCTCGCCGGCCAGCTCGAAGACGCCTTCGCCGGACTCGACGCGCAGGTCACTGAAGAGCTGATGGGCCTTGCCCTGGCCCTCACCCGCAAGATGGTGCGCGGCACGCTCGCCGAGCGGCCCGAGGCCATCGTCGACACCATTCGCGCCGCGCTGCACGAGCTGCCCCATGGCAACGCGCGCATCCGGCTGCACCCCGACGATGCAGCCCTGGTGCGCGACCACCTGGGCGAGCAGCTCGGCCATGGCGAGCATCGTCTTCTGGAAGACGAGAGCATCACCCGCGGCGGCTGCCTGCTGGAGGCTGGCGGCACGCAGGTCGATGCCAGCGTGGAGACGCGCTGGCGCCGCGTCATCGAAAGCCTGGGCCGCAGCGAAACCGCCTGGGAGCCTGAGCAGTGAACGCGCCGTTGTCCGAGACCTGGCGCGCCTACCTGGCCGGCAACCGGGTCATGGCGGACGATGCGCGTCCCTTCGAACTGTCCGGCCGGCTCACCCGGATCAATGGGCTGGTCATGGAAGCGGCGGGGCTGAAACTGCCGCTCGGCTCGGGTTGCCGCATCCTGGTACCGGGCGGCGGCTCGGTGGAAGCCGAGGTGGTCGGCTTCCATGGCGAAAAGCTCTACATGATGCCCACCGAGGACGTGTTCGGCCTGGCGCCAGGCGCACAGGTCCTGCCGCTGGAAACCCCACCGAACCGCCTTCAGCCGGGCCAGGGCGGTCCGCACAACCGGCGCGCTTCCGATCGCGCCAAGCACCTGCCGGTGGGCGACAGCCTGCTCGGCCGCGTGGTGGACGGCGCCGGACGCCCGCTGGACACCCTCGGCCCGCTCGACGCCTCGCTCACCCGCTCGCTGCAGAGCCGACCCTTCAACCCGCTCTCCCGCGCGCCGATCGCGGCGCCGCTGGATGTCGGCATCCGCGCGATCAACAGCCTGCTCACCGTCGGGCGCGGGCAGCGCCTCGGCCTGTTCGCCGGCTCCGGTGTCGGCAAATCGGTCCTGATCGGCATGATGGCGCGCTACACCTCGGCCGACGTGATCGTCGTCGGGCTGATCGGCGAACGCGGCCGCGAGGTGAAGGAGTTCATCGAACACAGCCTGGGCGCGGAAGGCCTGGCACGCTCGGTGGTGGTAGCCGCCCCGGCAGACACCAGCCCGCTGATGCGCCTGCAGGGCGCCGCTTACGCCACCACCATTGCCGAACACTTCCGCGATCAGGGCAAGCAGGTCCTGCTGATCATGGATTCGCTCACCCGCTACGCCTTGGCCCAGCGCGAGATTGCCCTGGCAATCGGTGAGCCGCCGGTGACCCGCGGCTATCCGCCCAGTGTCTTCGCCCGCCTGCCCGCACTCGTCGAGCGCGCGGGCAACGGCCCGGATGGCGGCGGATCGATCACCGCCTTCTACACCGTGCTGGCCGAAGGCGACGACCAGCAGGACCCCATCGCCGACGCTGCCCGCGCCATCCTGGACGGGCACTTCGTGCTCTCCCGGACGCTCGCCGACCAGGGGCACTACCCCGCGCTCGACATCGAGCAGTCCATTTCGCGCGCCATGCACAACCTGGTGGGTGACGCCCACTTCGACCTGGTGCGTCGGTTCAAGCAGTTGTTCTCGCGCTATCAGCGGTCGCGCGACCTGATCGCCGTCGGCGCCTACCAGCCCGGCTCGGACCCGATGCTCGACACGGCCGTGGCGCTTTATCCTAAACTTGAAGCGTTCCTGCAGCAGCGCATCGACGAGCGCGAAAACTACGGCAACGCCGTCGCCCGCCTGCACCAGCTGTTTGCCGAAGCGCCCTGAGCGGGCGCCCATGCAAATCCCCGGCCGCGCACGGCAAGACTGCGCCCGGATGCCACAGGCTTCTCCCAATGACTGACCGTTCGCCCTTTCCCCCCCTCCAGACGCCCAATCCGGGGAGCAGCCGGTGAGCCAGCGTTTTCCTCTTCAGCCCTTGCTGGATCTCGTCCAGACCCGCATGGACGACGCCGCGCGCCGCCTCGGCGAGCTGATCGCCAGCCAGAGCGAGGGGCAGCGCAAGCTGGAAATGCTGCAGCAGTACCGCGACGAGTACCATCAGCGCTTCGTCCAGGCCATCAGCAGCGGGATCGGCCCGGACGCCTGGCGCAACTACAGCGCCTTTCTGGGCAGGATCGACGAGGCCATCGCCGCGCAGCGCAAGGCGGTGGAGCAATCGCGCCAGCGCACCGCGCAGGGCCAGCAGGTCTGGCTGTCGCATCGCAACAAGGTGAAGGCCATCGACACCCTCTCGCAGCGCCACAAGGCCGCCGGATTGCGCCAGGAGGCCCGCCAGGAACAGCGTCTGAGCGACGAACATGCGGCGCGACGCCACGGCGAAAGCCGCGACGAGTAGGGCGATACCTGCGGCTGGCACGTGGCTTGCTCATGGTCTGGCAAACAAAGCCAGAGAGGTAAGCGACCATGTCGTCACTGTTTTCCCGCCAAACCGAGTTGTCCACCGCTGCGCAGACCGGACTGCCGCCTTTCATGGCCACTCAGCCGGTACGCGGCAAAGGCGCCGATGACGGTTTCTCGCGCACGCTGCAGAACCGGCTCGACACGCCCGCCGAGCGCAACCGCGAACGCGCGCCCGAGCGCAGCAACGAAGCCGCACCCACGCGCGAACGCAGCGCTGCCGAGCAAGGCAGGACGCGCGAGGCGCAGCGTCCTGCCGAGGCATCCCGCAGGAGCGAACGCGCAGGCGCCCAAGACACGAACGCGCCGCCTGCCGAACGCGACACCGCCGAGGCGGCGGGCGAAGCCACCGAAGCAAGCGGCCCCGCAACGCCCGGGCAGGAACAGGCCCAGGCGGCAGAGACGACCGGCAATGCGGCAGAACAACGCCCCGCAACTGCCGCCCTGCCGGCAGCCATTGCCGCCCTGATGCAGCAGACTGCCGGCACCACGGCGAGCAGTGACGCCGCCGAGACGGATCCGGCGATGGATGTGCTGAGCGGCGGGAAAACGAGCGGTCTGGCTCCGCTCGTGGATGACAGCAAGGGCAAATCGCTGCAGAATTCGCGGGCCGACAAGCTGCTCAGGACCGTTGATGCCGGCGTGGGCAACAACGCCACGAAGATCGCCTCGCTGGTCGCCCAGCTTCAGTCGCGCGGCACGCCGTCAGCGACCGCATTCACGGAGAGCCCGGCGAAGGCCATGCAGACCTTGCAGGGCGAGGCACCGCAGGGTCTGCAGAGCATCTTCTCGCCGCGCGCGCCCAATCCGCTGCAACCGGGACCGCAGCTCACCGTTGCAACCCCGCTGGGCCAGCGCGGCTGGTCCGAGGACGTCGGCAACAAGCTGATCTGGATGACCAATCGCGGCGAAAGCAAGGCCGAACTGGTAATCACGCCGCCCAACCTCGGCAAGGTGGAGGTGTCGATCAATATGAATGGCGACCAGGCCACGGCCCACTTCGTTGCCAGCACGCGCGAAGCGAAGGAGGCGCTGGAGCATGCCCTGCCGCGACTGCGCGAACTGATGGAGCAATCCGGGGTGAACCTGGGTCAGACCAGTGTCAGCACATCGGGCGGCCAGCAGGCCCATGGCGAGGAATCGACACGCAACGGCGGGCGGGGGCGCGGCGAAGACGGCGCTGGCGACGAGATCGTCGCCGCACCGGCGAACGGCCCCGGCGTCTGGACACGGCAGAGCGAGGGACTGGTCGACACCTTTGCCTGAAGCGGGTGAATTGGGGCTGCTCTGCCCCACTTATCAGCGCTTCAGGATTGGCGGACCTGGCCGATAATTGAAGCATCGTTACAGGAGAATGGCATGGCCAAGGCGCCGGCAAAACCGGAAGTGGCAGCGAGTGACGCACCCGCCCCCAAGAAGAGCAAGCTGCTGATCGTGATCGTGGTGATCGTGGTCCTGCTCCTCCTGATCGCGGCTGCGCTGATCGGCGTGCTGCTGCTGGTCAAGGGCAAGGGCAGCAACGACGAGCAAGCCCAGGCTGCGGCCGCCGCCGCACCCCAGGCCGTGCAGGTCGACCTGTCCAAGCCGCCGGTCTTCGTCCAGCTCGACACGTTCACGGTGAACCTCGCGCGGGAGGAAACCGACCACTACCTGCAGACCGTGATCGTGCTGCGCGTGGCCGACGCCAAGGTCGGCGGCCAACTCACCGGTTTCATGCCGGAGATCCGCCACCGCATCAATCTGCTGCTGTCGAGCAAGATGCCCTCCGAGGTATCGACCATGGAAGGGCGCGAGGCGCTCGCCCAGGAAGTCCTGGTCCAGGTCAACGAGGCGCTGGGCGTGCCCGCCCCGCGCGAGCCCCGTCCCGGCGCCCCGTGGGGGCCGGTGCACGGCGTGCTGTTCAACTCGTTCATCATCCAGTAACGAGGCCGACCACCATGTCTTCGGATTTTCTCTCACAGGACGAAGTTGACGCCCTGCTGCGCGGCGTCAGCGGGGAGTCCGACGAGCCGGAATCCGATGAAGGCGAAGGCGGCTCGGGGGTAAAGCCATACAACCTGGCCACCCAGGAGCGCATCGTGCGTGGGCGCATGCCCACCATGGAGCTGATCAACGAGCGCTTCGCCCGCTATCTGCGCATCGGCCTGTTCAACTACATGCACCGCAACACCGAGGTCTCGGTGGGGCCGATCAAGGTGCAGAAGTACGGCGAATTCGTGCGCAACCTGGTGGTGCCGACCAACCTCAACCTGGTCACCGCCAAGCCGCTGCGCGGCACCGGCCTGGTGGTGTTCGACCCCAATCTGGTGTTCCTGGTGGTGGACAACATGTTCGGCGGCGACGGGCGCTTCCACACCCGCGTCGAGGGGCGCGACTTCACCCCCACCGAGCAGCGCATCATCCAGGGCATGCTGGGCGTGGTGTTCGCCGAATACTCCAAGGCCTGGGCGCCGGTGTTCAAGATCGAGATGGAGTACGTCCGCTCGGAAATGAACTCGCAGTTCGCCAACATTGCCACACCTTCCGAGATCGTCGTATCGACGAGCTTCTCGCTGGAGATGGGCGGCGCACAGGCGGAGATGCACATCTGCTTCCCCTACTCCATGGTCGAGCCGATCCGCGAGATGCTCTACTCGACCATGCAGAGCGACCATCTCACGCAGGACAAACGCTGGATCAACCTGCTCACCCGCCAGCTGCAGACGGCCGAAGTCGAGCTGGTATGCAACCTCGGACAGTCGCGCGTGACCCTGCGCGACATCGTCAACATGCGCGTCGGCGACGTGATTCCGCTGCACGTCGGCGACATGGTCCAGGCCGAGGCGGACGGCGTGCCGGTGCTGGAGGGGCGTTACGGCGTCCTCAACGGCCAGTATGCAATCAAGGTGGAGCGCTTCCTCGCCATGGACGAGGCGGAGGCCACACCCCTACCGGGAGCCCACAATGGCTGAGAACGAAACCGAAGCAGATCAGATCACCGAAGACGACTGGGCCGCGGCGATGATGGAACAGGCCGCGGTGGAGGCCGGCAGCGCCGATGCGGAAGCCGCCCAGGTCGCGGCGGATCTTGCCGCGGCTGCAGCCGAAGGTGAATCGCCCTACCAAGCCAAACCCGCCAGCCACCTGTTCCCCGATTTCGGTGCCCCCGGCGCACGCGGCACGATGAACGATTTCGACATGATCCTGGACATTCCGGTCCAGCTCACCGTCGAACTGGGGCGCACCAAGCTGTCGATCCGCAACCTGCTGCAGCTTGCGCACGGCTCGGTGGTGGAACTGGACGGTCTGGCCGGCGAACCGATGGACGTGCTGGTCAACGGCACCCTGATCGCGCAGGGCGAAGTCGTGGTGGTGAACGACAAGTTCGGCATCCGCCTGACCGACATCATCACGCCGGCCGAACGCATGCGGAAGATCCGCAACTGACCGGCCTTCTGCCCGGGCGGCGGCGTGATGCCGCCCTGCGCCGGCCAGCCTGACACGCTCCCGGATCGCCGTGCGGACCGGTCCGCACGGCCCAATCAAGCGAATAGCCCCCCTTTTCCCCGCCTGTTCCGGCCACCTGCCGGTACGGCCGGGCGGTATTCTCGGGTCGTCGACAACCTGCAGAGTCCGCCGTGCACCGCCCTTCCGTCTCCTTGCTCCTGCTGCTGAGCTGCGCACCCGCACTGGCGCAGGACAGCGCTCCGGTGCCCGACATGAGTTCGAGCCTGGGGCAGATGCTGTTCGGCCTGGCGGTGGTGATCGCGATCCTGTTCGCCTCGCTGTGGGCCATCAAGCGGCTCTCCGCGCCGCGCGGCGTGGCGACCCACCTCAAGGTGCTCGGTGCGGCCCCGGTCGGGCCGCGCGAGCGGGTGGTCCTGGTCGAACTGGCCGACAAGGTCCTGGTACTGGGCGTCGCCCAAGGCAGCGTCAGCACCCTGCACGTCATGGATGCGGCGGATCTCCCCGCCCCACCTGTACAGGCCGGCGGTGGCAAGGATTTCTCCGCCTGGCTGCGGCAATCCGTGGAGCAGCGCAAGCATGGCCGTTGACCACCGCCTGATCCGCACGCTGCTGGGGCTGGGCCTGCTGCTCGGCCCGCTCGCGGCTTTCGCGCAGGTCATGCCTGCGGTGACCGCCACGCCTGCCCCGGGCGGCGGCACCAGCTACAGCCTGAGCGTGCAGACCCTGCTGCTGCTCACCTCGCTGAGCTTCCTGCCCGCCGTGGTACTGATGATGACCAGCTTCACGCGCATCATCATCGTCTTCTCCCTGCTGCGCATGGCGATGGGGACGCAGACCTCGCCGCCCAACCAGGTGCTGATCGGCCTGGCCCTGTTCCTGACCTTCTTCATCATGGCGCCCGTTGCCGAGAAGGTCTATGTGGAGGCCTACCAGCCCATGGCCGAAGGCAGCATCGGCTTCGACGTCGCGCTGGAGCGTGCATCGGTGCCGATGAAGACCTTCATGCTCGCCCAGGTCCGCGAGCCGGATCTATCGCTATTCGCCCAGCTAGCCGGCGTTCCGCCAGTGGAGAAGGCCGAGGATCTGCCGATGCGGGTGGTGGTGCCGGCCTTCGTTACCTCGGAACTGAAGACGGCCTTCCAGATCGGCTTCATCATCTTCATCCCCTTCATCATCATCGACATGGTGGTCGCCTCGGTGCTGATGTCGATGGGCATGATGATGATGAGTCCGGTGATCGTCTCACTGCCCTTCAAGCTGATGCTCTTCGTGCTGGTCGACGGGTGGACCCTGCTGGTCGGCTCGCTGGTGCGCAGCTTCGCCCTATGAACGCCCGCAATGCCGCCCGCCAAGGAGAACGGTCATGACTCCAACCGCCGTCGTTGACCTCGGCCGCCAGGCCGTCGAAGTCGCCCTGATGGTGTCGGCACCGCTGCTGCTCGCGGCGGTGCTCACCGGCCTGGTGATCAGCATCTTCCAGGCCGCAACCCAGATCAACGAGATGACGCTCTCCTTCGTGCCGAAGGTGGTGGTGATGTTCCTCACCCTGGTGGTCGCCGGCCCCTGGTTGATCACCGTGCTGACCGATTTCATGCGCCGGCTGTTCGAATCGATCCCGGTGATGATCGGCTGATCGGCACCTGGTCCCCATGCTGAGCCTCACTTACGACCAGCTCGCCGCCTGGCTGGCGGCCTTCATGTATCCGCTGGCCCGTCTGCTCGGCATGTTCGCCAGCGCGCCGATCTTCTCCAACCGTTCCGTGCCGACCCGCGTGCGCCTGGGTATCGGCCTTGGGGTGGCCCTGGCGGTTGTTCCGGCAATGCCGCCGATGCCGCCGATCGACCCGGGCTCCTTCGCCGGGCTGCTGACCCTGGCCTGGCAGATCGCGATCGGTCTGGCGATCGGCTTCATGATGCGGCTGGTGTTCGCCGCGGTAGACATGGCCGGCTCGCTGGTCGGCATGCAGATGGGCCTGTCCTTTGCGATCTTCTTCAGCCCCAGTGCGGGCGGCCAGACCGCCGTGCTGTCGGAGTTCCTCGGGCTGGTGGCAACCCTGCTGTTCCTGTCGATCAACGGTCACCTGATCATGATCGATCTGCTGGTGCGCAGCTTCGAATGGCTGCCGATCTCCACCACGCCGCTGTCCTCGGACGGCTGGCGCTTCATCGTGCGCTACGCCACGGTGATCTTTGCCGCCGGGCTGCTGCTCTCGCTGCCCATGCTCACCGCGCTGCTGGTGACCAACATCGCACTGGGCATCCTGACCCGGGCGGCGCCGCAACTGAACCTGTTCGCGATCGGTTTCCCCGTCTCGCTGGCGATGGGGATGATCGTGCTGTTGCTGGCCATGAACTTCCTCGGCCCGGTGATCCTGAGCTTCTTCGAACGGGGCTTCGGCGCCATCGACGCCATGCTGCAGGCGCTGGGCTGAGTCCCCGCCTCAGTCGGACGCGGCGCCGTCGTGCTGCACGAGTTCGAGGCTGTGCGGGGTATCAAGCGTGGGAAACTGGCGCGATCCGACCAGGCGGATCTCGCCGCTCGCAACCCGCCTGGCAAAGGGACGGGTGGACTCCACCCCTTCTTCGTAGCGCAACACGTCGAAGCCGGCATATCCCCCTTCGCTGACCAGCAGGCGCGCATTGCGCAGGAAGACCTGGCGGGCCTCGCCCTCGCCGCCGGTCGCCAGCCGCTTCATCGTGAGCTGGAAGGCAACGGTATCGTCGCCCAGCGCACTGGCGCGAATCTGCCAGGTCGGGGCAAAGGGGTCGTACAGCGCGTAGGCGGCCAGACCGGCATGCATGTACTCGCCCGACCACATCCCCAACCCCTGCAGGATCGCCCGTGCACTCCTCGCCCCCACGATGCCGGCATGGTGCTCGAGCGCAATATGGCCGAACGTTGCAGCCGCGCCGCGCCCTCCCTCGGGCGTAGACGCACAGGCACCGAGCAGGGGGATGGCCGCGGCAAGCAGCAGGCGGGACGGTTTCATGGTGCTCAGCTCAGGAAATTGAACAGGGACATCGACGAAATCTTCATGAAAGACTGCTGCGCAGCCTGCAGATAGGTCTGTTGCTGGGTCAGGCGCGAGATCGCCTCGACGTAGTCCAGATCCTCGAGCCGCGAGATGCTGGCAGCGTACTGGAGGTCGAGATCCTCGCCCAGCCCGTTGAGCTGGTCGAGTTCGCCGAGCTGCGCGCCGATCTGCGCGCGCATGGTCAGCGCGGTGTCCTGGAAGGCGTCGATGGTGTTGAGGGCGAAGCCGACCACATCGGTCATGCTCGCGCTGCCGGGGCGCTCCAGCGTATCGATGAACAGCGCGGCGTTGTCGAACACGTTGGTCGAGGCGACCATCACGTCGAAGCGGTCGCCGGCGGCCGGCGCGCCGGCCACGGTCAGGTCGATGCCCGGCAGCGAGAGCACCGGACCCGGCCCGCTTACCACTGCGACCGGCGTCGGATTGCCGCGCTGCCACTCGGTGACGTTGTAGTTGGCCCCGTCGAAGGCCACCTCGTAGCGGCGGCCGAGCGTCGCGGCATCGGGTGGTGCCGGATTGTAGGCCAGCGAGATCGTGCCGCTGCCGCTATTCTCCGCGCCAGTGAAACCATACAGCCCGCCATTGGGCAGCCGGACGTTGTTGAACAGCTGTTCACCGGGCGCACTGACCGGCATGAAGCGCGAGGCACTCACCTGGATGCTGCGCTCGCCCTGATCGCCCGCATAGCTCACGCCGGTGAACCCGCCGACGAAGGGCTGCTGCTGGGACTTGTAGCCGGCGAACAGGTATTCGCCCTGCCCGTCGCGGGTGTTGGCGATGGCGATCAAGGAATCGAACTGGGCGCGCAGGTCGGAGGCGATGAAGCTCAGGTCGGTATTGCTGAGCGAGCCGTTGCCGGCCTGCAGGGCGCGCTCGCGCCCGTACTGGATCATGTCCTCGATGCCGGCCAGACGCCCTTCGAGCAGACGCAGGTTGTCGCCTGCATAGGCGATGTTCTGCGAGAACTGCTGGTTGATCGAGCGCGACTGGCCGAGCTCGAGCGCACGCGCCGCGGCGATCGGGTCGTCCGCCGGGGTCAGGATGCGCCGCCCGGTGGAGACCTGCTGCTGGGTATGCAGCAGGTTGGACGTCTGCAACTGCATCGCGCCGACGCCCTTCTGGTAGATCATGTTGGTCGAGATTCTCATGTCCTACTCCTAGCGGGCGATGGACAGCAGTTCGTCGAACAGGCGCTGGGCAATCGACATCACGCGGCCGGAAGCCTGGTAGGCGAGCTGGTAGCGAATCAGGTTCGCCGCTTCCTCGTCCAGGTTGACCCCGGACAATGCGTCGCGCGCATCGGTGGCCTGGCGCAGCAGCGTGTCCTGGGCCTTCTCGCCGACCTGGGCTTCGCGCGCCTTGTTGCCGACCAGGGTGACCAGTTGCGAGTACGCGGACTGGAAGTTCGTGGTCGCGCTCGGGTTCAGCGGGTCGCCGGCGCTGAGCATGGTGCGTGCGGTCTGCAGCGCGCCCAGGGCAACCGCATTGCGGTTGTCGGCAAAGCCGTCCTGGGTGGGCTGGAAGTCGTACCGGTCATTGTCCTGCGGCACCCCGGAAAGCTGGAAGGAGAACGACTGGCCGCCGGGGCCGGTGACGGTGAAGGTCTTGCCCGCCGACTCGGAGGTCGGATCATAGGTGGCGGGCGACACCGTGTAGCCGGCAGGCACGCTCAGGTTGTTGGCCGCGTAGGTCACGCTGAAGTCGGCAAACTGCGGATAGCCGTTGCTCATGCCGTCGACCGACAGCACCGAGATCTGACCGACCTTGCCGGTACCGGCATTGCTCGGCGGCACGTTCACCGACACCGGGCTGCCCGCAGCGATCAGGCGCGGATCGGAGAAGGCCAATGCCATGTCGCGTGCCGCATTGCGCAGCGGCTCGATGATGAAGGTGTCGCCGGCGGTGGTCGGGTCGGCGGGCGGCGTAATGCTCAGTCCGATGCTCGCGGGGTCCGCAATCGGCGTATTGTCGGGCAGTCGCACCAGCGTGAAGCTGCCTGCGGCATCGGTATAGGTCAGGCGATAGCGGTCGCTGGTCAGGTTGCGGTCGTCGTAGATCGAGACCTGCGGCGCGGGGCTGCTGCCGTTCTCGCGCTGCACCATGGTGTTGCGGAAGAAGTCCTGGCCCAGGTTGCCGTCCAGATCCACCCCCAGCGCGTGCTGGGCGTTGAAGGCCTCGGTGATCGAACGTGCGAGCAGGTTGAGCCGCTCCTGCGCGGGGTCCATCGATTCACGGCGGAACGCCAGCAGCCCCCCCAGGGCGCCACCCTGGATGAGGTTCTCGGGCAGCGGCACCTGGTTGCCGTTGGGGGCGATCATGACCACGTTCAGGCGGGTCGGATCGGCCGCACTGGGCGCAGTACCGAGGCGGGTCACGGTCTGCCCGAGCACAAGGTTCTGCCCTGAGCCGATGAATACGCTGAGCTGGCCGTCACTCTCGACCACGGTGCTGGTCTTGACCAGCTTGTTCAGCTCGGTCACCAGGTTGTTGCGCTGATCCAGCAGATCGTTGGCCGGCACGCCCGCACCGGCAGCCTGGGCCACCGAGATGCGCTGGTTCAGTTCGGCGATCTGCGAGGCGAGCGAGTTGATCGTCTCGACGGTCGCGCCGATCTCGCCCTCGGTCCCCTCCCGGATCTCGGTCATGCGCGCATCCATCGCCTGGAAGCGCGCCACCATTGCCTGCCCGGCGGAAATCATGGCCTGGCGCGCCGGCACGCTCGACGGGTTTGCCGCAACATCCTGCACCCCGGCAAAAAATGCCTGCAGTGCCGGCGAGAGGCCGACGTCGGCATCGGCCAGCATGTTGTTGAGCTGCGCAATCTGCGCGCTGTAGGCGGAATACTCGGCTCGCCGGTTGTCCGCCGAAAGCACCTGATTCTCGAGGAACTGGCTGTACTGGCGGTTGACCGCGGCAACCCGCGAGCCCTGCCCGAAGAAACCCACCCCGGAGAACAGCGGATCGTTGGTGGTCTGCACCACCGACTGCCGGCTATAGCCGGGCGTCGCAGCATTCGAGATGTTGTGCGAGGTGGTGTTGAGCTGGAGCTGGGCGGTGTTGAGGCCCGACAAGCCGATGTTGAGCAATCCGGCCATGATCTTTCCTTCGGTTCGCTGTGCTTATGACCTATTAGAGCAAGTTCCTTGCCAGGTCTTGACAGCGCATCCTCAGCCAGTCAGCGCGCCACGCAGGGTGGCGCCGCCGATGATGCGGGTGAGCTTGTCGGCATACATCGGATCGGTGGCGTAGCCGGCCTGCTGCAGGCCGTTCGCGAATCCGGCGGCGTCCCGCTGGCCGAGCACCGCGGCGTAACGCGGACTGTTCGACAGCAGCGCCGCGTAGTCACCGAAGGCCTCCGCATAGGAGCCGTAGGAGCGGAAGCGGGCGTTCTCCTTGTAGGCGCGGCCATCGGTGCCGTACTCGGTCACGGCCAGATCGACCGTCCTGCCCTTCCAGCCGGCGCCTGCCTTGATGTTGAACAGGTTGAAGCTGGGCGTACCGTCCGCGTGACGCAGCATCTTGCCGCCCCAACCGGTTTCCAGCGCGGCCTGCGCCACCATGAAATGCGCCGGGATGCCGGTGCGGCGGCTGGCTGCCTGTGCATGCGGCCACACCGCGTCGACGAACTCGCGCACGTGGGCCGGCACGTTGCCGCCTTCCTCGCGCGCCGCACGGACCACCGCGCCGGCTTCGGCGGCAAGCGCTGCCGGGGTCCGCCCTGCATCGGCGTCCTGCGGCTGACGGGCGGCAGGAATTGCCGGGCGTCGCGGCACGTTGATCAGATCGAAAATCGGGTCGGTGGAGGGACTGCCCGCAGCGGCACCCAGCGCATCGAGCGCCTCCGCACCCTCGGGCTTGCCGCCGAGCTGGCGATAGATCACCTCGGCCAGGCCCACACCACGCCCCTGCGCGAGGTTCACTGCCATCTGCTGGTCGAGCAGCGATTGATACATGCGACTCTGGTCACTGCCGAACATGCTGTCGGTGGGCATGGCGTCACGCATCGACTTCAGGACCATCTGCAGGAACATGCCCTCGAACTGCTTGGCCGCAGCACGCAGGCCTTCCTGCGAGTTGTCCTCACGCGCCAGCCGCTTCAGGCTGGCCATGGAGTTCGGATCGAGAACGTTGATCTGCCCGCTGCCCATCATGATCAGATCACCTCGAGTTCAGCCCTCAGGGCACCGGCCGACTTCATCGCCTGCAGGATGCTCACCAGATCCATCGGCGTGGCGCCGAGCGCATTGAGCGCCTTGACCACGTCGGCCAGATTGCTGCCGGCCTGCACGTTGACCAGCTTGCCGGGCACCTGCTCGATGGTGATCTCGCCGCGCTCGGTGATCACCGTCTGCCCGCCGGAGAACGGCAGGGGCTGGGCCACCTGCTGCTCGGTGACCACATTGACCGTAAGATTGCCATGCGCCACGGCGACGTTTTGCAGCATCACCCGCTGGTTCATCACCACCGAGCCGGTGCGCGAGTTGACGATGACCCGGGCAGCCTGCTGCACCGGCGTGACGGTGAGATCCTCGAGCCGTCCGAGGAAGGCCACCCGATCGGTCGCATCGAGCGGCGCACGGACCTGGATGGTGCGCCCGTCGAGCGCCTGCGCGGTACCCGGCGCGGTGGCCAGATTGATCGCATCGACCACCCGGCGTGCGGTGCCGAAATCGGTGTCGTTGAGCTCCAGCACCACGTGCTCGCCCTGGCCCAGCATGGTGGGCACGGCGCGCTCCACCGTGGCACCGCCGGGAATGCGCCCGGCCGACAGGTGGTTGATGGTCTGCGCGGCGCCACCGGCCTGCGCGCCGGCACCGCCGACGATCATGTTGCCCTGGGCGATGGCATACACCTGCCCGTCCGCGCCCTTCAGCGGGGTCATCACCAGGGTGCCGCCGCGCAGGCTCTTGGCATTGCCGATCGACGATACGGTGACATCGATCTGCTGGCCCGGGCGGGCGAAGGGCGGCAGCGTGGCGGTAACCATCACAGCGGCCACGTTCTTCAACTGCAGATTGGTACCCGGCGGCAGGGAAACCCCCATGTTGCCGAGCATGTTGATGATGCTCTGGACGGTGAAGGGTGTCTGGGTGGTCTGGTCGCCACTGCCATCCAGCCCCACGACGATGCCGTAGCCCACCAGCTGGTTGTTGCGCACGCCGGCGATGGAGGCGAGCTCCTTGATGCGCTCCGGTGCGGCCTGCACGCCACCGGCCACGAACAGGCCTGACAGCAGGAAGGTCGCCAGGACGAAACGCGAAACGAGCGGAATCATGATCGGGTTCCTCGTACAGCCAGGTCAGAACGGGAAGATCGCCACGAAGAAGCGATGCAACCAGCCCATGGTGTTGTGTTCGTCGATGAAGCCGCTGCCCTTGTACTCGATGCGTGCATCGGCCACCTGGGTGGATTGCACGGTATTCGATGCGGTGACGTTGTTCGGGTTGATCACGCCGGAGAAGCGGATGTACTCGTTGCCCTGGTTGATCGCGATCTGCTTCTCGCCGGACACCAGCAGATTGCCGTTGGGATAGACATCGATCACGGTCACGGTGATGGTGCCGTTGAAGGCATTGTTGGCCGCGGCCGAGCCCTTGCCGGAGAAGGTGGAATCGACGCCCGCCTCTGCGCTCAGGCCGTTGAGCCCGCCCAGCGGCAGGCGCGAAGTCGCCGTGATGCCGCCCGACATCTCCGAGTTCCTGCCGGCCGATGCGTTGGCGCTCTTCTGCGCCGTGGTGCGTTCGACCAGGTTGATGGTGATGGTGTCGCCGATCATGCGTGCGCGGCGGTCCTCGAAGAGCGGACGCAACTGCGCGTTCTGGTAGATCGAGCCGGTGGAGGGCGCATGCTGGGCGCGCATCTCCGGCCGCGCACTCATCGGCTGATGGACCGCGGTCGGCGGCGTGCCGTAGATCGACGCACAACCCGACAGCAGTACCATGGCGGCGAGGGCGAGGGGTGCGAGCAGCTTCATGATCGACTCCGCCTTAGAGCTGGGTCAGACGGCCGAGCATCTGATCGGAGGTCTGGATGGCGCGCGAGTTGAGCTCGTAGGCGCGCTGGGTGACGATCATGCTGACCAGCTCCTCGGCCACGTTGACGTTCGAGGTCTCGACGTAACCCTGGTTGATCACCCCGGAGCCGTTGGTGCCCGGCACGTTGAGGTTGGCCACGCCGCTCGATGCGGTTTCCATGAACAGATTCTCCCCCGCACTCTGCAGACCGCCCGGATTGACGAAGGTGGCAAGCTGGATCGCCCCCACCTCCACCGGATTGATGTCGCCCGCGATCAGCACCGAGACCGTGCCGTCCTTGCCGATGGTGATCGAGCGCGCATCGGCCGGGATATTGATCGCATCGGCCAGCGGATAGCCGCTCGCAGTCACCACGTTGCCCTGGTTGTCGAGCTGGAAGGCCCCGTCCCGCGTGTAGGCAGTGGTGCCGTCGGGCATCTGCACCTGGAAGAACCCGTTACCCTGCACCGCCATATCGAGCGAATTGCCGGTCTGCTGCAGGCTGCCCTGAGTGAAGATGCGTTCGGTGGCCACCACGCGCGCACCGGTACCGATCTGCAGGCCGGAGGAGATCTGCGTCTGCTGGGTCGATTGCGCGCCGGGCTGGCGGATGGTCTGGTAGAGGAGATCCTCGAACACCGCGCGCTGGCGCTTGTGGCCGTTGGTGGCGA
>JAUVWV010000280.1 GCA_030603925.1 Thauera sp. | reverse complement strand
TTCGGCGCCCTGGTGCTCGACATCGACGGCCGCCTTGCCGAGCTCGGCGGTGCGCCACTGCCACTCAGCGGGCGCGAATGGGACGTGCTCGAAACCCTGGTGCGCGCCGACGGCCGCACCGTCACGCGCGAGCAGCTGCAGGGCGAAGGCAGCGGTAACGCGCTTGAGGTCTGCATCTCGCGCCTGCGCCCGCGGCTGGAGTCCGCCGGTCTGGTGATCCGCACCGTACGCGGCTTCGGCTACCGCCTCGAACGCATCCGCGAGCGGTCTGCCGGTGCAGACTAGCCTTCGCCGCACCCTGCTCAGTGCGCTGGCCGCGCCCACCGTGCTGCTGCTGGTGCTGGCGGGCGCCGTCGCCTACGGCACGGCGAAGATGGTCGTGCGCGACGCCTACGATCGCAGCCTGCTCAACCTCGCCCACGGCATCGCCACCCATGTACGACCTGCTCCGGGCGGACTGGCGCTCACGCTGTCGCCCGAGGCCGAGGTGGTGCTGCGCACGGACATCCATGACCGCATCTTCTTTCGCGTGCGCGATCGACATGGCCGCCTGCTCGGCGGCGACGCCGATCTACCGCTGTTTGACGACGGCGGCATCGCCCCGAGCCTGCCGGTGCCCTACCAGCCGGGAGACAGCGAGTTCGCGCCTGCACTTGGACTGTCGACCAGCCGCCCGCAGTTCCGCGACCTAGTCCACCGGGGCGAGCCAATCCGCGCCGTGCGCCTGTATCGCGAACATGCGGCAGCCGGATTCTATGTGCTGGTCGCCGAAACGCTGGGCAAACGCACCGAGGCCATGGACAAGCTGCTGTTCGGCTTCGCCTCCGCGGCCCTTCTGCTGCTGCTCGCTGCCATCACCGGCGCCCGCTTCGGCATCCCCAGCGGCCTAGCGCCGCTCGAGCGGCTAGAGGACTCGCTGCGGGCGCGCTCCGGCACCGACCTGTCGCCGATCGACCCGGCGGGCGTGCCGAGCGAGATCCAGGCCCTGGTCGCCGCGCTCAATGACCTGCTCGCGCGGCTGCGCGCTGCCAACGCGCTGCAGCGCGAGTTCCTGCAGGACGCGGCCCATCAGCTGCGCACACCGCTTGCCGGCCTGCAGATGCAGCTCGAACTGCTCGAATCGAAGCCCCTCGATGCCGCCGCCCGTGCCCGCCTGCGTCAGTCGGTGGCGCGCGTCACCCGTCTCGCCAACCAGCTCCTGGCGCTGGCACGCGCCGAGGCGAGCGAGTGCCTGGTCGCCCATGCCGCGCCGGTCGAACTGTCGGCGCTGATCGACGACATGGTGGAGGATTGGCTGCGGCTGGCGGACGAACGCGGCATCGACCTCGGCATCGAGCGCGAAGCGGTCTCGGTCGAGGGTGATCCGACCCTGCTGCAGGAGCTCATCGCCAACCTGGTAGACAACGCGCTCAAGTATGGCCGTGCCGGCGGCAGCGTCACGCTATGCTGCGCGAGCGCGGGCGACGAGGTCCTGCTCGAGGTCAGTGACGACGGCCCCGGTATCCCGCAGGCGGTACGCGAGCGGGTCTTCGAGCGCTTCTACCGCCACGCTGCCGACGGCCAGCTCAACGCCGCGAGCGGCAGCGGTCTGGGCCTGTCGATCGCACGCGAGATCGTGCGGGGTCACGGTGGGCAGATCGACATAGCGGATGGGCCGGACGGCCGCGGCACCTGCGTGCGCGTACGTCTGCCGGCCCACAAGGCAGCGGGGCGGTGAGCCTTCGCCCACCGCCCCGCACCTGCCGCTGCCGTCCGCCGACGCCCCGGTGGGGCGCCGCGGAGTGGATCAGGCCTCAGTGTGCAGACGCCGCCGCCGCACCGATCCCGGTTTCCGAACGGACCTTCTGCGCCAGGTAGCCGGCACGGTCGGCCTTGGCCAGCGCGCCTCGATCAAGCATCGAGAACAGCCAGATGCCGATGAAGCCCGCCGCCATCGAGAACAGCGCCGGCGACGCGTAGGGGAACAGCGCCGACCCCTTCGGGTTGCCCAGCGTCACTTCCCATACCGACGGCGACACGACGGTCAGCACCACTGCGGTGATCAGGCCGATGAAGCCGCCGATCGTCGCACCGCGGGTGGTGCAGTCCTTCCACAGCACCGACATGAACAACACCGGGAAGTTGGCCGAGGCGGCGATCGCGAAGGCCAGCGACACCATGAAGGCGATGTTCTGCTTCTCGAAGGCGATGCCCAGGATGACTGCGATGAAACCCAGCACCAGGGTGGTAATGCGCGACACGCGCAACTCCGACGCCGAATCGGCAGAGCCCTTCTTGAACACCGTGGCGTAGAGGTCGTGCGACACTGCCGAGGCACCCGACAGGGTCAGCCCGGCAACCACCGCGAGGATGGTCGCGAACGCCACCGCCGAGATGAAGCCGAGGAAGACGTTGCCGCCGACCGCATTGGCAAGGTGGATCGCCGCCATGTTGCCGCCGCCGATCAGCCCCCCCTTGGCGTCGAGGAAGTCCGGATTGGTCGATACCAGCACGATCGCACCGAAGCCGATGATGAAGGTGAGGATGTAGAAGTAGCCGATCCAGGTCGTCGCCCAGAACACCGATTTGCGCGCCTGCTTGGCGTCCGGCACGGTAAAGAAACGCATCAGCACGTGCGGCAGGCCGGCGGTGCCGAACATCAGCGCCATGCCGAAGGAGATCGCCGAGATCGGATCCTTGATGAAGGAGCCCGGACCCATGATCGCCTGACCGATGGTGGAGGCCTCGGCAGCGCTCTTGCCGGCAGCGGTCGCCACCTCGGTCTTCACACGTACAGCATCGGCGAAAAGCGCCTCGGGCGAGAAGCCGTAGCTCAGCAACACCATGAAGGCCATGAAGCTGGCCCCGGCGAGCAGCAGGCAGGCCTTGATGATCTGCACCCAGGTGGTCGCGGTCATGCCACCGAACAGCACGTAAATCATCATCAGAGCGCCGACGATGACCACCGCCATCCAGTACTCGAGGCCGAACAGCAGCTTGATGAGCTGGCCGGCGCCGACCATCTGCGCGATCAGGTAGAAGGCCACCACCACCAAGGTGCCAGAGGCTGCGAAGGC
This sequence comes from Thauera sp., assembly GCA_030603925.1. Lineage (GTDB taxonomy): Bacteria > Pseudomonadota > Gammaproteobacteria > Burkholderiales > Rhodocyclaceae > Pseudothauera. The sequence continues at coordinate 1,200 of JAUVWV010000280.1, read as the reverse complement.
GCGGATCGGAGTCTGCCGGAAACGATAGGCAGCCACGTCAGCGAAGGTGAACTTGCCGAGGTTGCGCAGGCGCTCGGCCATCAGGAAGGTGATCACCGGCCAGCCGACGAGGAAGCCGATCGAGTAGATCAGGCCGTCGTAGCCGTTCATCATCACCGCGGCCGAAATACCGAGGAAGGAGGCCGCCGACATGTAGTCGCCGGCAATCGCCAGGCCGTTCTGGAAACCGGTGATGCCGCCACCGGCGGTGTAGAAATCGGACGCCGACTTGGTCTTCGCCGCCGCCCACTTGGTGATGTAGAGCGTGCCGAGGACGAACACGCCGAACATCATGATGGCGGTCCAGTTGGTGGCCTGCTTCTCGGCCTGGCCGAGATCGCCGCCCGCGGCCAGCGCCAGCGAGGACAGCAGGGCGAGCGCGAGCCCGCCCACGAGTTTCATGTTCGTCGCACTCACTTGCTGCTCTCCTGCACGATTTCGTGGGTCAGGAGGTCGAACTCGGAGTTCGCGCGACGCACGTAGAAGCCGGTGATGAGAATGGTGAAGAAGATCACACCGAGCCCGATCGGGATGCCGACCGTGGTCACGCCTTCACCCACACGCGCGGAGAGCAGTTCCTTGTCGAAGGCGATGATGGCGATGTAACCGTAGTACACGACCATCATGATCGCGGTCAGGATCCAGCCGAAGCGCGAGCGCGTGCTCACGAGCTGCTGGTACTTGGGGTTGGCAGCAATCCGCGCTGCCATGTCGTTTTCCATGTCTCCCTCCTTCAGCGGTGAAAACACCGGACGGCCGCCCGGTTACCGACACATTAAGGAGGGAAGACTTACGCCTCGCTTACGAAGTCATAAAAAACTTCTTTATTAACAGATACTTAATGGAATCTTAGTGAAACCTTGCGGCCCCTGTCGCGTCGCGCAAGACGCGCCCGCGAAAGCCCGGCCTCAAGCCGCCGGCAGGAATTCGGCGAACGCCGCCGGCAGCGGCGCGTTCTCCAGGCTGCGCTGGGTGAACAGGAAACGGCCATCGCAGACGAAGCCGAGATCCGCCCAGTCGACCGCATTGAGCGCGTCGCGGAAGGCCTCGATGTCCACATCCGGCCGGCGCGGGAAGATCGCCATCACCGCGCCGTCGTAGTCGGTGCAGGGGTGTGTGAAGAAGGGTTTCGCCACCCGCGTCTTGCCATTCACATACACG
>JAUVWV010000299.1 GCA_030603925.1 Thauera sp. | reverse complement strand
GTGGCCGCTCAGGGGCAATACGGTGAGCTTGCATGATCAAGCAAGTTAGTTCGACCGCGCTGAGGGTCATGCGGAAAGTGCCGACTTTCTTCTCGCCGCCCATCATCAGCGAGCTGGATGATCGGTTAGGCAGAGGTGTTGTCTGCTGCCATCGGCATGTGACGGTTGCTCGGCCAAAGCCGCCGTACGGCCTGCGCCGAGTGAACGGCGACCGCACTGCCGAAAGCTGCCGTGCGACGCTCGGTGCCGCTGAACGGTTAGTCGCCGTTCATCGGACCGATGGCATCGACCCAAATTCGGCCATATCTTCGGTACATACCACTACGACGAGGAGTGGGGGGCAGGAGTCGCCTGTTGTCGCAACAGGCGACTCCTGCCCCCTTCCAAGCCGAAATCACCGCCGCGCACGTTCTGGCGCTTACTCAGTTACTTGCTGCAAAAATCTTCTTCCGGCCACACAGGATTGGGGTACTCCCTCCTAGCGGGCACGACAAAATTCTCAATCGAAACCTTCTCCGTCTCTCGATCTTCCTTGTAAATGGCCTCTGCACTGAAATCGAGATATTCGTGCGGCGTCAGCGTATTGGTCACATATCCAGATACGGAAGCCCTTACTGCAACTCTACCGGGCACCTCGGACTCAAATTTGTAATTTATTCCCGAAAAGAAAATATTGCATTCGATTGCTTCGTTCTTTCGCAACAGCGGACGCACGAATTTGCCTAGAGCGGTCTTTAACATAGCGTCTGAAAACACCTGCTTCATCAAGGAGGCGTTCACTGCCATCGCGTCGTATGCCCACTTTTCGAGGAAGGCATCAAGGCTATCAAAGTAGTGGAGATTAAGCCCGAGGTCACGGGCTTCCCTCTGAAGTGCTGGGTGAATTTTCCCCTTCTCTTGCGGATCACCGAAGTCTTTGCTGTTTGAGGATATAAGTATGACTGGTCCGTCTTTGAAGCCGGGACGGTTCGCGAGCGACAGGATCGTTTTCCAAAGCAGCGTATCCTTAAACCCCTTGTCGGACTCGTCACCGAACGGCTTTACACGGTTGATCGCTCTATCGATGATCTCTTCGAACCAGCTCCGATCCCACCGAACAAAGTCCTTGCCCTTAAGCTGAAGGGTTTCCTTGACGAATGAGAGATAGCGCTCCACGACATCTGCCACGGATAGCGCCTTGGGTTGTCCTGACAGTTCGAGGCGCGCACCCCAGTAGCTGAAATGCGGAGCGCGAAAATTGAGATGATGGTTTAGCTTCTCAATTGCAGAGCTTGCGTTTGCAAACAGCCCGTTGACGACCTTCGTGTAGTTACGCTTGATCTCTTCCCATACCACAGTCGGCATCTGAATGGTTGCGTCGGTCTTCCCAATGTACTCGATAAGTCGCTTCCAACGCATGCCAGAAAGCATGTAATCACTGCAGAATTGGTTCGTGTCAATGATGATTGTGCAGTTGTGTCGATTCATCTTCGCAATGTTTTTCTAGGAAAGGGCCATCCTTTGAATAATACGTGCCAGAGCCCAGTTATTGGCGAGGGAGGCTAGTTGCCTGGGAAGAACTGGCTAGGTGGCGGCATCGGCTTCCGCTAAAGAGGGGGCGGTCAAGACCTTGGACGAGCACTGATCGCAGTGGATCGGATTCTACGGTCAGAAATGAGCGGAAGCTATCCTGGTGGAGCACGGTTTGATGAACGGCTACTGCTGGGCCTATTACGGCCTTTCCGGTTTTGTGGCGTCAACGACTGGAATGGCCGACAAGCCGTCCTTGCCCGTTTCCGCTGCTCCGAAGTACCCGCAACCATCCCGACCAGTCCCAACCCCGCATCCTCCTGCAGTTCTCCCGGATTGACAGCCCACGCGCCGTCTCAAGATAATCGCCCCCACTGCGGGAGAGAGGGCTCCGGGTTTCCGGGCTCCGCCGAAGGCGCAAACTCCCATAATCGCTCAGGCATACCGAACCGCAGGAACCATCAGCCGGCTGGAGAGCAGTTGCGGGGGCCCTGGCGCCCGGCGACTCACCGAAGGGGCAGGCCCGCGCAGGGCCGAAACTCTCAGGTACAAGGACAGGGGGAGAGGCGTCACGGAAGCACCCGCTGCGGGGCTTCCGCTTGTTGACGGAGTCTCTCCCGATGTCGCACAGCCTTGCCTCGTTCTTCCAGTCCTTCGCATTGCCGCGGCTCGATCTGCTGCTGCTTGTCTATCTGATTGCCATCACCACCGAGGCGATGTCCGGCGCGCTGGCCGCCGGGCGGCGCAACATGGACATCTTCGGCGTGGCGGTGATCGCCTTCGTCACTGCGCTGGGCGGCGGAACGATCCGCGACGTGGTGCTGGGCAACTATCCGATCGGCTGGACGCAGCATCCGGAGTACGTCTATCTCGTCATCCTGGCCGGTCTGGCCACCATCGTGCTGGCCCGCTTCATGCACCACATGAAGCGCAGCTTCCTGATGCTCGATGCGATGGGGCTGGTGGCCTTTTCGCTGATTGGTTGCGATGTGGCGCTGCGCCTCGACTACCCGGTGGTGGTGGTGATCATGGCCGGCATGCTCACCGGGATCAGTGGCGGCATCCTGCGTGACGTGCTGTGCAACCAGGTGCCGGTGGTGTTTCGCCGCGAGCTCTATGCCAGCGTCTCGCTCTTCGTGTGCGTGCTGTTCCTCGTCCTGCGCGCGGCGGGGGTGGATGGCGACCTCAACATGCTGGTGTGCTTCGTGCTGGGATTCGGCTTCCGCATGCTGGCGCTGCGCCGGAGCTGGCGGCTGCCGACTTTTTCCTACCAGCAGCGCTGGGAATGAGCGCGCGGTACGCTCAGGGCTGGCGCAGGAAGGGCAGGGCTTCGGCGAGCAGGGCGTCCGGTTCTTCTTCCGGGATGTAGTGGCCGCAGGGCAGGGCCTTGCCGCTGACCTGGGTGGCGAAGGCGCGCCAGTCTTCCAGCGGCGCGAAGTGGCGGTGGACCACGCCCTGTTCGCCCCACAGCGCCAGCAGCGGCATGGCCAGCGCCGGGCCGTGCTCGCGTGTTGCGCGGTCGTGCGCCAGGTCGATGCCGGCGGCGGCGCGGTAGTCCTCGCAGATGCCGTGGGCGGTGCCGGGCAGGCGCATGCAGCGCACGTATTCGGCCATTGCGCGCGGATCGAAGGGTGCGAGCCCCGCGCTGCGCCGGCCCATGACGTCGCGCACGTAGGCGGCCGGGTCGGCTTCGATCAGGCGTTCGGGCAGCGGTGCCGGCTGGATCAGGAAGAACCAGTGCCAGTAGGCGGTGGCGAAGGCGCTGTCGGCGCGCTCGTACATGGTGAGGGTGGGTGAGATGTCGAGCAGCACCAGGCGCTGCACGGCGTCCGCATGGTCGGCCGCCAGGCGGAAGGCGACCCGCGCGCCGCGGTCGTGCGCCAGCACGCGGAAACGCGCATGCCCCAGCGTCTGCATCACTGCCAGCATGTCGGCGGCCATGGTGCGCTTGCTGTAGTTGGCGTGATCCGGCTCGCCGGCCGGTTTGGCGGAATCCCCGTAGCCGCGCAGGTCGCACAGCACCAGGCTGAAATGCTGCGCCAGGGTGGGCGCCACGCGGTGCCAGATGGCATGGGTCTGCGGGTGCCCGTGCAGCAGCAGCAGCGGCGGGCCTTCGCCGCCGGTCAGCGTGCGGATGGTGACCCCCGGGGCGGTGGCGATGTCGTGCCGGGCGAAGCCGGGAAAGAGGGTGTCGTGGCTCATGTCGGCGACTCCTGTGGCGGGCCGTGCAGCGTCTGGCCGAGTGGGGCATTATGCGACTGAACGGGGACGG
>JAUVWV010000284.1 GCA_030603925.1 Thauera sp. | reverse complement strand
TGATGATGGGCGTGTCGCGCAGGCGGCACACGTCGAGCAGCTTGATGGTCTGCGCTTCCACGCCCTTGGCGGCGTCGATCACCATCACCGCGGCATCCACCGCGGTGAGCACGCGGTAGGTGTCTTCCGAGAAGTCCTCGTGGCCCGGGGTGTCGAGCAGGTTGATGGTGTTGCCCTGGTATTCGAACTGCATCACCGAGCTGGTCACCGAGATGCCGCGCTGCTTCTCCACTTCCATCCAGTCGGAGGTGGCGTGGCGTGCGCTCTTGCGCGCCTTGACGGTGCCGGCGAGCTGGATCGCGCCGCCGAACAGCAGCAGCTTCTCGGTCAGCGTGGTCTTGCCGGCATCGGGGTGGGAGATGATGGCGAAGGTGCGGCGCTTGGCGACGTCGCGCATCAGCTCGGGCGGATAGGGGGTGTGGGTGTCGGTCATGAGGGCGCGGGGGGCGGAAAAGCGAAACCGCCGGCCGCACGCGGGGCGCATGCGGTCAGGCGGTGCGAAAGGCGCGATTTTATCAGGAAATCAGTGGATTAGCGGGAAGGCAAAGGGTTCGGCGGTAGCTTTCGCGGCGGTGCTCGGTGATAATATCAACCGTTTCTAATATAAAAACACGCACAGGACAGCCCATGGCGCTCAAACCCCAGCACATTCAGCCGGTGATCATGTCGGCCATCATGGCCTTCATCATGACCGCGGTGATCACCTTCATCAATCTCGGCCTGCCGCACAACTTCCTTGCCCTGTGGGCACGCGCCTTCGTCATCGCCTGGCCGCTCGCCGCGCTGGCGGCCTTCATCGCCATTCCCATCGCGCAACGCCTGACCCAGCGCATCCTGGCCGCGCTGGCACGCTGAGCGACGCGTCGCCGCTGGTGACATCCCGCATTGGCGGAAGCGCGCCGGCGGGCGTACAGTAGGCAGCTTCTGCTGCACTGCAATAGCGCCCCGCGATGTCCGATTTCCTGCAGATCCTCGCCTTCTCGTTCTCGGTTACCGGGCCGATCTTCGTCATCCTGGCGCTGGGCGTGGTGCTGCTGCGCACCGGCATGCTGACCGATGCCTTCATCGATGCCGGCTCGCGCCTGGTGTTCAACATCGCCCTGCCGGCGCTGCTGTTCATCAGCATCAGCCAGACCCGCATCGAGGAAACCGCCAACTTCGCCCTGGTGGGCTTCGGCCTGGGGGCCACGCTGGCGGTCTTCGTGGTGCTGGAGTGGGTGGCGAAGTTGTGCGTGCAGCCGGAGCGCGACCGCGGCGTGGTGGTGCAGGGCGCGTTCCGCTCCAACATGGGCATCATCGGCCTGGCGTACTGCGTGAACGCCTACGGCGAGGCCGGGCTGGTGGCCGCCTCGCTTTACCTGGGGCTGGTCACCATCCTGTTCAACATCCTCTCGGTGATCACCCTGCAGCGTTCGCTGCATCGCGGGGGCGGTGGTCTGGGGCGCATGGCCAGGGGCATCGCCACCAACCCGTTGATCATCGGCATCGTGGCGGGGCTGGTGGTGTCATGGACCGGGCTGCCGCTGCCGCAGATCGCGCTCAAGTCCGGGCAGTACTTCGCCGACCTCACCTTGCCGCTGGCGTTGCTGTGCACCGGCGCCTCGCTGAACTTCCGCAGCCTGCGCAACGAGATCGGCAGCACCGCGCTGGCTAGCCTGGCCAAGCTGGTGGCGATTCCGCTGCTCTTCGTGAGCGGCGGGGCGTTGTTCGGCTTTCGCGGCATCGAGCTGGGCGTGCTGCTGCTGATGTCCTCGGCGCCGACCGCCTCGGCCAGCTACGTCATGGTGCGCGCGATGGGTGGCAACGCCCCGCTGGCGGCCAACATCATCGCGCTGACCACCTTGGGCTCGCTGCTCACCACCAGCGCCGGCATCACGCTGTTGCGTGCCCTGGAACTGATCTGAGGGCGGGCTGGCGGTAAGATGGGCGCTTTGTCGCACACCGCTATCGCCATGGCCGAGATCCTGCTGTCCCCGGCGGACACCGCCGCCTGCCTGCCCTATGCGGCGCTGGCCGAGGAAATCGGCACCTTGTTGCGCGACCCGCAGGTCGTCGTGCCGCCCCGCCTGGTACAGCCGCTGCCCGGCGGCGCGAGCCTGTTCGTGATGCCGGCGCACGATGCGACGGTGGCGATCACCAAGCTGATCAGCTTCACCCCGGCCAATGCCGGCACCGCCCGGCCGACCATACAGGGTGATGTGGTGGTGTTCGATATCGCCACCGGTATGCGCCGCCTGGTGCTCGATGGCCCCACCGTCACCGCGCGGCGCACCGCCGCGGTGTCCTTGCTGGCGGCGCAGACGCTGGCGCCGCAGGTCGATGGTCCGTTGCTGATCGTCGGCGCCGGGGTGCAGGGGCGTGCCCACCTGGAAGCCTTCGCAGCGGGACTGGGAGTGAAGGAAGCCTGGATCTGTTCGCGCAGCCCCGCCAGCGCGCAGCAGCTGGCCGCCCATGCGCACAGCCTGGGGCTGGCGGCACGGGTGGTCGCGGATGCGGGCGCGGCGCTCGCCCACTGCCCGCTGGTGGTCACCGCCACGCCGGCCAGCGCGGTGGTGCTGGATGCGGTGCCGCGCGACGATGCCTTCATCGCCGCAGTCGGCGCGTTCACCCCGCGCATGGTGGAACTGGGCGCGCAGATGTGTCGCGAGCTGCTGGCACGCGGCAGCGTGGTGGTCGACACGCGCGACGCCGAACACGAGGCGGGCGACCTGCTGCAGGCCGGCATCGATGTCCGTGATTTGCCCGCACTGGCCGAGGTGCTGCGCGAGAACCGCGTGCGCCCCGGCGGGCCGGTGCTGTTCAAGAGCTGCGGCTGGGCGGGCTGGGATCTGGCTGCCGCACGCCTGGCGGCGAAGGGGGCGGCGTGAGCCTCGTGCGCCGCCTTGCGCTCGTCCTGCTGCTGCTGGGGGTGGCCGGGCTGGCCTGGCTGAAGCCGCTCGACCAGCTTGCCGAATCCTATGCGGAAGCCGGATTCAAGCGCGCGGTGGCGAGCTTTGCCACCGCGCGTGCGCTCAACGCGGTGATCTCGGTGGTGCAGGGCACCGAGCTAAGCGGCGGTGTGGTGGTCGGGGTGACGCTGGCACCCGGGCAGGTGCTCGACCCGCTCAACGACCTGATCGAGCAGTTTTCCAGCCTGATGCTGACCGCCAGCATCGCCTTCGGCGTGCAGTTGCTGCTGATGAAGATCGGTGCCTCGTGGGCGATCAGCGCGTTGCTGAGCGCGGCCACCGTGGCGCTGGCGTATGTCGTGCTGCGCGCACGCCCCCCGCCGCCCTGGCTGCTGCGCGGCTTCGTCGCCCTGGCGCTGGTGCGCTTCATCGTGCCCGTGGCCGCACTGGGCAGCGATCTGGCCTACCGCGTGTTCATGGAAGAGGAGTACCTCGCCAAGCAGGCGAGCATCGAGCAGGCCGACCAGACCCTGCGCGGGCTGGGCAGTACGGCCGAGGCGGAGAAGGCCAGGCCATGGGAGATCGGCAAGCAGATCGACAGCCTGAAGGCCGCTGCGGACCGCATCGTCGATGACGTGATCCGCATCGCGGTGGTGTTCGTGCTGCAGACCCTGCTGCTGCCGCTGCTGGTGATGTGGCTGCTGCTCAGGCTGGGCCATGCACTGGTGCGCGCCCCGCCGGCGGGCTGAACGGGGAATCTTTCCGCCGCGGCACACTCACAACCCATCTTCGCAGCGCGCCCCGGCGCGCCCACACAAGGACCACCATGCCATCAAGTCATCGCCGCCCCTTCGGCTACGGGCGCATTCCAAGTTCCACCGGCGAGCCGCTCAGCCTGTGGAAGAAGATCGTCGCGGTGATTGCCGGCGGCGCCCTGTTCGTGCTTGCGCTGATGTTCTCGGTGGTGCTGTTCGCCGTGGTGCTCACCGTCGGCGCGGTGGTGTGGGGCTGGTTCATGTGGAAGACGCGTGCGCTGCGCAGGCAGATGCAGCAGATGCGCGACAATCCGCCGCCGCCCGGGGCGCAGGGCGGCGGGCTGGTGATCGAGGGCGAGGTGATCCGC
>JAUVWV010000115.1 GCA_030603925.1 Thauera sp. | reverse complement strand
TGGTCAGCGCATGCCAGTCGGCGACGAAGAACAGGCAGGGGTATTCCTCCTGCAGCTTCACCCAGTTCTTGAGGACGCCGTGGTAGTGGCCCAGATGCAGACGGCCGGTGGGCCGCATGCCGGAGAGAACGCGTTCTGCGTACATGTCTTAACCGTAGAAACCGAAAATCGTTGCGAGGGAAAAGCGGAACACCGCGATCAGTGGCCACAGGATGGCCCCGAGCACCCCGGTGAACAGCAGGATGAGAAGAATCGGAAAACCGTAGGGTTCGATGCGCGCGAACTGCCAGGCCAGGCGCCCGGGCAGCAGGCTGACCGCGATGCGCCCGCCGTCGAGCGGCGGAATCGGCAGCAGGTTGAGGAACATCAGCACGGCGTTGATCGTCATGCCGGCCTCGGCCATCAGTTCCAGCGGCAGGGTGAAGCTGGTCTGCGGGCCGCTGCTGGCGAACTTGAACACCAGCGCCCAGGCGAGCGCCATCACCAGGTTCATGAAGGGCCCCGCGGCGGCCACCCACAGCATGTCGGACTTGGGGTTGCGCAGCCGGCCGAAATTCACCGGCACCGGCTTGGCCCAGCCGAACAGGATGCCGCCTCCGCCGAACAGCGTGGACAAGGCCAGGATGCCGATCGGTACCAGGATGGTGCCCACCGGGTCGATGTGCTTGAACGGGTTGAGCGTGATGCGCCCGGCCAGGTGCGCCGTGGGATCGCCGAAGTGGCGCGCCACATAGCCGTGCGCCGCCTCGTGCAGCGTGATGGCCAGCAGCACCGGCAGTGCCCAGATGGCAAGCGTGGGGATCAGCGATTCCATGAGTGTCAGGCTCGGAAAGCGGGCATTCTAGCAGAGCGGCCCCGCCGCCCTGCCCCGACTCAATCCGCCGCCAGCCCGAAGGGCGCCGGATCGCCACGACCGGCGCGCACCAGTTGCGGCGCACCGGAGGTCAGATCGATCACCGTGGTGGCTTCCGGCCCGCAGTAGCCGGCTTCGATCACCAGATCGAGCTGCTTGCCCAGGCGGTCGCGGATTTCCTCCGCATCGGTCAGCGGCAGATCCTCGCCGGGCAGCAAGAGCGTGGAGGTGAGCATGGGTTCGTGCAGTTCCTCCAGCAGCGCGCCGATCACCGGGTGGTCCGGCACGCGCAGGCCGATGGTCTTGCGCTTGGGATGCAGCACGCGGCGCGGCAACTCCTTGGTGCCCTCCAGGATGAAGGTGTAGGCGCCCGGCGTGGTCGCCTTGAGCAGGAGGTACTGCGCGTTGTCCACCCGTGCATAGGTGGCGATCTCGGAGAGGTCGCGGCACATCAGGGTGAAGTGATGGCGCTCGTCAACGCCACGGATGCGCCGGATGCGCTCCAGCACGGAGGCGTCGCCGGTCAGTGCCACCAGCGCATAGGCCGAATCGGTGGGCAGGGCCACCAGGCCGCCGGCGCGCATGATCTCCGCAGCCTGGCGGATCAGGCGTGGCTGGGGCTGCTCGGGATGCAGCGAAAAGAACTGGGCCATGATCTCGAATCTGTTGTCGTTATGTGATGCGCCCGGCGCACGGCCGGCATTCAGTGCGGCAGCCGCGACCACACCGGGATGAGGTCGGGCGGCAGCGGATTGCAGCGCCCCAGATCGACGGGGCTTTCCTTCTCGCCATGAAAATCCGAGGCGCGCGAAGCCAGCAGGCCGCGCCGGCGGGCTTCGCTGGCAAAGCGTGCGGCCTCGTCCGGCGTATGCGCCCCGGACACCACTTCCACCGCCTCGCCGCCGGCCGCCTGGAAGCGGTCGAACAAGCGCTCCATGTCGGCGCGCGACAGGCGATAGCGCGCCGGGTGGGCCACCACCGCGATGCCGCCGGCGGCGCGGATCCAGCCCACCGCAACCTCCAGGCGCGCCCATTCGTGCTCGACGAAGCCGGGCTTGCCGCGCACCAGGTAGTGATCGAACACCGTCTTCACGTCCGGCATCACGCCGCTGCCCACCAGGAAGCGCGCAAAGTGCGAGCGGCTCACCAGCGCCGGATTGCCCGCCAGCCGTCGCGCACCTTCCAGTGCGCCGCGGATGCCCACCCGGGCGAGTTCCTCGCCCATGCGCACCGCGCGCGCGTCGCGCCCGCCGCGCACTTGCGCCAGCCCGGCGAGCAGGACAGGGTCGGTGTGGTCGATGCCCAGGCCGACGATATGCACCGTCTCCCCTGCGAAGGACACCGAAATCTCCACGCCTGGGACAAAACCCAGGCCGAGCTCCTGCGCGGCGGCACATGCTTCGTCCAGCCCGCCGACTTCGTCGTGGTCGGTGAGCGCGAGCAGTTCCACCCCGTTGGCGTGCGCGCGCCGCACCACCTCGGTGGGCGAAAGCAGGCCGTCGGAGACGGTGGAATGACAGTGCAGATCGGCGTTCATCGTCCTGTGGTCAGTGAAGGAGGCACACATTCTACCGCTATGCCGCTGTGGAATCCGGCGCATCCATGGTGTCTGACCGCACTGCGCGGCCGACGATCCGCCGCAGGGTGCAAAGCGCGGCGCGGGTAGAATGCGTTTTTCCCGACCGCAAGCCCTCAAGACAATGTCCGCAGCACCTGAAATCCGCCCCGGCCAATCGGTCGAACTGCTCAAGGCCCTGCACATCCTCACCCGCGACGGCAAGCTCAACCAGGACAGCCGGCGCAAGCTGAAACAGGTCTACCACCTGTACAACTTCATCGAACCGCTGCTGGAAGAGAGTTTCGGCCGCTCGGCCGATGCGGCGCTGGTCGACCACGGCGCCGGCAAGTCCTACCTCGGCTTCATCCTCTACGATCTGTTCCTCAAGGCGCGTGAGCAGGGCAAGGTGATCGGCATCGAGAGCCGCGCCGAGCTGGTGAAGAGCTCGCGCGCCCTGGCCGATCGCCTGGGTTTCGCGCGGATGCGCTTCTACGATCTGTCGGTGGAGGATTCGATCAGCTCCGCGCACCTGCCCGCGCAGGTGGACATCGTCACCGCGCTGCACGCCTGCAACACCGCCACCGACGACGCCATCCGCTTCGCCCTGCACAAGCAGGCGCAGTCCATCGTGCTGGTGCCCTGCTGCCAGGCCGAAGTGGCCGCCACCTTGCGCCAGCACAAGGCGGAGTCGCTCTCGCGCACGCCGCTGGCAGAGATCTGGCGCCACCCCATCCACACCCGCGAGTTCGGCAGCCAGCTCACCAACGTGCTGCGTTGCCTGCTGCTGGAGTCGCACGGCTACAGCCTCACGGTGACCGAACTGGTGGGCTGGGAACACTCGATGAAGAACGAACTGATCATCGCGCGACGCACCGGCCAGCCGCGCGGCAACGCACGGGCGCGCGCCGAAGCCATCCTCGCCGAGCTGAACCTGGAATCCCTGGCACCGCGCTTCATTTACTGAGGCCTATTTACTGAGGCCTAGCTAGACACCGATGCCGAAGGCGCGCTCGATGGTCTCGATGACGCGCGCCGCGTTGAAGGGCTTGACCACGATGCCGGCCGCCCCTTGGGCGATCATGCTTTCCACGCTCTGGCGGTCGGACTGCCCGGTGACCATCAGGACGCGGGTGCGCGGCAGCCTGCGCTTGATCTCGCCCAGCACTTCGAGGCCGTCGCGCCCGGGCATCACCACGTCGAGACAGACCAGGTCGGGCTGCCAGCGCTCGACCACCTCCAGCGCCGATTCGCCGTCACGCGCCTCGCCGACCACCTGCAGGCCTGCCTGGCGCACGATGGCGCGCAGCACCACGCGGATGCTCTCGTTGTCGTCGATGATGACCGCACGCTTGGTCGACAGCCGGACCGTCATCTATTCGACGCTCGCAATCGCCTCGTCCGGCGCGCACACCACCCGGTTGCGTCCGCCGGTCTTTGCGCGGTAGAGCGCAGCATCGGTACGTTTGAGCAGACGGATGAAGCCGGATTCGTCGCCGCGCTGCGGCACGGTACAGGCCAGACCGATACTGATCGTGACCACCGGTGCCACCGCGGAGAATCGGTGGGTGATGCCCAGCGCATGCACGGCCTCGCGCAGCGCTTCGGCAACTGCCAGGGCGCCCTGCTCTTCAGTATCCGGCAGAATCACCGCGAACTCCTCGCCGCCGTAGCGCGCGGCGAGATCGGTGGAACGATGCAGGCAGCCGGCCAGCGTGCGCGCGACGGTCTTCAGGCACTCGTCGCCGACCTGGTGGCCATAGTTGTCGTTGAAGGGCTTGAAGAAATCGACGTCGATCAGCAACAGCGCGATCGGCCGGGCGTCGCGTGCGCAGCGGCGCCATTCCTTGAGCAGGGTCTCGTCGAAGCGGCGCCGGTTGGCGATGCCGGTCAGGCCGTCGGCGGTGGACAGACGGGTCAGTTCGCGATTGGCCTCGTCCAGCTTGCGGGTCAGCACCAGCAGCGAGTAGCGCATCTGCGCAATGCGCTGCATGGCGCGCACCTTGGCCTTCAGCACCATCTCGGAGACCGGCTTGATCAGGTAGTCGTCGCCGCCCACCTCGATGCCGCGCTCCAGATCTTCGTCACTGGTACGCGCGGTCAGGAAGATGATCGGGGTCCACTCCCCGTCCCGTTCCAGCTGGCGGATCCGCCGGGCGACCTCGAAGCCGTCCATCCCCGGCATGATGATGTCGAGCAGGATCAGGTCCGGACGCACCGACTTGAAGGCTTCGATGCCGGACTCGCCGTCGCGCGCGTGCACGGTTTCGAGCCCCATCTTGCCAAGCTGATGGCAGACCAGGGTTGCGCTGGTGAGCGTGTCCTCGATGACCAGTGCCTTCATTGCCGTGGGTTTTCCACAATCCGACGAATGGCGTAATCGTATCAGCAGGACAGCGCACCCAAACAGTGTTTAGCGGGCGTTTTCCTGCCGAATTTGACGTATTACTTCACACCTCGCTAGACTCTTGCGCTTTCCGCCCTCACGGCTCTGGCGAAAATGGCGCTACGCCCCGCCCTGCTCATCGGCCTGACCCTTGCTTGGTGCGCGACCGCGTCCGCCCAGGCGCCGGCCGATCCGTCGCCCGCTGCGGGCACGATCGAACCGCTGGCCCTGCTCTCGGCGCCGTCCGGCGCAACACGGACACCACAACGTGAACCGGCCGCCGCCCTGCTCGCCACCCTGCCGCGGGTGCTGACGCTGGACCTCACGCGCGACGCCAACGACGTTTGGGACCGCATCCGGCGCGGTTTCGCGATGCCCGACCTGCACAGCGAGCGGGTAGCCGAGTACGAGCAGTTCTACCTGGAACGCCCCGGATTCCTGAAACAGGTCTTCGCGCGCGGCGGACGCTACCTGTACCACATCATCAACGAACTCGAGGCGCGCGGCATGCCGGCCGAGCTGGCCCTGCTGCCGATGGTGGAGAGCAGCTACAACCCGCTGGCCTACTCGCGCGCCCATGCCTCCGGGCTGTGGCAGTTCATTCCCTCCACCGGGCGGCACTACAACCTGACCCAGGACAAGTGGGTGGACGAGCGGCGCGACATCCTCGCCTCGACCGAGGCGGCACTGGAGTACCTGCAGAAGATCTACGACATGCACGGCGACTGGCAGCTGGCGCTCGCATCCTACAACTGGGGTGAAGGCGCGGTAGGCCGCGCGGTGCAGCGCAACGACGAGGCCGGCCTGCCGACCGAGTACGTCCATCTGCGCATGCCCAACGAGACGCGCAACTACATTCCCAAGCTGCAGGCGATCAAGAACATCGTGATGCAGCCCGAGCGCTTCGGCTTCGAACTGCCCTACGTGCCCAACCGCCCGCACTTCGTGGCGGTGGAATCTCCGGTGGGCGTCGATCTGGCCACCGCGGCACGGCTCGCCGAGTTGCCGATCGAGGAGTTCATTGCACTCAACCCCGCGTTCAACCGCCCGGTGGTCACCCGCGAGGGGCAAAGCCTGGTCGTGCCGGCCGCCCTCGCCGACAGTTTCCGTGCCCGCCTGGAAACCCTGGCCGAATCCGGACCGCAGTGGCGTACCTACCGTCTCAAGCGCGGTGAGACGCTCGCCACGGTCGCGGCGCGCCATCGCCTGACGCTGACCCAGCTGCGCGAGATCAACGGTCTCACCGCGCGCAGCAAGACCCCCGCGGGATACACCCTGGTGGTGCCCGACGGCATCGACCCACGCGGCGCACTGCGCGCCGCAAGCGTCATTCCGCTGCAGCTGCGCAGCGCGCGCTGAGCAGCGCGGCCGCCTGGTCGTGTGCCGTGCCGCACGGGCTCAGAACACCTTGCGCCCCTTGAAGACATCCACCATCTTCAGGTCGGTCTTCATCACGTGATCCACCAGCCACTTGCGCAGGAAATCGGTCACGTAGCCGCAATGCTCGCGTAGCGCCTCGGCCGGCGTGGCGGCCTCGCCCATCGCCTTCTCGATGGTGCTGCGCAACAGCGCCAGGCTCTGCAGCAGCTTGCGGTGCTCCTGCTGGTGTTCGTCGTAGTGCGGGTAGCCCCACGCGATCTGGATCTTCTCCTCGCGCTGGAAGTGCTCCGCCGCATAGTGCTGGAGTTCGTCGAAGGCGAGCTTCATGTGCTCCGGATTCTCCGGAAAGCGCAGCACCAGCTCGACGGTGTTGATGAGATGGATCAAATAGCGGTGGTCGGCATCGATCTCGGGATGACCGACGTTCATCTGTTTGCGCCAGAACAGGGGCAAGGAAAACTCCGGAAACGTGTGGCGCGGCGCAAGGACCATCGGGGACTTGCGCACGCACTATTATCGACAGGCAATATTCTGATCTTTCCCGCCCGCAAGGGCGCGGAAAAGCGTCACGCAGACGCTGTGCCTCAATGGTGCAGCGGCCAGTGACAGCGTACCTGGTGCTCTGTGGCGAGGCTGCTCACCGGCGGATACGCGCTGCGACAGCGCTGATCGGCCCGCGGGCAACGCGGGTGGAAATGACAGCCGGCCGGCGGATCGAGGGGCGACGGCAGGTCGGCCGCACCGGCGGCTGGCGGCGGTGACGCGCTGCCGGCGTCGAGGCGCGGCACCGCCGCCATCAGCATGCGCGTGTAGGGGTGGGCGGGCGCGCTCAGCACGCGTTCCGCCGGCCCCTGTTCGACGATGCGCCCGAGATACATCACCGCCACATCGTGCGCCAGGTACTCGACCACAGCCAGATTGTGAGTGACGAACAGGTAGGCCAGCCCCCGCTCGCGCTGCAGTTCGCGCATCAGGTTGAGCAACTGCGCCTGCACCGACACATCCAGGGCACTGGTCGGTTCGTCGCACACGATCAGGCGCGGCGACACCGCGAGCGCACGCGCGATGGCGATGCGCTGGCGCTGGCCGCCGGAGAATTCGTGCGGGTAACGGTGGCGCATCGCCGCCGACAGGCCGATGCGTTCGAGCAGTTCGTCCACCCTGCGACGCCGCGCCGCGGCATCGCCGGCCACCCCCAGGGCGAGCATGCCTTCCTCGATGATCTCGCCGATGGCCATGCGTGGATTGAGCGAGGCAAACGGATCCTGGAACACCATCTGCATCGCGCGGCGCATCGGCAGCAGTTCGGCGGCCCCCAGCCCGACCACGTTCTGCCCGGCGAAACGCACCTCGCCCGCAGTCGGCGCAATGAGTTGCAGGATGGCCTTGCCGACCGTGGTCTTGCCGCAGCCGGACTCGCCCACCAGGGCAAGCGTGCGGCCCGGATGCAGGGCAAGCGAAACACCGTCCACCGCCTTCACCTGGCCTACCACCCGCCGCAGGATGCCCTTGCGCACCGGGAAGTGGACCTGCAGCTCATGCACTTCGAGCAAGGGCTCATGCTCCCGCTCATAATGGGCGGCAGCATCGGCCGTCTGCAGCTGCACCGCCGCGCGCTGCGGCGCCTCGCCCCCCTCATACAGGTGGCAGCGCACCGCCTGCCCGCCCCGCCGGTGCCAGCGCGGCGCCGTCTCCGTGCAGCGCGCGAAAGCCTGCGGACAGCGCGATGCGAAGCGGCAGCCGACGAAGCTGGCGTCCAGTGCCGGCACGCTGCCGGCCAGCGCATCGAGCGGGCGGCCACGTTGCGCGGCGCCCGGGAGGGCCGCAAACAGCTTGCGCGAATAGGGATGCAGCGGCGTATCGAAGAATTCGGCGCGGCTGCCGGTCTCGATCAGTTCACCGGCGTACATCACCCCCACGCGATGCGCCATGCGCGCCACCACGCCCAGGTCGTGGGTGATCAGCAGCATGCCCATGCCGCGTTGCGCCTGCAAGGCCGCCAGCAGGTCCAGCACCTGGGCCTGGATGGTCACATCCAGCGCGGTGGTCGGCTCATCGGCGATCAGCAGCTGCGGATCGCCCGCCAGCGCCATGGCGATCATCACCCGCTGCTTCATGCCGCCGGAGAACTGGAAGGGGTAGTCGTCCAGACGGCGTGCGGCGTCCGGAATGCCCACCGCCTCGAGCAGGCGGCACGCTTCGGCACGCGCGCGCGCGCCGCGCAGCCCGCGGTGGCGGGCCAGCACTTCGGCCAGCTGGACGAACACCGTCATCACCGGGTTGAGGCTGGTGCCGGGCTCCTGGAAGATCATGCCGATGCGCCCGCCACGCACCGTGCGCATGCGCGCCTCGGTATGCGCCAGCAGATCTTCGCCGTTCAGGCGCAGGGCGGCCGCCTCCAGCCTGCCGGCGTCCGGCAGCAAACGGGCAATGGCCAGCGCGGTCATCGACTTGCCGCAGCCGGACTCGCCGAGCAAGGCGAAGGTTTCCCCGGCCTGCAGACTGAAACCGACGCCCGCCACCGGCCTGATGGTGGCGCCGGACTGGGCGATGCTCACCCGCAGGTCGGCCACTTCGAGCAGCGGCTGCGTGCCGGGTGGCGTCTCGACAGGCTTGATGTAGCCGATCATTGCGGGCTGTACGGAGGGCGGGCGCAGATGTGAAAAGGGCCGCTTGCGCGGCCCCGGCATGGATGCTCAGTGGTGGTGACCACCTTCGCCATGCACGTGTCCGTGGGAGATCTCCTCGGCGCTGGCGGCGCGCACCTCGGCCACGGTGAGGTCGAACACCAGGGCGGTACCGGCCAGCGGGTGATTGCCATCGACCACCACCTTGCCTTCGGCGATCTCGGTGATGCGATAGACCATTTCCTCTTCGCCGTCGTCGGTGACGCGCTCGAAGGACATGCCCACTTCGATGTTCTCCGGGAACAGGCCGGCGTCCTCGATCAGCACCAGTTCCTCGTCGTAGTCGCCGAAAGCGTCTTCCGGCTGCAGCTTGACCTCGAAGCGCTCGCCCACCTTCTTGCCCTGCAGCAACTCTTCGAGCACCGGGAAGATGCCGTCGTAGCCACCGTGCAGATACACCAGCGGATGGGCGCCGTCGTCGATAACGTTGCCCTCCGGATCGCGCACGGTGTAGTTGAGGGTTACGACGGAGTTCTTGACGATTTCGGTTTGCATTTGTCTGCTTCCAGTTCCTTGACCAATTCATAGACCGCTGCCGCATGGCCGCGGGGCGTGACGTCGTGGAGCGCGTGGCGAACGATACCCTGCTTGTCGATGATGAAGGTCGTACGCCGCACGCCCATCTTTTTCACACCGTCGACTTCCTTCGGCTGCCACACATGGTACAGCCTGCAGACCTCGGTATCCTGGTCGGAAAGCAGGCGCACCGACAGACCGTGCTGATCCCGGAACTCGGCGTGGGTGAGGCAATCGTCGGGGCTGATGCCCACCACGATGCAGTCGTGGCGAACGAACTCGTCTTCATGGTCGCTGAAATCGGCGGCCTGAAGCGTGCAGCCCGGCGTATTGTCGCGGGGGTAAAAGTAGAGCACCACATGATGCCTGCCGCGCTCGGCGGCAAGGTCGAAGGTTTCCATATCCGCGTCCGGCAGCGAAAAGACCGGTGCGATGTCTCCACTTTGCAGCATGGGGTCTCCCTGACGTGCGGGGGATTTTAGCCGAGAGCCGGCATGAACTCTACCGGAACCGGCCGACGGTACGCGAACTTCTCGAAACAGCATGGCGCCTGTTCTCCTCTGTGCGGGCTTCGTCATCGATCGGGCTCCGGCGGGCGGAACGCGGCGGCCCGTTCCGGGCACACCCGCTTCAAGCAATAGTCCAGATCGGCCCCGGGCTCAAGACGCGGCGCA
>JAUVWV010000265.1 GCA_030603925.1 Thauera sp. | reverse complement strand
CCGACTGCATGCGGGTCACGCAGCCCATGCAGTAGTTGGCGATGGCCGACAGCGGCTGGTTGAGTTCATGCGCCAGCGTGGAGGCCATCTCGCCCATGGTGATCAGGCGGCCGGTGCGCTGCAGGCGCTCTTCCTGCTGGCGCGAGACTTCGGCGGTCTGCTTGCGGTCGGTGATGTCGGTGGCGATGCCCATGCGCACCACGCGGCCGTCCACCCAGCGCGTGGCCTGCTCGCGCACGTGGTACCAGCGCCCCGAGAGCGGGTGCTGCAGTTCGCCGTCGAACAGTTCGCGCGGCAGGTCCACCAGCGCCAGGCCGCGCGGATCCACCCGGTAGTCGCCGCGCTCCGGTTGCGGCACCGCCACGCCGCGCACCGTGCGGCCCACCGCGTCGAAACCGTGGATGTTCTTGAACGCGCGGTTGGCGAAGAGGATCTCGTCGGTGCGCGCGTCGGCCACGAACACCGCCGCGTCCAGGCCGTCGAGCACCGCCTCGAAGCGCTCGTGCGCGGCCTCCAGCGCGGCGCGCACGCGCTTCGGTTCGGTGATGTCGGTCACCGAAGCCATCCAGCCGGTCTGCTTGCCGGTGAGGTCGATCAGCGGCGAGAGGTAGAAGCGCGCATCCAGGCGCTCGCCGTTCTTGCGCCGGATGCGCATCTCGAAGCCGCCGGACGGCGCCCGGCCGGCCAGGGTGAGTTCGAGGTTGCGCATGCAGTTGTCGAGGTCCTCGTTCGGCCAGTACGGGAAAGGCGGCTGGGCGCCGACCAGTTCGTCCTGCGAGAAGCCCACCATGCGGCAGAAGGCCGAGTTCACGTAGATGATGCGCCCGGAGAGGTCGATGGCGCGCAGGCCGGTGAGTACCGATTCCTCCATCGCCTTGCGGAAGGCCGACTCGGCACGCAGCGCATCCTCCGCGGACTTGCGCCCGGTGATGTCGTGCGCCACGGCGTAGACGAGTTTCTCCTCGCGCACCGGGTTGATGCTCCACACCAGCCACTTGTAGCTGTTGTCCGCGCAACGGCAGCGGTTCTCGAAGCTCACCGCCTCGCCGCCCTCGAGCAGACGCAGCTGGTCCAGCGTGGTGGCCACGTCTTCGGCATGCACCAGATCGAGCAGCGCGCGCCCGCCCAACTCGTCCGGCGGGTAGCCCAGGATGCGCTCGAAGGCCGGGTTGCAGCGCCGGAAACGGCCGTCCAGGCCGACCACGCAGAGCATGTCGAGCGAAAGGTTGAACAGGCGGTCACGCTCGCGCTCGACCTGGACGCGGCGCAGCACATGGGTGCGCAGCGACCACAGGCTCCACAGCACGAAGACCGACAGGCCGACGATGATCATCACCGGCAGCGCGGTGGGCAACTGCCCGCCGCTGCGGAAGGCGGTGGCGCGCAGCAACAGTCCGCTGCCCGGCGGATCCAGCGCGGTCTCGAAGGACACGCTCTCGTCCAGATCGCGCACGCCGGAACTCGTCGACAGCGTCTCGCCGCGCGCATTGACCAGTGCCAGACGGTACTTCTCGGCGAACCAGCCCGGCACCATGTGGCGCACCATGCGCTCGATGGAATACACCGCGGCGATGGCACCGAGGAACTCGCGCCCGCGCCGCACCGGCACATAGAGTTCCAGCACCGTGCTGCTGCGCGGACTGAGGTAGGGCACGCCGTAGCTCGGCCCGCCCTGGTCGCGTGCGCGCGCATAGGGCTCCAGCTGCGGCCCGGTGAGCGCATCGCCGGCCAGCCACTCGGTGGTATCGAAGGGTGCCGACCAGCGTACGATCTCGTCCGCGCCCACCCACACCACGTTCACCAGTTCGCTGTTGTTGGCGATGTGCTGGTTGGCACGCAGCTGGAAGGCATCCGGATCGAGTGCGCCGGCCGCCAGGTCGCGCGCCAGCTGGGCGAGGAACTCCTCGGTGCCCTGCATGTGCATGCGCATGGTCTGCTCCGCCCACTGCACGTCGCGCGCCACCGCGGCACGCTGCCCGGCGACTTCACGCGCCTGCAGCAGCCAGACCAGCGCAAGCATGGCGAGGGCGAACAGCAGCACCGCAACATAGGGCGCCGTCCAGTACCAGCTTGTGGGGGAAAGTTGACCGCGATCGGCGGATTTGGTCATCGGGCAGGGTCTGTAGGCATGCGGTCCGCGGCAGGCCGGCTGGCACACACGCGGATTCAGCGTGCATTCTTGCCGCAGCGGCGCGGCCCCGACATTCGGTCTTTCCCTTATCGTCGACGGGTGGGCGCTCCAGCGCGGCGGAAGATTCCGCTTGGGGTTTTCGCCAATTCAGTCACGCCGCCCAGCGGCATACAGTCCGCCAATGCCCGGAATCGCCCTGCTCCGCCTGCTGCAACGTGCCATCGGACCGATCCTGGCACTGCTTGCGCTCGCCCCTATCGCCGCCGCGGCGCAGTCCGAAGCTGCCGCCCCCCCAATCCGCATTGGCGTCTCCGGCCCCTTCACCGGCGGATCGAGCCCGATGGGCATCTCGATGCGCGAGGGGATCCGCATCGCCACGGCGGAGATCAATGCGGCTGGCGGCGTACTCGGCCGCCCGCTCGAACTGCTCGAGCGCGACGACGAAGCGCGCAACGAACGCGGCGCCCAGGTGGTACAGGAGCTCATCCGCGAAGGCGTGGTGGCCGGCTTGGGCATCGTCAACACCGGCGTGGCGCTCGCCAGCCAGCGCTTCTACCAGCAGGCGCGCATCCCGGTGATCACCTCGGTCGCCACCGGCTCGCTGATCACCAAGCAGTTCGTCCCGCCGCAGCACCCGGAGAACTTCGTCTTCCGCGTGTCGGCCAACGACACCTTGCAGGCGGCGATGATCGTCGAGGAAGCCGTGGAGCGGCGCGGCCTGACCCGCGTGGCGATCTTCCACGACGCCACCAACTACGGCCAGCTCGGACGCGAGGACCTGGAGAGCGCGCTGGCCGCGCGCAACATCCACCCGGTGGCGGTGGAACGCTTCCAGCTGCGCCAGGCCGACATGCTCACCCCACTGCGCCGCGCGCGCGCCGCCGGCGCGCAGGCCATCCTGACCTACGGCATCGGCCCGGAACTCGCGCAGATCGCCAACGGCATGGCGCGCATGGGCTGGCGCGCACCGCTGATCGGCAGCTGGACGCTGGCGATGTCGAATTTCATCGACAACGCCGGGCCCAATGCGGAAGGCGCGCGCATGCCACAGACCTTCATCCAGGAACCGACCACGCCGCGCCGCGCCGCCTTTCTGAAGGCCTGGCGGGAAAAAACCGGAACGGAACGTATTCCGGTGCCACCGGCCGCCGCACAGGGGTATGATTCCACCTTGCTGCTCGCCGCGGCCATCGCCCAGGCCGGCAGCACCGACGGAGACCGCATCCGGGAGGCGCTCGAAGACCTGCGCACCCGGGTGGAAGGCGTCATCATGATCTATGATCGACCCTTCTCCAGGACCAACCACGAGACGATCACCCTGCCGCGGGACATCTACCTCGGCGAGGTGCGCAACGGACAGGTGGTCTTCGCCTACGAAGACGATCGCAGACGGGCCGCCCAGCCATGAAGACGCGGCCCGTCCTACGTTTTCCCGATCGGCCGGGAGACACGCTCCCTCCCTCCCTCATCTCCCGGCCGATTTTTTTCCCCTCGGTTCCGCCCGCCAAACGCCCGCCCCGCTGCACGCCAGCATCCGGCGGGCGTTCTTGCATGCACGGCGCGCGCGCCTCGCCGCATTGTGCATTGCAACAGGCGAAACGATGTTGCACATTGCGAAATTACGTTTTATAGTTCGAAAAGATGTCCATCCGCCGGCGCGGAAGGGTCACGCGCGTATCAGAACCGCCCCATCCGGCATCACCCAGTCGGGTGGGATTTGCTAAACGCATGTCATGAGGAGACAAGCCATGACCGGGAAATCCAACGTACTGCTGCAGGCCGATCCGGATGCGCAGGAAACGCAGGAATGGCTGGAGGCACTTGCCGCAGTCGTCGAACACGAAGGCGCCGCGCGCGCCCACTTTCTGATCGAAACGCTGATCGAGACTGCGCGTGAAGAGGGGGTGGACATCCCCTATTCCGCCAACACCCAGTACATCAACACCATCCCGGCCGACCAGCAGCCCGCCTATCCGGGCAACCCGGACATGGAGATCAAGCTCCATTCCTACATCCGCTGGAACGCCATGGCGATGGTGGTGCGCGCCAACAAGCACACCAACGTCGGCGGCCACATCGCCTCCTTCGCCTCGGCCGCAGCGCTCTACGACGTGGGCTTCTCGCACTTCTGGAAGAGCCTGGAGCACGACACCGGCGGCGACCTGATCTTCTTCCAGGGCCACTCGGTGCCCGGCGTGTATGCACGCGCGTTCATGCTCGGCCGCCTCACCGAGGAGCAAATGGACAGCTTCCGCCAGGAAGTCTCCGGCCGCGGCATCTCCTCCTACCCGCACCCCTGGCTGATGCCGGATTTCTGGCAGTTCCCCACCGTGTCGATGGGTCTGGGGCCGCTGCAGGCCATCTACCAGGCGCGCTTCATGAAGTACCTCGCCAGCCGCGGCCTGATCGACGCCGCCCGCGCAGAGCAGCGCAAGGTGTGGGCCTTCCTCGGTGACGGCGAGACCGACGAGGTCGAATCGCTCGGCGCCATCGGCATGGCCGCGCGCGAGCGCCTCGACAACCTGGTGT
>JAUVWV010000070.1 GCA_030603925.1 Thauera sp. | reverse complement strand
CCGAGGGCGAGGTGTACTTCGCCGGCGTGGGCGGCGAGCGCTTCGCGGTGCGCAACTCCGGCGCCACCGCGGTGGTGGAAGGCGTGGGCGACCACGGCTGCGAGTACATGACCGGCGGCACCGTGGTAGTGCTCGGCCAGACCGGGCGCAACTTCGCCGCGGGCATGTCCGGCGGCGTGGCCTACGTGCTGGACGAAGACGGCAGCTTCGAGCAGCGCTGCAACATGGCGCAGGTCTCGCTCGAGCCGCTGCCGGAAGAACTCGAGGCGCGCAAGGGCTCTGAATCCGGCGACGAACTCGAAGCGCTCGGCCGCGTGGACATCGACCACCTCACCATGGGTGACGAGCTGATCCTGAAGGGCCTCATCGAGCGTCACGCACGCTTCACCGGCAGTCCGCGAGCACGTCAGATCCTGGACGACTGGGCGACCTGGCGCGGGCGCTTCGTGAAGGTCTTCCCGCATGAATACCGTCGCGCGCTGGCCGAGATGGCCGCGCAAAAGCAACAGCAACTGGAGGCCGCTTGAGATGGGCAAGCCAACCGGATTCCTTGAGTACCAGCGTCTGTCCGAGGCCTATGAGCCGGCCGCGGAGCGCGTGCGCAACTACCGCGAATTCACCGTCCGCCTGAACGACGAGCAGGCCGCGGTGCAGGGCGCACGCTGCATGGACTGCGGCATTCCGTTCTGCAACAGCGGCTGCCCGGTGAACAACATCATTCCGGACTGGAACGACCTGGTGTATCGCGGCGGCTGGCAGGAAGCCATCCAGGTGCTGCACTCCACCAACAACTTCCCGGAGTTCACCGGCCGCATCTGCCCGGCGCCCTGCGAGGCGGCGTGCACCCTCGGCATCAACGCCGACCCGGTGGGCATCAAGTCCATCGAGCGTGCGATCATCGACAAGGCCTGGGAGCAGGGCTGGGTGAAACCGCAGCCGCCCGCCGCGAAGACCGGCAGGAAGGTCGCCATCGTCGGTTCCGGCCCGGCCGGCCTGGCCGCCGCCCAGCAGCTGGCGCGCGCCGGCCACGACGTCACCGTGTTCGAGAAGAACGACCGTGTCGGCGGCCTGCTGCGCTACGGCATCCCCGACTTCAAGATGGAGAAGGGCCTGATCGACCGCCGCGTCGAGCAGATGCAGGCCGAAGGCGTTGCGTTCCGCACCGGCGTGCTGGTGGGCGCCAAGGACATGCCCGCGGGCATCATCAACGACGCCAAGGAAGTGATTTCCGCCGAAGAGCTGAAGAAGTCCTTCGATGCGGTCATCCTCGCCGGCGGCGCCGAAATGCCGCGCGACCTGCCGGTGCCCGGGCGTGAGCTCGGCGGCGTGCATTTCGCCCTCGAGTTCCTCATCCCGCAGAACAAGGAAGTCGCCGGCGGCGCAACCAACCCGATCTCCGCCAAGGGCAAGCACGTGGTGGTGATCGGCGGCGGCGACACCGGTTCGGACTGCGTCGGCACCTCCAACCGCCACGGTGCGCTGTCGGTGACCCAGCTCGAACTGATGCCGATGCCGCCCGAGCAGGAGAACAAGGCGCTGACCTGGCCCTACTGGCCGATCAAGATGCGCACCTCCTCCTCGCACGAAGAGGGCTGCGAGCGCGACTTCGCCGTCGCCACCAAGGAATTCATCGGCGAGAACGGCCAGGTCAAGGCGGTCAAGGTCGTCCGGCTGGAGTGGAAGGACGGCAAGATGAGCGAAGTGCCGGGCTCCGAGTTCGAACTCAAGGCCGATCTGGTGCTGTTCGCGATGGGCTTCACCAACCCGGTGGGCAGCGTGCTGGAAGGCTTCGGCGTCGACAAGGACGCGCGCGGCAACGCCCGTGCCACCACCGACGGTGCAGGCTGCTACGCCACCAACGTGCCGGGCGTGTATGCCGCGGGCGACGTGCGGCGCGGCCAGTCGCTGGTGGTGTGGGCGATTCGCGAAGGCCGGCAGTGCGCGCGTGCCGTCGACGAGTTCCTGATGGGTGAAAGCGTCTTGCCCCGATGACGGAATCGCCCACGCGGGGGAGTTGACGATTGCGGGCCGTCCGGCCCGCAAGGCGCGAAGGACGCCAGTGCGCGCGCGAGGTGGATGTCTTCCTGATGGGCGAAAGCGTCCTGCCGCGCTGAGTTTTCCGGCGTAAGGAAGTAAAAAGGGCGGCCCGCGGGTCGCCCTTTTTTCGACTTGATGAACCCGGATTCCGGCCTGCGGCCTCCATCCGGGCTACGAACCGTAGCCTGGATGAAGCGCAGCGCAATCCGGGAGCGGCGCTACTGCAACCGCGTATGCTCCCGGTGCCTTTCTGTCAGCGGCCGAGCAGCTCCACCGTGTAGCGCGCAATCATGCCTTCCTCGTTGGTCGGCACCACGGCCACCGCCACCCGGCTGTCCGCCGTGTCGATGCGCGTGGCGTGGGCGGCGTTTGCCGCCGGGTCGATGTGTACCCCCAGCCAGGCGGACAGCGCAGCCACCTTCTCGCGCACCGGTGCGGCGTGTTCGCCGATGCCGCCGGTGAACACCAGTGCATCCAGCCCGCCCGCGGCCGCGGCCAGCGAGCCGAGCTCGCGCGCGATGCGGTAGCAGAACAGATCCACCGCTTCCTTCGCCTCCGGTGCGTCCGAAGCCAGCAGGGTGCGCATGTCCTGGCTGATGCCGGAAACGCCGAGCAGGCCCGATTCCTTGTACAGCAGGCGGGTCAGCGCCTTGGCATCCATGCCCTTCTGCTCCATCAGGTAGAGCAGCACGCCGGGGTCCAGGCTGCCGGTGCGGGTGCCCATCATCAGGCCCTCGACCGCGGTGAAGCCCATGGTGGACGCCACGCTTCGGCCGTCGCGCAGCGCGCACATCGAGGCACCGTTGCCCAGGTGGGCAATCACCACGGCGCCGCGCGCCCGTTCGCCGACCACCTCGGGCAGCTGGCGGGCGACGAAGTCGTAGGACAGGCCGTGGAAGCCGTAGCGCTTCACGCCCTCCGCGCTGATCGCGCGCGGCAGCGCAAAGGCCTGCGCCAGCGGCGACTGGGTGCGATGGAAGGCGGTATCGAAGCAGCCCACCTGCGGGATCTCCGGCAGCAGCGCGGCCACCGCACGCACTGCGCGCAGGTTGTGCGGCTGGTGCAGCGGCGCCAGCGGAACGAATTCGTCCAGCTCGCGCAGCACGGCCTCGGTGAGGCGCACCGGCGCGCTGTAACGCTCGCCGCCATGCACCACGCGGTGCCCGGCGGCGACGATCTCCAGGTCCGGGTTGTGCGCGGACAGCCAGCGGAACAGATGGGTGAGCGCGTCGCGGTGCTGCTCGGATTGCTCACCCGCGGTGACCACCTTCTCGTGGTAGCGCTCGCCGGCCGCATCGCGCGCGCTGAGCTCCGGCGTGGCGCCGATGCCTTCCACCTGGCCGGACAGCGCCGGTTCGCTGGCCAGCACCGGCTCGGTGGCGAACAGCGCGAACTTCAGGCTGGACGAACCCGCGTTGAGGACGAGGATGGCCTTCATGCCAGCATCGCCTCGCGCTTGCGGTGCGCCATCAGCTGCACGATGGCGCAGGAGGCTGCGCGCGTCTCCGCGGTGTCGGCGCGGCTGGTCAGCACGATGGGTACGCGCGCGCCCAGCACCACGCCGGCCATCAGCGCATCGGCCAGGTATTCGAGCTGCTTGGCCACCATGTTGCCGGATTCCAGATCCGGCACCACCAGGATGTCGGCATTGCCGGCCACTGCGGAGCGGATGCCCTTGGTCTTGGCGGCAACCAGCGACACCGCGTTGTCGAAGGCCAGCGGGCCGTCGAGCAGGCCGCCCTTGATCTGCCCGCGGTCGGCCATCTTGCACAGCGCGGCCGCTTCGATGGTGGAGCGGATCTTCGGCGTCACGGTCTCCACCGCCGAGAGGATCGCCACCTTGGGTTCGGCCAGGCCCAGCACGTGGGCCAGGTCGATGGCGTTCTGGATGATGTCGACCTTGGTCTCCAGCGAGGGCTCGATGTTGATCGCCGCGTCGGTGATCATCAGCGGGTGCGGGTAGGTCGGCACGTCGGCGAGGAACACGTGGCTGATGCGGCGCGCGGTGCGCAGGCCGCCTTCCTTGGAGATCACCGCACTCATCAGCTCGTCGGTGTGCAGGGAACCCTTCATCAGCGCCTCGGCGCCGCCGTCGCGGCACAGCGCCACGGCGGCCTCGGCCGCGGCATGGCTGTGCGGCACGTCGACGATGCGGAAACCGCGGATGTCGATGTCGTGTTCCTCGGCCACCGCACGGATCTTCGCTTCCGGCCCCACCAGGATGGGGTCGACCAGGCCCGCCTGGGCCGCCTGCACCGGCCCGCGCAGCGATTCGGCGTCGCACGGGTGGGCCACCGCGATCGGGATGGGCGACAGCCCCGAACTCACCGAGAGCAGATGGCGGTAGCGCAGTTCGCGGTCGGAGATGGTCACCTCGGGCAGATTGACCCGCGTGCGCTTGATCTTCTCGGTGGGCGCCAGCACCTCGGCGCTGCCGTCGATCACCTTCAGGCCGTCCTGGTTCACCGCCAGGCAGTCGAAGATGATGTGGTGGTTGTGCTCGAACTTCTCGCGGCACGTCACGGTGATGGTCAGGGTGTCGCCGATGGTGATCGGGCGCCAGAAGTTCAGGCCCTGCGAGACATACACCGTGCCGGGGCCGGGGAACTCGGTGCCGAGCACCGTGGAGATCAGCGTGCTGCCCCACATGCTGTGTCCCACCACCTCGCGGAACTGGCTGGAGCGGGCGAATTCCGGGTCAACGTGGGTCGGGTTCACATCGCCCGACATCACCGCGAACAGGTGGATGTCCTCCGGGCGCAAGGTGCGCACCAACTGGGCGAAGTCGCCCACCTGGATCTCGTCGAAGGTGCGGTTCTGGATGAACTGCTGATGTACTGCATGCTCCATGGCGGCTCTCGCTCAATATGCGTTGCAACGGAAGGATTTTAACCACGAACAATGACCATCTTTAGACAATGGTCAACATTTTGTGTGCAGTGCAGCATGAACGGTTCCCGATTGCCGCCCGGCCGGCGGTGGGCCGCAAGCGCCATGCTAGAATCGCGCGTCCCCGAATCCCCCAGAAAGCCGAAGTTTCCGGAGCCTCCATGGAAGTCGTCGTACTCGCCGCCGGCCAGGGCAAGCGCATGCGTTCGGTGCTGCCCAAGGTGCTGCAGCCCATTGCCGGGCGCCCCATGCTGGCGCATGTGCTGGATACCGCACGCAGCCTGCAGGCCGCGCGCATCTGCGTGGTGTACGGCCACGGCGGCGAGGTGGTGCGCCAACGCCTGGATGCACCGGATCTCGTCTGGGCGCTGCAGGCCGAGCAGCTCGGCACCGGTCATGCGGTGCAGCAGGCGCTGCCGCAACTCACCGACGGCGACACCGCGCTGGTGCTGTACGGCGACGTGCCGCTGATCGGCGCCGCCACACTGCAGCGCCTGTGCGACGCGGCCGGCGACAGCCGCCTGGCCCTGCTCACCGTGGCGCTCGACGACCCCACCGGCTACGGGCGCATCCTGCGTGACGGTGCCGGGCGCGTCACCCGCATCGTCGAAGAGAAGGATGCCAGCGCGGCCGAGCGCGCGGTGCGTGAAGTCAATACCGGCATCCTGGTCGCCCCGGTTGCCCGCCTGCGCGACTGGCTGGGGCGCATCGGCAACCACAACGCCCAGGGCGAGTACTACCTCACCGACATCATCGGCCTCGCGGTGGCCGATGGCGTCGAGGTGGTCAGCGAGCAACCGGCCGCGGCGTGGGAAACCCTGGGCGTGAACAGCAAGCCGCAGCTCGCCGAGCTCGAACGCATCCACCAGCGCAACATCGCCGCCCGCCTGATGAACGACGGCGTCACCCTGATCGACCCGGCGCGCATCGACGTGCGCGGCCAGCTCATCTGCGGGCGCGACGTCGAAATCGACGTCAATTGCGTCTTCGAAGGCCGCGTGGAGCTGGCCGACGGCGTGCGTATCGGCGCCCACTGCGTGATCCGCGACGCCGTCATCGGCGCCGGCAGCCGCATCGCCCCCTTCTCCCATGTCGAAGCCACCCGCATGGGCGAGGCCTGCGTGATCGGCCCCTACGCACGCACCCGCCCCGGCACCGAGCTGGGTGCGGACGTGCATCTGGGCAACTTCGTCGAAGTGAAGAACAGCCGCATCGCCGACCACTCCAAGGCCAACCACCTGGCCTATGTGGGCGATGCCGACGTCGGCAGCCGGGTGAACATCGGCGCCGGCACCATCACCTGCAACTACGACGGCGCCAACAAATCCCGCACCATGATCGAAGACGACGTCTTCATCGGCTCGGACACCCAGCTCGTTGCCCCGGTGCGCGTCGGCGCCGGCGCCACGCTGGGCGCGGGCACCACCCTCACCAAGGACGCCCCGGCCGGCCAGCTCACTGTGTCGCGCGCCAGGCAGGTGAGCCTCTCCGGCTGGCAGCGGCCGGTCAAGAACAAGCAAGGAGCCTGACCATGTGCGGCATCGTCACCGCGATCTCCACCACCGATGTCGTGCCGGTCCTGCTCGAAGGCCTGCGCAAGCTCGAATACCGCGGCTACGACTCCG
Organism: Thauera sp.; assembly: GCA_030603925.1. GTDB lineage: Bacteria > Pseudomonadota > Gammaproteobacteria > Burkholderiales > Rhodocyclaceae > Pseudothauera. The sequence continues at coordinate 7,396 of JAUVWV010000070.1, read as the reverse complement.
CCGGCCTCGCGGTGATCGCCGACGGCGGCCTGAGCCGCCTGCGCTCCGCCGGCCGGGTCGCCGACCTCGCCGCACTGGCCGCCGCCAAGGCTGCCAGCGCGCGCATCGGCATCGCCCACACGCGCTGGGCCACGCACGGCGTGCCTTCCGAGCGCAACGCCCACCCGCACGTCTCCGGCGGCCTGGCGGTGGTGCATAACGGCATCATCGAGAACTTCGAAGCCATCAAGCTGGCGCTGCAGGCCAAGGGCTACGTGTTCGAATCCGACACCGACACCGAAGCCATCGCCCATCTGATCCACAGCAAGCTCGAAGCCGGTGCCGACCTGTTCGACGCGGTGCGCCAGACCTCCAGTGAGCTCACCGGCGCCTACGCCATCGGCGTGGTCGCCGAAGCCGAACCGCAACGCCTCATCGTCGCGCGCAGCGGCGCCCCGCTGCTGCTCGGCGTCGGCGAGGGCGACGCGCAGCACGGCATGTACGCCGCCTCCGACACCGCCGCCCTGCTGCAGGTCACCCGCAAGGTCATCTACCTGGAAGACGGCGACGTCGCCGAACTGCGCCTCGGCGGCTATCGCATCGTGCGCGCCGACGGTACGCCGGTGGAGCGCGAGATCCACCTCTCCAGCCTGTCCGCGGATGCGGTGGAACTGGGCCAGTTCCGCCACTACATGCAGAAGGAAATCTTCGAGCAACCCCAGGCGCTCGCCAACACGCTGGAAATCATCGCCGGCGGCGGCTCGGTCAACCCGCAGCTGTTCGGCGCGCGCGCCGCCGAAGTGTTCGCCGGCGTGCGCCGCGTGCTCGTGCTGGCCTGCGGCACCAGCTACCACGCCGGCCTGGTCGCGCGCTACTGGCTGGAATCGGTCGCGCGCGTGCCGTGCACGGTGGAAATCGCCAGCGAGTACCGCTACCGCGAATCCGTCCCCGACCCCGACACCCTGGTCGTGGTGATCTCCCAGTCCGGCGAAACCGCCGACACCCTGGCCGCGCTCAAGCACGCCGGCGCGCTCGGCATGCGCCGCACCCTGGCCATCTGCAACGTGCCCGAATCGGCCATCGTGCGCGAAGCCAGCCTGCGCTTCATCACCCGCGCCGGCCCGGAAATCGGCGTCGCCTCCACCAAGGCCTTCACCACCCAGCTCGCCGCGCTGGCGCTGCTCACCCTGACCCTGGCCAAACTCGCCGGCCGCCTCTCGGCGGAAGACGAAGCGCGCCACCTGCAGAACCTGCGCCACCTGCCGGTGGCCGTGCAGAAGGTGCTCGAACTCGAACCGGAGATCGAACGCTGGGCGCAGCGCTTCGCTGCCAAGCACCACGCCCTCTTCCTCGGCCGCGGCCGCCACTGGCCGATCGCCATGGAAGGCGCGCTCAAGCTCAAGGAAATCTCCTACATCCACGCCGAAGCCTACGCCGCCGGCGAACTCAAGCACGGCCCGCTGGCCCTGGTCGACAAGGACATGCCGGTCATCGCCGTCGCCCCCGCCGACGAACTGCTGGAAAAGCTCAAGTCCAACCTGCAGGAAGTGCGCGCCCGCGGCGGCGAACTTTACGTCTTCGCCGACGCCGGCAGCGAAATCCCCGAGTCCGAAGGTGTGCACATCCTGCACATGCCCGAGCACTACGGCATGCTCTCCCCGGTGCTGCACGTCATCCCGCTGCAGCTGCTCTCCTACCATGCAGCGCTGGTCAAGGGCACGGATGTGGACAAGCCGCGCAACCTGGCGAAGTCAGTGACGGTGGAGTGAGGCGGGGCGGCGTTTGCCGCTCGGGTCTCAATGCTCAGGGACGCGCGTCTGGGCTGGCAATGCGTGTCAGGGCTGCGTGCCCGAGTGCCGACAGGCATGCCGCCACGAGCAGCGTCAAGGTCGACGGAAGGGAGACAGGATTTGGCGGGTCCGCCCAGTCCACCAGTGCCATGAGGCCCCTGGTGCTGAAGTTGCCGGCAATGTTGATCGGCGAGAAGACATCCGACCCATTGAGGTTGTTGATCAGATCGTCGTAAGTCGCGTAGCTGCGGAAGGCCAGCTCCTGGCCCCCTCCCACGTCGTCGTCCCGCTCGAACATCAACAAGTATTGCGACCCGTCCCAGGTCAGACCGGTGGTACTGAAGTTGGCGGAAATGTTGATTGGCGAGAAGAAGTCCGCTCCATTGAGGTTGTTGATCAGATCGTCGTAGGTCGCGTAACTGCGGAACACCAACTCCTGCCCCGCTGCTGCGTCATCGTCCCGCTCGAACATCAGCAAGTATCGCGAGCCGTCCCAGGTCAGGCCTGTGGTGCTGAAATTGGCGGAAATGTTGATTGGCGAGAAGAAGTCCGACCCATTGAGGTTGTTGATCAGATTTTCGTAGGTCGTGTAACTGCGGAAAACCAGCTCCTGGCCCGCCCCCGCATCGTCGTCCCGCTCGAACATCAGCAAGTATCGCGAACCGTCCCAGGTCAGGCCGGTGGTGCTGAAGTTGCTGGCAATGTTGATCGGCGAGAAGACATCCGTCGCATTGAGGTTGTTGCTCAGATCGCCGTAGGATGCGTAGCTGCGGAAGACCAGCTCCTGGCCCGCTCCCGCGTCGTCGTCCCGCTCGAACATGAGGGTATAGGGGACTGCGCCAGCCGCGCCGGATATCAGCATGGCAGCACCCATGATCGTCGCGCTTACCCACTTCATGGCGTCCTCCTGCTCGGCCGGGACTGGTCTGGAGGCGCTGTCGCCGCTTCGTCCTCATGGACGCCCGATGTGCCACCGAGTTGGCCTCTGACGCAGACAGGTTGACGCGCGCAAGAACTGCGCCATGTGCCGGAGCTTGTTTTGTCTCAAGACCTTGGGGGATGCGACCGAGGGGTGCGCTCAGCCGACTGTAACAATTTCCGACACCGTTTCTGCTCGCGAAACGAGAGTCCGAAGGGGCCTGCATGTCTTCGACCGGGGGCGGGCGCGCTGTCTTTTCGTCAGGCCCAGGGTCCGCCTGACCAGGGTCTCGAGCGGGCGTGTGTATCCCGAGCCCGGCGCTGGAGGGTCGATCCGAGGGCGCGCGGTGGCATCGGAAGGCGCCCGAGCTACCTGCAGGGCCCAGGCCCGCAAGCCGAAGCGTCGCCCGACCCCACCCTCAACGCATGCTGTCGAGGAAGCGCTTGCGTGCGCTCTCCAGGATGGCCCGCCCGCTCACGTCGGCGCAGCCCATGGCGGTCTGGTGATAGGTCTCGAAGGCCGCCGCGACCTTCGCCCGGTCGAGCGGGCGGTTTGCGTCGTCGGGCGGCGGCGGTGGGGCTTCGCCGGGCACGGGCTGCAGGGTGGCGTGCTTGGGGATGAAGAGCGTGCCGCCGGATTCGCCCGAGGCGGTCATCGGGCCGACCTTGGTGTAGAGGACGCCCTTGAGCAGGAAGCGGGCGCCGAGCGGGAGTTGGTCGATCTTCATGCGCGGTGGTGTCGATGCGTCGTCCGGGGCGTACAGTTTAATCCCGCGGGCGGGCGCTGCGCTGCGCGCGGAGAACGGGCTGCGCAGCTGCTAGACTGAAATACGTTCTCCCCGCCGTCCTGGAGCCTTGCCATGAAGCTCGATGTCGCCGCCTTCCGTCTCAATGCGCTGGCCACCCTGACTGCGGGCAGTGCGCAGGGCAGTTCGGCTAGCAGTACCGATTTCCTCAATGCGCTGCTGAGCGCGCGCGGCGCGCTGCCGGCGGGCGCGCAGGGCGCCGGGCTGGCGGACACGCTGCTGGGGGGCGAGTCGGCGCGCATGAACTCGATGCTGGCCCAGCTGGAGGCCAGCAACTCCGCTTTCATGCTGCGCTACAACGCCCGCGTGGCGGAGATCGGCGACGAGGCCGAGGTGCTGGGGCGGTTGCGCGCCCGGGTGGGCGAGCTGGGGGCGGCGAGCGAGGGCCTGGGCGGTCTGCGGCCGGCGCACGCGGATGGCGAGATCAAGGCGGTGCTGCGCGACTTCATCGAGCGCTACAACGCCTGGGATGCGGAGTTCGATCCGTACTTCGAACAGGGCGCGCTGCTCGACGATAACCAGGCCGGCGAGGTGGCGCGCTTCTCGCTGCGCCGCGAGGTGGGTTCGATCTTCCATGGCGCGGGCAATGGCGGCTTTGCGCTGGGCCTGAGCGACATGGGGGTGCGCTTTACCGCGGACGGCCAGCTGGTGCTCGACGAGGCGGCCTTCGATGGCGCGTTGGCGACGCAGCGCGATGCGGCCGTGCAGACCCTCAACAACGTCGCGCGGGCCTTCGGCGAGGCGGCGCAGATGCTCGCCGCCGACGGCCATCTGCTGGACCGTCGTATCGACAATGCGCAGCGTGCGGTGAACTGGGCGGCCGACAAGCAGGCCGAGGTGGAGGCGGAGTTCGGCCCCGGGGCGATCAGCGCCCGGCTGCGCGGGCTGAATACCTGGGGCTAGCCCGCGGCCGATGCGCTGTGCCCTGCGGCTGCGTCAGTCGGCGTCGATGCGCCCTTCGGCGCGCAGGCGGCGCAGCACGCTGGCGCGGTACAGGCGCGACAGCAGTGGGCGCAGGCCGGGCAGGCCGATCAGCCAGGCCAGCGGGCGCAGCAGCGGCACGCGCGCCATCAGCAGGATGTAGGCGTCCAGCTCGCGCTGTACGCGGCCCTGCGGGTCGAGCACGTGCAGTTCGCGCAGCGCGGCCTGCGGGTCGATGCCGCGTGCGGCCAGTTCATCCTCGCGTCCGGTGATGTCCACCCAGCAGGTGTCGGCGGCCTGGCGCCCGGCCAGGCGTTCGTAGCGTGCGCGGTCGCGCACGCAGCGCGGGCAGGCGCCGTCGTAATACACCGTGACCGGGCGGGTGTTGCCGCGCATTGCATGCTCCCCGGGGTAGGCCGGCCCCCGTGTGGCTTAGGCGCCGGGTGCGCGCTGCGGGTTCCCGCTCAGGGCAGGCCCAGGCCCTTGCGCAGCAGCAACAGGACGCCCATGCCGGCGATGAAGGGCAGCCAGGGGTTGCGGAAGCGGGTGCATGCCAGGATCACCACCACCGCGGCGGCCAGCTTGGGGTTGAGCGGGTCGAGTTCGCCGCCCACCAGCAGCACGTCGGGCATCACCAGGGCGGCCAGCGCGGCGGCCGGCGCGTAGCGCAGGGCGCGCTGCAGGGTGGCGGGCAGGCGGGCGCGCTCGCCGGGGATGATGAAGCTGCCGCGGGTCAGGATGGTGGTGCTGCCGATCGCCGCGAGGGTGAGCCACAGCCAGATGCCTTCGCTCATGTCGGCTCCTTGCGTTGTTGCCAGTGTTCGGCGGCGAAGCCGGCGGCGATGCCGATCACGATGCCGGCGATCAGGCCGAGCTTGAGCGGCATGCCGCGCAGCAGCACCGCGCCCAGCCCGCCGGCCAGCGCGGCGACCAGCATCGGCCGGGTGGCGCTCATCGGCACCAGCATCACCATCAGCGCGATGGTGGCCATGAACTCCAGCGACCAGTCGGCGGGCAGCACTCCGGCGCCCAGCACGCCGACCAAGGCGAAGACCTGCCACAGCACCCAGCACCACACCGAGGGCGCGATGTAGCAGCCCCAGCGCCAGTGCGCGTCCTGCGACTTGAGGATGCGCTCGGAGAGGATGGCGAACACGCCGTCCACCAGCAAGTAGCTGGAGAGCAGGCGGTGCCGCTTCGGGTAGCCGGCGAAGGCCGGGGCGAGCGCGGCGGAGAAGATCACGAAGCGCAGGTTGAGTACCAGCGCGGTGAGCACGATCAGCCACAGCGGCGCGCCGGCGGCGATCAGCGGCAGGGTGCCGAGCTGGGCGGTGCCGGCGAACACGATGACGTTCATGCCCATCGCCTCGAGCGGCGAGAGGCCGATCGAGCGCATGGCCACGCCGGTGACCACCGCCCAGGGGATGAGGCCGACCGACAGCGGCAGGAAGGCGCGGAAACCTTCCGCGGCGCCGCGCTTGAAGGATTCGTTCATGTTCTTGTTAGTGTCGATGGGGCTGGCAGAACGCGCTAGGTTAGCAGCGCGGCGGGGGGCGAGCAGTTGGGGTTAACGTGAACGTCAACAAAAAACGGGGCAGCCTCGGCTGCCCCGCGGGTGCTGCGTGGCGGGTGGCTCAGCGCAGGAAGGGGTCGCTGCGCAGGGCGTCGTCCAGGCCTTCGGTGCGTTGGGTCTGGCCGGGTTGCTGCAGCGGATCGGTGCGCAGGTTTTCCAGGTTGTCGCCGGCCAGCGGGGTGGGGCGCACGCGCACGCGGTATTCGCGCTCGCCGGCCTGCTCGAACACCAGCTTCAGGGTGTAGGTGGCGCGCGCGCGCAGCGGCGCCTTGAGGTCTTCCAGCATCAGCCAGGTGCCGCCTGCGGCGAGCGGAACAGGCACGCCGGGCGGCAGGCTCACGGCCTGCAGCGGCTGGGCGCGCAGTTCGCCGTCCTGCACGGCCAGGGTCTGCAGACTGACCGCGGCGGCGCCGTCGCTGCGGGCGCCGACCAGGCGGTCGCTGCCCTTGCCGAGATTGACCAGGGTGAGGAAGACCGGGGCGTTGCGCAGGTTCTCGCCATAGGCGGGAATCCACGCCTCGCCCACGTGGATGCCGTCGGCCAGTGCCGTACCGGCGAAGCTGCCGCAGGCCAGGGCGGCGAGGGTCAGAAGTCTTGCTTTGCTCATGGTGGCTCCTGCCGGTGTGCGGCGCGCGGGTGCGCACCGCACACGTTTGAAGGCCCGGCCGACTGGCCGGGCTGCGGTTTGCGGGTCGGGCCGCTCAGTTGGCCTTGGCCGGCACCGGATCGTCCGCGTCCGGCTCGTGCGGCATGTTGTCTTCCACGTGAATCGGCTCGTCGGCCGGCACGTTCTTGCCGCGGCGTTCGATCAGCAGCCACATCACCAGGCCGGCGCCCAGGCCCCAGGCCGCGCCGTGGGTGGCGAGCACCACGCCCATCACGCCGGCCACGCCCATCGAGGTGGCGTTGTCGATCTGTTCCACCGCCACCGCGATACACAGGTAGCCGGTGATCAGCAGGGTGATGGACAGCGCGATCGGCAGCACCGGCTTGAACAGGGTGATCAGCGGCAGCAGGAAGAGCGCGATGAAGCCCACGATCCAGAACACGCCGGCACCCGAGTAGATGGTGTCCATGGCGCCGCGCCCGTAGCGGTAGCGTTCTGCGATGGTGGCCATGGCGCCGGTGAACAGCGGACCGGCCAGGCCCGGGTAGGGCGCGAACAGCGAGTGGATGGCGTTGCGGATGCCGGTGACCAGGTGCACGCGGTCGACGTCCACCTCGATCTTCTCGTCCGGACGCAGGTGGTCCACACGGGCGATCAGGCTCTGGCCGACGATGATGTCGCCGAAGGCGATGATGTAGGCGATCACCGCGGTGGGGATGGCCAGCATCAGCAGGTCGAAGCCGGGGAAGCCGACGGTGAAGGGCAGGTAGTTCCAGATCTGGCCGAAGGCCGGGGTGGCGAT
>JAUVWV010000033.1 GCA_030603925.1 Thauera sp. | reverse complement strand
GTCGCGACCGTTACGGGAACTGCCGCCAGCTTTTTTGTGTGCCATGACGAATTACCTCCTGGTCTTGACTTAGGCCGAGATCGCTTCGATGCGGATTTCGGTGTAGTTCTGGCGATGGCCCTGATGCTTCTGGTAGTGCTTGCGACGACGCATCTTGAAGATCTTGATCTTGTCGTGACGGCCGTGGGAAACCACAGAAGCCTTGACGGTAGCGCCGGAAACCACCGGGGTGCCGATCTTGACCGACTCGCCCTCGCCGACCATGAGAACCTGGTCGATGGTGATTTCGGAGCCCACGTCTGCCGGTATCCGTTCTACCTTGATCTTTTCGCCGGCGACGACGCGATACTGCTTGCCGCCGGTTTTTATCACCGCGTACATGGTGTTGCTCCAGTTGATAGGTGTTGCGAAGAATCGCGCACTCTAGTGAAAAAAGCCTTATCCGTCAATAGCGATGTGCCGGTATGCAGGAGCGGGTGGCCTCGCTGTCCAGGGTGGGGAGCAGCGCGTCCAGTGCCTGCTGTTCGGTGCGGAAGGCGGCCTCGGGCGCCAGCCTGTCCCACAGTCCGTCGCGCTGCAGGGCGTCGATGACCTGCTTCTTCAGGCCACAGAAGGCCATGCGCTGGTGCTGGGTGCGCAGGCGTTCGAGCAGGCCGTTGAGGGTGTGCAGCCCTGTCGCGTCGATGTCGTTGATACCGGCGCCGGAGACCAGCACCACACGCACCTCGGGTTGGGCGCGCACCGCGCGCAGCATGCCTTCCTCGAAGGTGGCTGCGGTGACGAAGGTCAGCGGGCTGTCGAAACGCAGGATCACCGCATTGGGGTGCGGGTGGGCGAGGCCGAAACGCTCCAGATCGCGGTAGGTGCCGTCCGGGTGCAGGCCGAGCAGGGCGATGCGCGGCTTCATGCCGCGATACAGCATCAGCGCGAGCGACAACAGCAGGCCGGTGAGGATGCCGTTCTGGATGTTGGGCGCGAAGGCCAGCGTGGCGGCGAAGGTCAGTGCAGCGGCCAGGCCGTCGTCGCGGCTGGCGCGCCAGGCGCGGCCGAGTGCGCCGAAGTCGATCAGGTTCGCCACGGCGAGGACGATCACCGCGGCCAGTACCGGCACCGGCAGGTGCCAGAGCAGCGGGGTGAAGTAGAGCAGGGCGAGCAGGACCACGGCCGCGGTGACCAGCGACGACAGGCCCGAGCGCGCCCCGCTTGCGTGGTTCAGCGCGGAGCGCGAGAACGAGGCGCTGACCGGCATCGAACCCGACAGTGCGGAGGCCAGCTTGGCCAGCCCCTGACCGATCAGTTCCTGGTTGTGGTTCCACGGCTGGCGGGTCCGTCCGGAGATCAGCCGCGCGCTCGAGGTGACTTCCATGAAGCTGACCAGCGCGATGACGAAGGCGGCCGGCAGCAAGGCGGCGACCGCGTTCAGGTCCACCGTGGGCAGGACGAAGGCGGGCAAGCCCGCGGGGATCGCGCCCACCACCCGCCCGCCCGCGGCCTCGAAACCGCTCAGGGCGGAGAGCAGCGTGGCACCGCCGACCACCAGCAGGATGTCCGGCAGGCGCGGCGCAAACCGCCTGAGCGCGAGCAGTGCAGCCAGCGCGCCCAGCCCGAACAGGGCCGATGGCGCGTGCAGGGCCGCGGCGTCGCCCAGCGCAGTGGCAAGGTCGGCGAGGAACTGGTCGCTGCGGCTCATCGCCAGCCCGAGCAGGGGCGGGAGTTGCGACAGGCAGATGATCAGCGCGGCGGCGTTGATGAAGCCCATCAGTACCGGGTGGGAGAGCAGGTTGAGCAGCCAGCCCAGGCGCAGCGCGCCCAGCGCGAGCTGGATCAGGCCGGAGAGCAGGGCGAGCAGCACCGCCAGGGCGACGAACTCCGGGGTGTCGGGGTGTGCCAGCGGCAGGATGCTGGCACCGGTCAGCAGCGCGGTGAGCGCCACCGGCCCGGTCGACAGCTGTGCGCAGGAGCCGAACAGCGCGCCCACCACGGCCGGCAACAGCGCGGCATACAGGCCGATGTGCGGCGGCAGCGAACCGAGCTGGGCGTAGGCCAGCGACTGCGGCAGCAGCACCAGGGCCACGGTGATGCCGGCGAGCAGGTCGCCGCGCAGCGTTGCGCCCGACCACTGCCTGGGCCAGGCGAGGAAGGGCAGCAGGCGTTCGTGCAGCGGGACGGGGGGCATGGGCGGCGCGCCGGCGGCGGGGGAAGCGCGAATGTTAGCAAATCCTGTTGGCCGTTCTGCGGCCGACAGGGCGCGGCGCCTACCTTCCCGGCGCAGCCTGGCGCAAAATCGGGTTTCCGTCGAACCGTCCTGCGAGTCCTGCCGATGCCCCGTTTCAGCGCCAACCTGTCTTTCCTGTACCAGGAACGGCCCTTCCTCGAACGTTTCGCGGCGGCTGCGCGCAGCGGCTTTCGCGGGGTGGAGTTCCACTTTCCCTACGATTGGCCGGCAGCCGAGGTTGCGGATGCGGCGCGCGCGGCCGGTGTCGAGGTGGTGCTGTTCAATTTTCCGGCCGGCGACTGGGCCGGCGGCGAGCGCGGGCTGGGGTGCCTGCCTGCACGGGTGGCGGAGTTCCGTGCCGGGGTGGGGCGCGCCATCGAGTACGCGCAGGCGCTCGGCTGCACGCGGATCAACTGCCTGGCCGGTCTTGCGCCGCCGGGCGTGGCGCCGGATCTGCTCGCCGCCACGCTGGCCGACAACCTGCGCTACGCTGCCGATGCCTGCGCGGCGCACGGCATCCGGGTGTTGCTGGAGCCGCTCAACACCCGCGACACGCCGGGCTTCTTCCTCAGCCGCACGGCGCAGGCGGCCGGAATCGTGCATGCCGTCGGGCGCGCGAACGTCTTCATCCAGTACGACATCTATCATGCGCAGGTGATGGAGGGCGATCTCGCCCGCACGCTTGCGCGGCATCTGCCGCACATCGGCCACATCCAGTTTGCCGACAATCCGGGGCGTGGCGAACCGGGCAGCGGGGAGATCAACTTTCCGTGGCTGTTCGGCGAAATCGACCGACTCGGCTACCGCGGCTGGGTGGGTGCGGAGTACCGTCCGCTGGGTGCGGATACCGAGTCCGGGTTGGGCTGGCTGCGCGCCTGAACGCGGGTGACCCGGCGGTGCGCGGGCCATGGTGGATTGCCCCAATGGTTCGCGCCCGGCGCGCCGCGTAGCATCGCTGCGCAAAGGCTGGAGCGGTGCTTTCCGCTCCCGCAAGTCATGAACGGGCCGCCCGGGGGCGGCCGCAACTGGATCTGGAATGATGCCGGAAACCCAAGAGCTGTCAGACGAGCCGCTCGCCTTTGCGCGCGAGGCCGATTTCTCCGCCGTCGACAAGGTGAAGCTGATCGAGGCGCTGGCCCGCGTGCTGCCGGTCGGCGCCTTGATGTACGACCCGGAGGATGTACGGCCCTACGAGTGCGACGGACTGGCCGCCTACCGCAGCATGCCGCTCGCCGTGGCGCTGCCGGTCAGCGAGGAGCAGGTGGTGGCGGTGCTGCGTACCTGCCACGAACTGGGCGTGCCGGTGGTGGCGCGCGGTGCCGGGACCGGGCTGTCCGGCGGGGCGCTGCCGCATGCGCGCGGCGTGCTGCTGTCGCTCGCGCGCTTTACCCGCATCGTCCATCTCGACCCGCATTCGCGTACCGCGGTGGTGCAACCCGGGGTGCGCAATCTGGCGATCTCCGAAGCCGCGGCGCCGCACGGCCTGTATTACGCGCCCGATCCGTCCTCGCAGATCGCCTGCACCATCGGCGGGAACGTGGCGGAAAACGCCGGCGGCGTGCATTGCCTGAAGTACGGCCTGACCGTACACAACCTGCTGCGGGTGCGCGGGGTAACCATCGAGGGCGAGGTCGTCGAGATCGGCAGCCATGCACCGGACAGCCCGGGCTTCGACCTGCTCGCGCTGATGACCGGTTCGGAGGGCATGCTCGCGGTGGTCACCGAGGTCACCGTGAAGCTCACCCCGAAGCCGCAGTACGCGCAGTGCGTGCTGGCCGCCTTCGACGACGTGATCAAGGCCGGCGAGGCGGTCGCGGCGATCATTGCCGCAGGCATCATCCCCGCCGGGCTGGAGATGATGGACCAGCCGGCCACCGCGGCGGTCGAGCAGTTCGTCCATGCCGGCTATCCGCTCGATGCCAAGGCCATCCTGCTGTGCGAATCCGACGGTACGCCGGAGGAAGTCGCCGAGGAGATCGGCCGGGTGCGCGCGGTGCTGGAGGCCAGCGGTGCCACCGAGATCCGCGTGTCCGGCTCGGAGGCCGAGCGGCTCAGGTTCTGGGCCGGGCGCAAGGCCGCCTTCCCGGCCGCCGGACGGATCTCGCCGGACTACTACTGCATGGACGGCACCATTCCGCGCAAGCGCCTGGGCGAGATGCTGGAGGCCATCCAGGCGATGGAAGGCAAGTACCAGCTGCGCTGCATCAACGTCTTCCACGCGGGCGACGGCAACCTGCATCCGCTGATCCTGTTCGACGCCAACCGCGAGGGCGAACTGGAACGGGCCGAAGCCTTCGGCGCGGAGATCCTGGAGCTTTCGGTCGCGCTCGGCGGCACCATCACCGGCGAGCACGGCGTGGGCATCGAGAAGATCAACCAGATGTGCTCGCAGTTCGCCACCGCCGAGATCCGCCAGTTCTTCCGCGTCAAGGCGGCCTTCGACCCGCCCGGCCTGCTCAACCCCGGCAAGGCCATCCCGACCCTGAACCGCTGCGCGGAGTACGGACGCATGCCGGTGAACAGCGAGCATGTACCGTATCCGGACATCCCGCGCTTCTGAGGCCGGTCGCGGGCGCGGCGCATGCGTGCCGGCCCGCCTGGAGCGATGAACAAGGCCTGGCTGCAATTCCTGCTGGTGGCGGTGCCGGTGCTCTCCCTGGTGGGCGCCTGGCTCGCCTTGCGGGTGGCGTCCGGGCGGCGCAGTGCGAACAATCGAACAAAGGCAAACGACGAATGAGCGACAGTTCCGAAAGCATCCTCGCCGAATGGTCCGAGCGCATCCGCGTGGCGGCCGCCAGTGGCCGCGCGCTGCAGCTGCGCGGCGGCGGCACCAAGGACTTCCATGGGCGCACGACCACCGGCGAACGCCTTGAGACCACCGCCTACCGCGGCATCATCAGCTACGAGCCCACCGAACTGGTGGTCACCGCGCGCGCCGGCACGCCGCTCGCCGAGCTGGAGGCCGAACTCGCCGCGCAGAACCAGATGCTCGCCTTCGAGCCGCCGCACTTCGGCAGCGGTGCGACGCTGGGCGGCGCGGTGGCGGCCGGCCTGTCCGGCCCGCGCCGCATGGCGGTCGGGGCGCTGCGCGACTTCGTGCTGGGGGTGCGCCTGATCGACGGGCGCGGCGACGTGCTGCGCTTCGGCGGTCAGGGGATGAAGACCGTCGCCGGCTATGACGTCTCGCGCCTGATGGCGGGCAGCCTCGGCACCCTCGGCCTGCGGGTGGGGGTGTCGCTGACGGTGCTGCCGCGTCCGGTTGCCGAGGCCACGCTGCGCTTTGGCATGAACGAGAGCGAGGCGATCGAGCGACTCAACGCCTGGGGCGGCCCGCCGCTGCCGCTTTCGGCGTCGGCCTGGGTGGACGGCGTGCTGACCCTGCGCCTGTCCGGTGCCGAGGCCGCCGTGCAGGCCGCGCGCCAGAGCCTGGGTGGTGAAGCGGTCGGGGCGGAGGAGGCCGCGGCCTTCTGGCAGGGCGTGCGCGAGCAGAGCCTGCCGTGGTTCGGCGCAGACGTGGGCGGCGGCGCGCTGTGGCGCATCGCGCTGCCCAGCTCGGCCAGCCCGCTCAAGCTGGCCGGCGAACAATTCATCGAATGGGGCGGCGCGCAGCGCTGGCTGCGCAGCCAGGCTTCGGCGAGCGCGATCCGCGAGCGTGCGGCGCAGCTCGGCGGACACGCCACCCTGTTCCACGGCGGTGACCACGGCGGCGAGGTGTTCCACCCGCTGGCCGCGCCGCTGCTGGCGATCCATCGCCGCCTGAAGTCCGCTTTCGACCCGGCCGGCATCCTCAACCCCGGCCGTCTCTACCAGGAATTCTGAACATGCAGACCCAGCTTGCCGACTTCATCCGCGACACCCCCGAGGGGCGCGAGGCCGACGAGATCCTGCGCAAGTGCGTGCATTGCGGTTTCTGCACCGCCACCTGTCCGACCTACCAGTTGCTCGGTGACGAGCTCGACGGCCCGCGCGGGCGCATCTACCTGATCAAGCAGGTGCTCGAGGGCCAGCCGGTCACCGAGAAGACCCGCCTGCACCTGGACCGCTGCCTGACCTGCCGCTCCTGCGAGTCCACCTGCCCGTCGGGCGTGCACTACAGCCGTCTGGCCGACATCGGCCGTCAGGTGGTGGAGAGCCGGGTGCCGCGGCGCGGCGCAGAGCGCGCGGTGCGTTGGGCGCTGCGCGAGTTCGTGCCGCGCACCGACCTGTTCGGCATGGCGATGAAGGCCGGCCGCATGGTGCGCGGCCTGCTGCCCGAGACGCTGCGCGCCAAGGTGCCGGTGGCGCGCCCGGCCGGCCCCTGGCCGCGCCCGCGCCATGCGCGGCGCATGCTGGCGCTGGCCGGCTGCGCCCAGCCGGCGATGGCGCCGTCGATCAATGCGGCGACTGCCCGTGTACTGGATACCCTGGGAATCTCGCTGATCGAACAGCCCGGTGCGGGTTGCTGCGGCGCGGTGCGCTACCACCTCAACGACCAGGAAGGCGGGCGGGCCGACGCGCGACGCAACATCGACGCCTGGTGGCCGCTGGTCGAGCGCGGCGAGATCGAGGCCATCGTGATGACCGCCTCGGGCTGCGGCGTGCAGGTCAAGGACTACGGTCATCTGCTGCAGCACGATCCGATGTATGCCGAGCGCGCGAAACGCATCAGCGAACTGACGCAGGACGTCAGCGCGGTGGTCGCAGCCGAAGCCGGGCGCCTGCAGGAACTGCTCAGGACGCGCCGTGCGGAGGTGCGCGCGGTGGCCTGGCATGCACCGTGCACCCTGCAGCACGGGCTGAAGGTGCGCGGCGTGGTGGAAAGCCTGCTGGAAGCCGCGGGGTTCAGCCTGGTGCCGGTGCGCGATGCACACCTGTGCTGCGGTTCGGCCGGCACCTATTCGCTGCTGCAGCCGGAGCTGTCGCTGCAGTTGCGTGACAACAAGCTGGCCGCGTTGAGCGAGGGGGGCGCCAAGCTCATCGCCTCGGCCAACATCGGCTGCATCTCGCATCTCGAAGGCGGCACCGACACCCCGGTGCGCCACTGGATCGAACTGGTCGACGCGCGCCTCAACGGGTTCTCGATCTGATACGTCCTTCGTCATAAGGGTGGCCGTGCCCCGGCCACCTCGTGGCAGGTTTTTTGCGCAGGCGTGACAAATGTCACGCTGCGCCTCTGCGAGCCCTGCTGCGGCACCCCGGGTGCTGCCCCAATCTGGGTAGCGGTTGCTATGATTGCCTGCTGAAAATCCGCCCGCATCGCCCCATGCCGCTCACCATCGAAACCTGCGTTGCCCGCCACACCGGGGACCGCACGGACCAGCAGGACCGCGTCGCGCTGTTCGCCCATCCCTCGCGGCCCGGCATGATGATGGCGGTGCTGGCCGACGGCATGGGCGGTCATAGCGGCGGGGCGATGGCCGCCGAGCAGGTGCTGATCAAGGCCAAGCAGAACTTCGAGACCTACGCCCCGCAGTCCGAATCGCCCGAGCATCTGCTGGCCGGGGTGATCAACGAAGCCCATCTGGTGATCAAGCTCACCCGCTTCACCAGCGAGCAAGACCCGCACAGCACCGCCGTGGTCTTCATGCTGCAACCGGGGCGCGCCGACTGGGCGCACTGCGGCGATTCCCGTCTGTATCACTTTCGTGGATCCGAGCTGGTGTCCCGCAGCCAGGACCATTCGCTGGTCGGCGAGATGCAGCGCAAGGGCAAGCTGGACGAAGCCGGCGCGCTGCGCCACCCGCAGCGCAACGTGCTGCTGTCCTGCCTGGGCAGCGAGCGCGAGCCGCGCATCGAACACGGCTCGCAGGCCCCGCTGGTGGCCGGCGACAGCTTCCTGCTGTGCTCGGACGGCCTGTGGGGCTACTTCTCCGACGAGGAGCTGGGCGGCGCGATTGCCGCGCTGTCCGCGCGCGAGGCGGCCAAGGTGCTCATCGACCACGCGCGCGAGCGTGCCGGCGGTTACGGCGACAACATCACCGTGGCGATCATCAAGTTCGTCGAGGCGCCGGTGCGCAACGGCCGCAGCGCCGAGCTCGCGGGCAGCGCGCCGCGCTGGTGAGCGCACCAGCCGGTGCGAAGCCCTGGCGGGTGCTGCATGCGTAGTTGCGCATGTCCTGATTATCGGTAATATCTGTCGAGCGCCGCGTGCGTAGCGAAACGCTATGCCGGAGGGAGACATAAAAACAGGCAGGGACGGCGCACACCTACACACACCCATTCGACAGGGAGGAGCGTCCCATGCCTCTGATTCTTGGAGTGCCTGCGGAAACCGTTTCCGGCGAACGACGATTGTCGGTCGTGCCGGACGTGGTGAAGAAGTACCAGGGCCTCGGTGCCCGGATACTGATGGAATCCGGTGCCGGCAAGCCGGCCCATTTTCGCGACGATGCCTTTGCGGACGTGCAGTTTGCCGCCGGTGCGCAGGAGGTGTATGGCGCTGCCGACGTGCTGCTCTGCGTGCAGCCGCCTACCGCCGAACAGCTCGGCGCAATGAAGCCCGGCAGCGTGCTGCTCGGCATGCTGCAGCCGTGGAGCGATGCGGCACGCGCGCAGTTGCTGCTGGAGAAGCAGATCACCGCCTTCGCGCTGGAACTGCTGCCGCGCATCACCCGTTCGCAGTCGATGGACGCGCTCTCCAGCCAGGCCGCGGTGGCCGGCTACGAATGCGCGCTGATCGCCGCCGACCACAGCCCGAAGTTCTTCCCCATGCTGACCTATGCCGCGGGCACCATCCGCCCGGCCAAGGTGCTGGTGATCGGCGCGGGGGTGGCCGGCCTGCAGGCCATCGCCACCGCACGGCGCATCGGCGCGATGGTGGAAGCCTATGACGTGCGCCCGGAAACCCGCGAGCAGGTCGAATCGCTGGGCGCCAAGTTCGTCGACACCGGCGTGTCGGCGGCGGGCAGCGGCGGTTATGCGCGCGAACTCACCGCTGAGGAACGCGCACAGCAGACCGAACGTCTGGCGAAGGCCGTGGGGCAGTGCGACGCACTGATCACCACCGCGGCGATTCCCGGCAAGCGCGCCCCGCAGATCATCAGCGCGGACATGATCGCGCGCATGAAGCCCGGTGCGGTGGTGGTCGACATGGCCGCCGAAACCGGCGGCAACGTCGAGGGCACCGTGCCCGGCGAGAAGGTGTGGATCAATGACGTGCTGGTCATCGGCCCCACCCACATCGCCAGCCGCATGCCGGTGCATGCTTCCGAGATGTACGCCAAGAACCTGTTCAACTTCATCTCGCCCTTCATCAAGGATGGCGCGCTAGCGCTCGACTGGGAGGACGAAGTGATGGCCGGCTGCTGCCTCACCCATGCGGGCGAGCTGCGTCATGCCGGGGTGAAGCAGGTTCTGGGACTGTAGGCGGGGAGAGGCACATGGACGGCTTTACTGCACTGTATATCTTCATGCTGGCCGCGTTCACCGGTTACGAGGTGATCTCGCGCGTGCCGGTGATCCTGCATACGCCGCTGATGAGCGGCTCCAACTTCGTGCACGGCGTGGTGCTGGTCGGCGCAATGGTGGTGCTCGGCCATGCCGACCCGGAGAGCCCGCTGCAACTGGCGATCGGCTTCGTCGCGGTGTTCCTCGGCGCGGCCAATGCGGCCGGCGGCTACGTGGTCACCGAGCGCATGCTGGCGATGTTCAACAAGGGTGACAAGAAGAAAGAGGGGGGCGCCTAAATGTTGAACGGATTCATACAGATCTCGTACTTCGCCGTGGCGGTGGTGTTCATCCTCGGCCTCAAGGCGATGAGTTCGCCGGTTACCGCGCGCAAGGGCATCGTGTGGGCCGGCTGGGCGATGGTGGCGGCCACCCTGGTCACCTTCCAGACGCCGGGCATGCAGAACTTCGGCCTGATGATCCTCGCCATCGTGCTGGGCGGCTCGCTCGCCTGGTGGAGCGGCAAGATGGTCAAGATGACCGACATGCCGCAGATGGTCGCGATCTACAACGGCATGGGCGGCGGTGCGGCGGCGGCGATCGCCGCGCTGGAGTTCGCGCGCGGCGAGGTGCACGGCACTGTGGTGGCGACGCTGGCGGTGCTCGGTGCGCTGATCGGCTCGGTGGCTTTCTCCGGCTCCTGCGTGGCCTTCGCCAAGCTGCAAGGGATCATGAAGAAGGCCATCCGGCTGCCGCAGCAGAACACGGTGAACGTCGTGCTCGCCGCGCTTACCGCGGTGCTGGGTCTGGCGATCATCACCGCGGAGACGCCCTCGGGCATGCTCATCGTGCTGTTCTTCGTGCTCGCCCTGGTGCTCGGGGTGATCCTCACCAGTCCGATCGGCGGCGCCGACATGCCGGTGGTGATCTCCCTGCTGAACGCCTTCACCGGCCTGGCGGTGGGTTTCGAAGGCTATGTGCTGGGCAATCCGGCGCTGATCGTTGCCGGCATCGTGGTCGGCGCCTCGGGCACGCTGCTCACCCAGTTGATGGCCAAGGCGATGAACCGGCCGATCTCCAACGTCATCTTCGCGCCGCTCACCGGTGAGTCGGGCGGCGGCGAGGGGCAGGCGATCGAGGGCACGATGAAGGAGTTCTCCGCGCTCGATGCCGCCTCGGTGATGCGCTATGCGGGCAAGGTCATCATCGTGCCGGGCTACGGCATGGCGGTGGCCGGTGCGCAGCACAAGGTGTGGGAGATGGCGCAGCTGCTGGAAGAGGGCGGCGTGGAGGTGGTGTTCGCCATCCATCCGGTGGCCGGGCGCATGCCGGGCCACATGAACGTGCTGCTCGCCGAGGCCGGGGTGCCCTACGACAAGATCTTCGATCTCGAGGAGATCAACGCCGAGTTCCCGCAGGCCGACGTGGCCCTGGTGATCGGCGCCAACGACGTGGTGAACCCGGTCGCGCGCACCGACAAGTCCAGTCCGATCTACGGCATGCCCATCCTCAACGTGGACATGGCGCAGAACGTCATCGTGGTGAAGCGCGGCAAGGGTGCGGGTTACTCCGGCATCGAGAACGCACTGTTCTACAAGGACAACTGCCGCATGCTGTACGGTAGCGCGCAGCAGGCCATTGCCGAGGTGATCACCCACGTCAAGGCGCTGGAGAGCTGAGCAGGGCCGGCGGCCGCCGCTCAAGTCGGCCGCCGGCCCTGCCGTTAACCGAGGCATGAAGACGCTTTGCATCCTGCCCCTGATGCTCCTGTGGTCCACTGCGGCCGTCGCCCAGCAGGCCGCTGCGCCGGTCGTGCCAGCCGGCGCGGCGCTCGAGGCGCCGGCCGCACCCGTTGACGCCGCCGCCAACGCGGCGGCGGGCGCGGTGGAGGAGGAAGACGAGGACTGGCGGGACACCAGTGCCTACCCCTTCTACGCCCTGGCCGACGTTGCGCTGCGCCTGCAACTCGTCTCCCAGGCCATGCAGTTGCGCGACTGGTGTGCCAACGGCGCGGTGAGCGACGATTTCGTGCGCGATCGCCTGGCGCGCTTTTCCGCCCTCTCGGGGCGCCGTGAGACCTGCCGGAGTCTGCTCGACTACTGAGCGTCCGTCAGCGCGGCGTGTGCGATACTGGCCCGCGGCTTGCATCAGGGCCGTCTCCGCTTCCTTCCGCAATGGGCTTCCGATGATCAGAAAACGGCCTCAAGGGCCGGGTGCCGCGGCCAGCGCGACGCCGTTTGCCACGCTCACCCCGGCGCGCATCCTCGATGCCGTCGACAGCCTCGGCCTGCGCACCGACGGCCGCATGCTGGCGCTCAACAGCTACGAGAACCGCGTCTACCAGATCGGCCTCGACGACGGCAGCATGGTGGTGGGCAAGTTCTACCGCGCCGGGCGCTGGTCGGATGCGGCGATCGGCGAGGAGCACGCCTTCGTCGCCGAGCTGGCTGCGCGCGAACTGCCGGTGGTGGCGCCGCTGGCGTTTGCCGGGGCTACGCTGCAGCATCACGAAGATCTGCGTTTCGCCCTCTATCCGCGGGTCGGCGGGCGTGCCCCGGAGTTGTCCGATGCGCACACGCTGGAGTGGATGGGGCGCTTTCTCGGGCGCATTCACGCGGTCGGTGCGCTGCGCCGCTTCGAGGCGCGGCCGACGCTGGGCATTGCCGAGTTCGGCGAGGCGGCGCGCGCCTACCTGCTCGATCACGGTTTCATTCCCGCCGACCTGCTGCCGGCGTGGTCGAGCACCGTGGCGCAGGCGCTCGACGGCGTGCGCCACTGCTTCGAGCGTGCCGGCAAGGTGGCGCAGATCCGTCTGCATGGCGACTGCCATATGGGCAATGTGCTGTGGAGCGCAGGCGGCGAGGTGCGCGGGCCGCAGTTCGTCGATTTCGACGATGCGCGCATGGGGCCGGCCGTGCAGGATCTGTGGATGCTGCTCTCCGGCAGCCGCGAGGACATGAGCCGGCAGCTCGGCGACGTGCTCGCCGGCTACGAGGACTTCCATGAGTTCTCCACCCGCGAACTGCATCTGGTCGAGGCCCTGCGCACCCTGCGCCTGCTCCACTACAGCGCCTGGCTGGCGCGGCGCTGGGACGATCCTGCCTTTCCCGCGGCGTTTCCGTGGTTCAGCACGCAGCGCTACTGGCAGGACCGCATCCTCGAACTGCGCGAGCAGATCGCCCTGATGGACGAGCCGCCGCTGTGGGCATAGCCGTCAATCCCTGAACTTCGGCACCTGCCTGGTCATGCCGGCGCGGATCGCCGCGTTGAGATCCTCGGAGAGCAGCATCGCGGCGTTCCAGTTGGCGACGTAGTCCAGCCCGTCGGCCACCGAGTGGTCGCGGCTGTGGTTCATCACCTGCTTGACGCCGCGGATCGACAGCGGCGACTTGGCGGCAATCTCCTGGGCGATCCGGCAGACACCGGCAAGCAGCGCCTGCGGGCTGTCGAAGACCCGGTTCACCAGCCGCATCGCCTGCGCCTCCTCGGCGCCGAAGTCGCGCCCGGTATAGGCCAGCTCGCGTGCCATGCCCTCGCCGACGAGGCGCGGCAGGCGCTGCAGGGTGCCGACGTCGGCGACCATGCCGAGGTCGATCTCGCGCACCGAGAAGCGCGCATCCGCGGCGCAGTAGCGCATGTCGGCGCAGCACACCAGATCCACCCCGCCGCCGACGCAGGCCCCGTGGATGGCGGCGAGCACCGGCTTGCGGCAGCGCTCGAGGCTGCTCAGGGTGTCCTGCAGGTCGAGGATCAGATCACGCAGCTTCTCGCGCGTACGCGCCTCGCAGGCGTCGCGCACCTGCGGCAGCAGTCCCATCATCATCTCCAGGTCGATGCCCGAGGTGAAGTGGCGGCCCTCGCCATGCAGCACCACCGCGCGCAGCTGCGCCGTGCGGCCCACCCATTGCATGACCTGGCGCAGCTCCTGCCACATCGCCATGTTCATGGCGTTGGCCTTGTCGGGGCGATTCAGCGCAACGATGGCGACCTGCCCGTCGATGCTCAGCTTCAGCGTCGACAGCACCGGCTGGCCGGGCAGGGGAGGTGCGGCGGGCGGGGTGGCGGCCAGTGTCTCGATGCACGCGGCGAGCTCGGTGCCCTGCTTGATCGCCCGCTTGGCGTCCAGTTCGGCGGCCACGTCGGCGCCGCCGATGAGGTGCACCGGCATGCCTGCGGCCCTGAGGGCCTCTTCCAGTTCGCGCAGCGGCTCCTGACCGGCGCAGATGACGACGTTGTCGACAGGCAGCAGCCGGGTCTCGTCGCCGACGCGGATGTGCAGGCCGGCGTCGTCGATGCGCAGGTACTCGACCCCGGCGAGCATCTTCACGCCGCGCTGCGTGAGCGCGGTACGGTGGATCCAGCCGGTGGTCTTGCCGAGGTCCTTGCCGGGCTTGGTGGGCTTGCGCTGCAGCAGCCAGACCTCGCGCGGTGCGGCTTCGATGTGGGCAGCGGTGAGGCCGCCGCGCCGGCGGTATTCGGGGTCGATGCCCCACTCGGCGAAGAATTTTTCCGGCACCAGGCTGGGGCTTGCGCCGGCGTGGGTGAGGAATTCGGCGACATCGAAGCCGATGCCGCCGGCGCCGATGATGGCCACCCGCCGGCCGACGGCCTTGCCGTCGCGCAGCACGTCGAGATAGCTCAGCACCTTGGGGTGGGTAATGCCGTCGATGGGCGGCGTGCGCGGGGTCACGCCGGTGGCCAGCACCACCTCGTCGTAGTGGCCGACGAGCTCGGCGGCGCTCACCCGGGTGGCCAGGCGCAGGTCGACGCCGCTGCGTTCGATCTGGCGCCCGAAGTAGCGCAGGGTTTCGGCGAACTCCTCCTTGCCGGGGATGCGCATGGCGATGTTGAACTGCCCGCCGATGCGCTCGGCGGCCTCGAACAGGGTCACCGCATGGCCGCGCTGCGCGGCCGTGGTGGCGCAGGCCAGCCCCGCCGGGCCGGCGCCGACGACGGCGATGCGGCGCTTCACGGTGGTGGGCTCGATGCGCAGTTCGGTTTCATGGCAGGCGCGCGGATTGACCAGGCAGGAGGTGATCTTGCCGCTGAAGGTGTGGTCCAGGCAGGCCTGGTTGCAGGCGATGCAGGTGTTGATCTCGTCGGCCCGGCCGGCGGCGGCCTTGGCGACGAAGTCGGGGTCGGCGAGCAGCGGGCGGGCCATCGACACCATGTCGGCATGCCCCTCGGCGAGCAGCTTCTCCGCCACCTCCGGGGTGTTGATGCGGTTGGTGGTGATCAGCGGAATGCCGACCTCGCCGCGCAGCCTGGCGGTGACCCAGCTGAAGGCGGCGCGCGGCACACAGGTGGCGATGGTGGGAATGCGTGCCTCGTGCCAACCGATGCCGCTGTTGATCAGCGTGGCGCCGGCGGCTTCGATGGCGCGGGCGAGCTGCACCACCTCGTCGAAGCTTGAACCGCCCTCGACCAGGTCGAGCATCGACAGGCGGTAGATGATGATGAAGTCGGCGCCGACGCGTTCGCGTACGCGGCGGACGATCTCCACCGCAAAGCGCATGCGCCGGGCGTAGTCGCCGCCCCATTCGTCGTCGCGCTGGTTGGTGGTGGCGCAGATGAATTCATTGATCAGGTAGCCTTCGGAACCCATGATCTCGACGCCGTCGTAGCCGGCCTCGCGTGCCAGCGCCGCACAGCGCACGAAGTCGGCGATGGTGTCCTCGACTTCCGCGCTGCTCAGCGCATGGGGGGCAAAGGGCGCGATGGGGGCCTGCAGTGCGCTGGGCGCGACCAGTTCGGGGTGGTAGGCATAGCGGCCGAAATGAAGGATCTGCATGGCGATGCGCCCGCCGGCCCGGTGCACGGCGTCGGTGACCACCCGGTGGCGTGCGGCCTCGTGGCTGTCCTTGAGCACGGCGCCGCCGGGGAAGGGGCGGCCGGCGTCATTGGGCGCGATGCCGCCGGTGACGATGAGGCCGACCCCGCCGCGCGCGCGCTCGGCGTAGAACGTCGCCATGCGCTCGAAACCGTTGTCCACCTCCTCCAGGCCGACATGCATGGACCCCATCAGCACACGGTTGGGCAGGGTGGTGAAGCCGAGGTCGAGGGGGCTGAGCAAGTGCGGGTAGGCGCTCATCGGGCTGTCTCCTGTGATGTTGTTATGCAACTGGTTGCACAATTTAGTGCAGGCTGTGTGTTGATGCAACCAGTTGCATTCCAGGGCGCCGCGGGAATAGACTCCGCCCATGTCGCTCGCCCACGTCCTGCTTACCTCGCTGCTTGAACAACCGGCCACCGGTTTCGAACTGGCACGCCGCTTCGACAAGGCCATCGGCCAGTTCTGGCAGGCCACGCACCAGCAGATCTACCGCGAGCTGGCGCGCATGGAGGCTGCTGGCTGGATTGCTGCCGCGCCGCGCGTTGGGAGCGGGCGCAGCCGCAAGCGCAGCTATGGGGTGCTGCCGGCGGGACGGGAGGAGTTGCTGCGCTGGGCCGGCGAGGAGGCGCCCCTGCAGGCCTTGCGCGACGAATTGATGGTGCGCCTGCGCGCCGAGGCGATTGCCGGCCCGCTCGGGCTGGAGCGCGAGATCGCCCGCCACATGGCCCTGCACCGCGACAAGCTGCGCGCCTACCGGGCCATCGAGGCGGAGGACTTTGCCCCCGGGCGGGTGCTGTCGCGCAAGGCCCGGGTGATGCACCTGATCCTCAAGGCCGGCATCCGCTATGAGGAAAGCTGGATCGCTTGGTCGGCCGAGGCGCTGGCCGAACTGGCTGCACTGGCCGAAGGCGGCGAGGGCGGCGTTCAGCCCCCGCGGCGTTCGTCGAGGTAGCGGGAAAACTCGTCCGCAGCCATCGGGCGGCCGAACAGCGGGCCCTGTTGCAGGTGGCAGTCCAGTGCGCTGAGGAAGGCCTGCTGGGCCTTGCCTTCCACGCCGCGCGCGAAGACCTCCAGGCCGAGTACGCCGGCCATGCTGGCGATGGCCTCGACGATGGCTTCGGCCTCCTCGCGCACGCCGACGTCACGCACCAGTGCCGGGTCGAGCTTGAGGGCGCGCAACGGGTAGCGCTTGAGGCGCGGGATGGAACTGAGGCCGCGGCCGAAATCGTCGATCGCCAGGCGCACGCCCATTGCCGCGAGCTTGTCCAGGGTGCCCTGGATGCGGCTGTGCTCTTCCTTCAGAACGATCTCGTCGATATCCAGCTCGAGCTGTTCGGGCGGCAGGCCGGAGGCCTCCAGGGCGTCGAGCACGCGTTCGGCCAGATTGCCCTGCATGATCTGCTCTATGGCCACGTTGATGGTCAGCAGCGGCGGATGTTCGCCGCACGTCGGCCATTGTGCGGCGTGGCGGCAGGCGGCGTGCAGAACCCAGTCTCCCAGTTCGCCCAGCACCCCGCCGTCGCGCGCTGCACCCATGAAGCGGCGGAAGGGGATCATGCCGAGGTCCGGGTGCCGCCAGCGCAGCAGCGCTTCGCCGCCGCGCAGACTGCCGTTGCGCCCGTCCACCAGCGGCTGGAAGTGGACTTCCAGCTGCTCGCGCTCCACCGAATGGCGCAGATTGAGTTCGAAGGCGGTGCGCTCGATGCCGGCGCCGTCCATTTCGTCGGCGTAGTACTGGTGGTTGTTGCCGCCCAACTGGCGGGCGTGGGTCAGCGCGGCGTCGGCATGGCGGGCGAGCACCTCGAGGCTGGTGCCGTTTTCCGGGAACACGGCGATGCCGATACTCGCGCTCAGCTTCACCGCCCGCCCTTCGGCCTCGAAGGCGGGGCTAAGGGCGGCCAGCATGGCTTCCGCGCAGCGGCTGATTTCGCTGGACAGATCGACATCCGGCAGCATCGCCAGGAAGGTGTCGCTGCGTTCGCGTGCCACCGTGGCGCCGCGCGGCGCGGCCACCTGCAGGCGGCGGGCGATTTGCTGCAGGAAGGCGTCGCCGGTGTTGTCGCCGTGTTCGCGGTTGACCGCCTTGAAGTTGTCGAGGTCGATGCGCAGCACCCCGATGCTGCGGTGCGCGGCCCGTGCGCGCTCGGCGGCTTCGGCGAAATGGCGTTCGAACAGGCGCCGGTTGGGCAGGCCGGTGAGGATGTCGTGGGTCGCGATGTAGTCCGCGCGCGATTCGGCCTGACGCTTCGCGGTGAGGTCGGAGAACATGCCGATGTAGTGCAATACTTCACCGCGCGGATTGCGCACGGCGGTGATGCTCAGCCACTCCGGGTAGATCTCGCCGTTCTTGCGCCGGTTCCAGATCTCGCCCTGCCACTGGCTGTGCTGCTCCAGGCTGCGCCACAGCCCGGTAGAGAAATCGTCCGCATGGCGGCCGGCGCCCAGCATGGCGGGATCCTTGCCGCGCACCTCGTTGAGCGTGTAGCCGGTGATCGTGGTAAAGGCCTTGTTCACCGCGATGATGCGGTTCTGTGCGTCGCTCACCAGAATCGCCTGGCTGGCGGCGTCGAAGACGTCCACCGGCAGGCGCAGCCGGGCGGCCAGCAGCGGGGCGTCGGGCAGGTCGTGCATCAGCACGGTGGCGCCTTCGGGGGTGGGCGTGTCGAGCGGATAGCACAGCGCCTCGGTCTCGAAGATGCGCCCGTCGCGCGTGCGATGCCGCCAGACGCCGCATTCCGCGGCGGGGCGCTCGCGGTCCTCGGGTGCGCGCAACTGTGCAGCATCCATGCCGCACAGCTCGGCCTGGCTGTATCCATAGAGCCGCGCCGCGGCGGCATTGGCGGCGAAGATGCGCAGCTGCTCGCCGTGGCACAGGAAGGTGGGCAGTGGGCTGTCGGCGAAGATGCGTTCGAAGCAGTCCGGTGGCTGGCGCCGCACAGCGGGAGCCGGTGTGGCGGCCGGGGTGGCGATGGCCGATACCGGTGGCAGGATCAGCAGCCGCCAGTCCGGCTTGGGGCCGGGCAGCACGCGCGCGGTGAGCGCATCGCCCTGCGCGGGTTGCAGGCGGGCGAGCGGGGGCGCACCGCTGGCGGGC
>JAUVWV010000142.1 GCA_030603925.1 Thauera sp. | reverse complement strand
GCGGTGCTGCCGCGGGTGCGCCAGTTCGAGGTGGTGGGCATCTTCGAGGCCGGCATGTTCGAGTACGACTCCGGCCTGGCGCTGATTCACCTGCGCGACGCGCAGGTGCTGTACCGCCTGGACGAGGCGGTGAGCGGCGTGCGCCTGAAGCTGGCCGACCTGTTCGCCGCGCCGCGCGTGGCGCGCGAGCTGCCCGCTTACATCGACGAGCGCGTGCTGGTGAGCGACTGGACGCGCAGCCACGCCAACTTCTTCCGTGCGGTGGCGCTGGAGAAGACGATGATGACCATCATCCTGTTCCTGATCGTTGCGGTGGCGGCCTTCAACATCGTGTCCACGCTGGTCATGGCGGTGCAGGAGAAGCAGGCCGACATCGCCATCCTGCGCACCCTGGGGGCGAGTCCGGGCTCGATCATGACGGTGTTCGTGCTGCAGGGCGCGATCATCGGCCTGGTCGGCCTGGCCGGCGGGGTGGCGGCGGGACTGCTGCTGGCCAACAACCTCGACGTGGTGATTCCCTTCCTCGAGACGCTGACCGGCGCGACCCTGTGGAACAAGGAGATCTATTACATCAGCGAGTTGCCTTCCAAGGTGCTGGCGAGCGACGTGAGCACCATCGTCTCGCTGTCCTTCGTGCTCACTCTGGTGGCCACGCTGTACCCGAGCTGGCGCGCCTCGCGGGTGAATCCGGCGGAGGCGCTGCGCTATGAGTGAGAGGGTGATGGGCGAGTCGGTGATGAGCGAGTCGGCGATGGGCCCGGTGCTGGCCTGTGAAGGCCTGGTGAAGACCTTCCGCGAGGGGGCCGATGCGGTTGAAGTGCTGCGCGGGGTGGATCTCGCGGTCGGGCGCGGCGAGCGCATCGCCATCGTCGGCGCCTCCGGTTCCGGCAAGAGCACCCTGCTGCATCTGCTGGGCGGGCTGGACGTGCCGAACGCGGGCGCGGTGCGTCTGCACGGGCGTGACTTCTCGCGCATGTCGGATGCCGAGCGCGGACGTGCGCGCAATGCCGCGCTGGGTTTCGTGTACCAGTTCCACCACCTGCTGGCGGAGTTCTCCGCGCTGGAGAACGTGGCGATGCCGCTGTACATCCGCCGCATGGGGCGTGCCGAAGCCGACGAGCGCGCGGCGGCGATGCTGAAGGAGGTCGGCCTGGGGCACCGCCTCGACCACGCGCCGGGCGAACTGTCCGGCGGCGAGCGCCAGCGCGCGGCGATCGCGCGGGCGCTGGTCACCCAGCCGGCCTGCGTGCTGGCCGACGAGCCGACCGGCAACCTCGACCGGCGCACTGCCGAGACGGTGTTCGACCTGATGCTCTCGCTCAACGAGCGCCTGGCAACGAGCTTCGTCATCGTTACCCACGACGACAGCCTTGCGGCGCGCGCGCAGCGCACCCTGCGCCTGCAGGACGGGCGTTTCGTCTGAGCCGCTGGGTGCCCGTGCGGCGCGGCGCAAGACCCTGCCAATGGGGCGCGTGGGCGTGCACGGGGCGCGCGGCGCGCGGCTGCGGCCGCCCGACTGCGGATTTCCGCAGCGTTGCACGCTAAAGAAATTCGGCTAGAGTCCGTTCAACAGGGCATTGCCCGAAAACAAACAAGTGCCGGCGCGTCGTCGCCTGCGGTATTGCAGCCGGCCGTTCGAGGAGAACTCCATGTCCTTTCTGTTTGCGCCAGCCATCGCCTTGCTGGACCGTTTGCGCTTCCGCTGGAAGTTCGTCCTGCTCGGGCTGATCTCCGCGAGCACCATCGCCTACCTGCTCACTGCGCTGATCCTTTCCTTGCGCACCGACGTGAACTTCGTCGACCGGCAGCTCAATGGCCTGGAGGCGGTGGTGCCCCTGCTGCGCGTGATCGAGACCACCCAGATGCGCCGCGGCCTGGCCACCGGTGCGCTGAACAACGCCGACGCTGCAATGGGGCAGCGCCTGCCGGGGGCGAGCCAGGCGCTCGACCAGGCCTGGACCAACGCCGATCAGGCGCTGCAGCGCGTGGCCCAGGGTTCCGGCGGGGACAACGCGCGCTGGCGCGAGCGCTGGAGCGAGGCCGGGGAGATGTGGGCCAGCCTGAAGGCGCCCAACCCGAATGCCTCGCCGCAGTGGGTGTTCGACGGCCACACCCTGATGATCAACAACGTGGTGCAGGTGCTGCACGACATTGCCGAGGACACCTCGCTGTCGCTCGACCCCGAGGCCGCCACCTACTACCTGATCTCGGTGGTCACCCACACCGTGCCGGACGCCACCGAGCGCATCGGCCGGCTGCGCGGGCTGGGGGCTTCCATCCTGGCGTCGCGCTATGTCAGCCCGGGGCAGCGCCTGCGCCTGTCGCTGCAGATCGGCGAGCTGGACCACGCCATGATGTCCGCCGAGGAGATGCTGGAGCGCGCCGCGCACGCGAACACCGAACGTGCCACCGAACTGGACGACCTGAAGGTGGAACTGGCGGTGGCGGTGGAGTCGATCCGCAGCCGGGTGATCGACGACATCCTCGACGAACGCTTCGAGCTCAAGCCCATCGACTTCTTCGACGCCGGCACCCGCGCGCTGGACGTGGCCTTCCAGCAGTCGGCCGCGGTCATCGTGCCGACCATCGAGGCGCTGATGCTCGAGCGTCGTGCCGGGCTGATGCAGACCTTCAACATCGTGGTGGCCATTTCGGTGGCAGCGGTGCTGCTGCTGGCCTATTTCCTGATCGCGCTGTTCCTCGCCGTGTCGCGTTCGGTGCAGGAACTCGGGGTGGGCGCCGAACTGCTCGGCAAGGGCGACCTGTCCGCCCGCATCCGCCTGTCGACCACCGATGAGCTGAGCAATGCGGCCGAGCGCTTCAACGCCATGGCGCAATCGATGGCCGAGGTGATGCAACGCGTGCAGCGCAGCGCCGACGAGGTGAGCCAGGCCGCGGCCGGCATGGCTGCGTCGGCCTCGCAGGTGAGCCGCAGTTCGGCGCACCAGAGCGAGGCGGCCTCCAGCATGGCGGCGGCGGTGGAGGAGATGACCGTGGGCATCGACGAGATCGGCCGTCACGCCAACGAGGCGGAGAGCATCTCCAGCCGCTCCGGCGAACTGTCGGAGAGCGGCGCCCAGGTGGTGCAGCAGACCGCCGCCGAGATGGAACTGATCGCCCGCGAGGTGGACGCCACTGCATCCACCATCGAGGCGCTGGGCAAGAAGTCCGCAGAGATCACCAGCATCGTCAACGTGATCCGCGAGATCGCCGACCAGACCAACCTGCTCGCGCTCAACGCGGCGATCGAGGCGGCGCGCGCCGGCGAGACCGGGCGCGGCTTCGCCGTGGTGGCCGACGAGGTGCGCAAGCTGGCCGAACGCACCAGCGGCGCCACGCAGGAAATCTCCGGCATGGTGCAGGCCATCCAGAGCGGCACCGGTGCGGCAGTGCAGTCGATGAACCGCGGCGTCGAACGGGTGCGCGAGGGCGTGGTGCTGACCCAGCGCGCCGGCTCGGCGATGGACGAGATCCGCAACGGGGCGCAGACCGTGGTGCGGTCGGTGAGCGACATTTCGATGGCGCTCAAGGAGCAGAGCGCGGCGAGCAATGACATTGCGCGCAACGTCGAGCAGATCGCGCAGATGGCCGAAGAGAACAATGCCGCAGTGGGCGAGACGGCCAGCACCGCCGGACGGCTGGAGCAGTTGGCCGAAAGCCTGCGCAAGGAGATCGGCCACTTCCGCCTGTAAGGCGCGCCGCCCCGCATGCCGCTTGCCAACGCCGTCCAGCTCATCGCCTACCCGAACCGCATCGGCGGTGGGCTGGCCGATCTCGCACAGTTCATCGAAGGGCGGCTGGGCGATGCGGTGGGCGGGGTGCATATCCTGCCGCCGTTTCCTTCCAATGCGGACGGCGGTTTCTCGCCGCTGAGCCACCGCGAGATCGACCCGGCCTGCGGCGGCTGGGCGGATATCGAGCGCCTTGCGGCGCGCTACGACGTCTGCCTGGACTTGGTGCTCAACCACCTTGCCGACGACTCGGCCGAGTTCCGCGACTACCTGCGCCATGGGCGAGCATCGGCCCATGCCGACCTGTTCGTGGACGTCGACGCACTGGGCGAAATCGGGCCGGACGATCTGGCGAAGATCCACATCCGCAAGGAGAAGGAACCCTTTCGCGAGATCGTCTTCGGCGACGGCAGCCGCGGGCGGGTGTGGTGCACCTTCACCGAACGCCAGGTCGACCTGAACTACCGCGGTGCGGCGGTGTACCGGCTGATGGCGGACAACATCGCCTTTCTTGCGGCGCGCGGCGTGAAGCTGCTGCGCCTGGACGCCTTCGGCTACACCACCAAGCAGATCGGCACCAGCTGCTTCCTGGTGGAGCCCGAAGTGTGGCGCATCCTGGAGTGGTTCCGCAGCACCGCCGCGGCGCATGGCGTGGAGATCCTGCCCGAGGTGCACGACCATCCGAGTTGGCAGTACGCCATCGCGCGGCGCGGCATGTGGGCCTACGGCTTCGCCCTGCCGCCCTTGCTGCTGTATTCCCTGCTGGACGCCAACAGCCACTACCTGAAGGCCTGGCTGCGCATGTGTCCGCACAACCAGGTCACCGTGCTCGACACGCACGACGGGATCTGCATCCCCGACGTCGAGGACATCCTGCCGCGCTACCACATCGAGGCGCTCATCCAGAACGTCTCGGAGCGCAGCGCCGACCCCATCCTGCGCCGCTCGGCGGCCAATGCGCACAGCGTGGGGGCGATCTACCAGCTCACCTGCACCTTCTTCGACGCCCTGCAGCGCAACGAGGATGCCTACATCGCGGCGCGCGCGATCCAGCTGTTCGCGCCGGGCATCCCGCAGATCTACTACGTCGGCCTGCTCGCCGGCAGCAACGATGCTGAGCTGATGCAGGCCAGCGGCGAGGCGCGCGACATCAACCGGCATCACTACAGCCTGGACGAGGCGCTGCAGGCGCTCGAGGCTCCGGTGGTGCAGCGCCTGCTGCAGCTGATGCGGCTCAGATCCACCCACCCGGCCTTTGCCGGCGAGTTCGAACTGGAGTACTCCAACGACTCCAGCGTGGCGATGGGCTGGCGTGCCGGGGCGCAGCGCTGCCAGCTGTTCGTCGATCTCAACTTCCGCACCGCCACCGTGAGCTGCACCGACCCGGTGGACGGCAGCGAGGTCCGCTACCGCTGCTGACGGCGCCGCCACGCGCGGATCAGCATGATCCGCCACAGCGCCTTCACCGCAAGATAGCCGCCCAGCGCCAGTCCGCCGGCGAGCAGCAGCAGGCCGACCGCGAGCGGCTGTCCGAGGCCCACCACCCAGTCCGCCAGCGCGCCGACCCAGGCGCCGATCTCGAGACCGACCAGTTCGGGCGGCTCGGTGAATGCCACCGCGGGGCGGCCGGTGGCCAGTGTGCCGATACCGTAGGCCGCGAGGTACAGCGGCACGATGGTGAAGGGATTGGTGTACAGCGTGGTGAGCAGGGCCAGCGGCAGGTTCACCCGCAGGGTGACGCAGGCGACTGCCGCGCTGAGCATCTGCAGCGGGCCGGGGATCAGCCCGCAGAACAGCCCCACCGCCACCGCGCCTGCGGCGGAGTGGCGGTTCAGGTGCCACAGGCGCGGATGCAGCAGACTGCCGGAGAACGGCCGCAGCCAGCGGTTGCCGCGGATGCTCTCGTGATCGGGCAGGAAACGCTTCAGGGTCTTGCGCATGGCGGGCTCGGAACGGGCTGGCGATTATACGGCGCGGGTCGTCCTCTCATCCGAGGCTTGCGTCTGCAGGATCCACGAAGCATGATCTGTGCATATGCGTACGGCAATTCTGGCATTCGCTCTCGGAGTCTGGTCCTTCCAGCAGCTGGCCGAACTGCCCGGCCGGAACGGGCTGCACCTGTGCATGCTGCTTATGACCCTGGCCGGCTTGGGGTGGTTTCTGCTGCGCGGCGGTACGGCGGCGCGTGCGGCCGTGCTGCTGGGCTGCGTGGCGGCGGCGCTGGCCGGCTGGAGCTGGGCCGGCTGGCGCGCGGAGTGGCGCCTGAACGATGCCCTGCCGATGCAGTACGAGGGTGTGGACATCCTGCTCACCGGGGTGGTCGCCGAGCTGCCCCAGCCGCTGGGCAACGGGGTGCGCTTCGTCCTTGCGGTGGAGCAGGCGGCGCACCCGGTGCCGCGCCGGGTGCAGTTGTCCTGGTACGGCGGGCGCGGCGAGGAGGCGGCACCGCACGTTGCACCGGGCGAGCGCTGGCGCTTCACGGTGCGCTTGAAGCGTCCGCACGGTTTCAGCAATCCGCACGGCTTCGACTACGAGGCCTGGCTGCTGGAGCGCGGCATCCGTGCGACCGGCTATGTCCGGGCGGGTGGGCAGCAGCGCCTGGCCGGGCAGGTGGCCTGCCCCATGTTGTGGGTGCAGCGCCAGCGCGAGCGCATCCGCGCGCGCTTTGCCGCAACGCTGGGCGAGGCGCCACAGGCCGGCATCGTCACCGCGCTGGCGATCGGCGACCAGCGTGCGATCGCAGCCGAGCAGTGGCAGGTGTTCCGCCGCACCGGGGTGAATCATCTGGTCGCCATCTCCGGTCTGCACGTATCCCTGGTGGCGGTGTTCGCCGGCCTTCTCGCCGGTCTGCTCTGGCGGCGCGTGCCCGGCTTGCTGCTGCGGGTTCCGCTGCGCCGCGCGGCGGCGCTGGCCGGCCTGCTCGGCGCCACGGCCTACGCCCTGCTCGCCGGCCTCGGCATTCCCGTGCAACGTGCATTGATCATGCTGGCGGTGGTCGCTCTGGCGATGGTGAGCGGGCGCGAGGCGGCCGGGAGCAGGGTGCTGGCGCTGGCCTTGCTCGCCGTGCTGCTGGTCGATCCGTGGGCGGTGCTGGCGGCCGGGTTCTGGCTGTCCTTCGCGGCCGTGGCGGTGATCCTGCTGGTGCTCGGCGGACGCATCGCCCCGCAGGGCGGCTGGCGCGCCGCGCTGCGCGTGCAGCTGGCGATCACCCTCGCCCTGGTGCCGGCCCTGCTGGTGCTGTTCCAGGCCTTCTCGCTGGTCTCGCCGCTGGCCAATGCGCTGGCCATACCGCTGGTGAGCTTCGTCATCGCACCGCTGGCGCTGGCCGCCACGGTGCTGCCGATCGACGCTCTGCTGCATCTGGCCGACTGGTGCGCGGGCTGGATGATGCGCTGGCTGGGCTGGCTGGCCGCATCGCCGCTGGCGGTGTGGCAGCAGGCTGCGCCGCCGGGTGCACTGGTGCTGGCCGGCGGCGCGGGCGTGCTCTGGCTGTTGCTGCCGCGCGGCACGCCCGGACGCCTGGCCGGGGTGCTGGCTGTGCTGCCCCTGCTGCTGTGGACGCCGGCCCGCCCGCCCGCCGGCGGCTTCGTCGCCACCGTGCTGGACGTGGGGCAGGGCCAGGCGATCCATGTGCAGACCGCGCGCCACGATCTGCTGATCGATGCGGGGCCGCCCTATGGGCCGACCACCGATGCCGGGGCGCGCGTGGTCCTGCCCTACCTGAATGCGCAGGGCGTGCGCCGGCTCGATGCGCTGATGGTGACGCACGGCGATGCGGATCACGCGGGCGGCGCACAGAGTGTGCTGGACGGCGTCGAGGTCGGGGTGGTGTACGCCAGCCTGGCGCCCGGCCACGCCCTGCGCGAACGGACCGGCGACGCCTTGCGGCCCTGCGTGGCGGGTGACGCCTGGGCGTGGGACGGCGTGCGTTTCGCCGTGCTGCACCCGGATGGCGCGCGGCGCCTGCGCAAGGAGAACGACAACGCCTGCGTGCTGCGTGTCGCGACGGCTGAGGGCGCATTGCTGGTGACCAGCGACATCGAGGCGCTGGCCGAGCGCGAACTGCTGGCGCGCGGCGCGGCGGCCCTGGCCGGCAGCGTGGTGGTGGCGCCGCACCACGGCAGCCGCAGCTCGTCCACCGCCGCGCTGGTGGACGCGGTGCGCCCCGCAGCGGTGATCTACTCGGTGGGTTACCGCAATCCGTTCCGCCATCCGCATCCCGAGGTATGGGCGCGCTGGTCGGCAGGCGGGGCACGGGCCTGGCGCACCGACAGCCAGGGTGCGATCCGCATCGCGCTCGATGGCGGGGGGCTGCGCATCGCGGCGCAGCGCGAACTGCGGCCGCGCTACTGGCACGGACGCTGATAGACTCGGGCTGTCCCGCTTGCCACCCACCCAAGATGAATCTGCTCGCCGCCCTGCGCAACCTGTTCGCCCCCGTCCCGCAACCCGTCCGCCCCTACCACGGGCTGCGCGAGAAATCCGTGCAGTGCCTCGGTCCGCACGGCCTGCATCGCATGGCCTATACGGAGTGGGGCGATCCGCGCAATCCGCGGGTGGTGATCTGCGCGCACGGCCTGACGCGCAACGGGCGCGACTTCGATTTCCTTGCCCAGGCGCTGGCCGACGACTACCGCGTGGTGTGCCCGGACGTGGTCGGGCGCGGGCGCAGCGACTGGCTGGGGGTGAAGGCCGACTACGGCTTCCCGCTCTACGTCGCCGACATGATCACGCTGATCGCCCGGCTGGACGTGGAGACGGTGCACTGGGTGGGTACCTCGATGGGCGGCATCATCGGCATGCTGATCGCCAGCCAGCCGCATACGCCGATCTCCCGCCTGGTGCTCAACGACGTCGGGCCGGTGATCACCGCCGCCTCGCTGCGCCGCATCGGCCAGTACGTGGGCACCGCGCCGCGCTTTGCCTCGATGGCCGAGGCCGAGGCCTATATCCGCGAGGTGAGCGCGC
>JAUVWV010000084.1 GCA_030603925.1 Thauera sp. | reverse complement strand
GGAGAACAGCAGCACCGGGTTGGCGCACTGGCCGGCCACTTCGCGCAGGATGTGGATGGCTTCGGCTTCCAGCCAGTCGAGGTGGGAGAGGGTCTGTTTGGTCAGCGTGGACATGACGGTCTTCTTAACGGCTGGTTTGCTTGACGGGATGTGTGCGGAAGGCCCGCAGCGCGGCGCGGAAGCCGGCGCGCAGTGCCCCCAGGCGGTGCTGCAGGCTGCGCCGCGGTGCGCCCACCGGGGTGCTGTGCGGCGCGTTGGCCGGGTGCGGGTGATGCGGCTGAGTGTTCATGATGCTACCCCTTCTTGGCGTGCAGTCCGCATTCCTTGGTTTCCGGGTTTTCCCACCACCAGCGCCCGGCGCGCACATCCTCGCCGAGCGCGATCGCGCGGGTACAGGGCGCGCAGCCGATGCTGGGATAGAACTGGTCGTGCAGGGCGTTGTAGGGCAGCTCATGGATGCGGATGTAGGCCCAGACCTCGGCCTCGCTCCAGTCGGCCAGCGGGTTGAGCTTATCCAGGCCATTGGCCTGGTCGAACTCGCGCTGCGCGAGGTCGGTCCGGGTTACCGACTGGGCGGCGCGCAGACCGGTGATCCATGCCTTCTTGCCGGCCAGTGCGCGGGCGAGCGGCTCCATCTTGCGCACGCCGCAGCAGGCCTTGCGCAGTTCCACCGAATCGTAGAAGGCGTTGATGCCGTGGCTGCGCACGAAGTTTTCCACCGCGGTGGCGTCCGGGAAGTACACCTTGAGCTTCGTCTCGTAACGCTGCTCGACCTCGCCCATCAGGGTGTAGGTCTCGGCCGGCAGGCGTCCGGTGTCGAGCGAGAAAATCTCGATGGGCAGGCGATTGGCGAGGATCAGGTCGGTGAGCACCATGTCCTCGGCGCCGAAGCTGTTGGCGAAGGTGAGTTCGCCCTTGGCGCCGAATTCGGCCACCGCGTCGCGCAGCAGGGCGAGTGCCGCCGCCGCTTTGGTCTGGACCGCGGCGCGCAGCGCGTCGGTCAGTTCCGGGCGGGTGGCCGGGTTGGTCGCCGCCGGGCGCAGCAGGGAGACCGTACTGGTGCTCATGCGCGCACCTCGCGGCGCACACGGCGGAACAGCGGTTCGGCGCGATCCACCGCGCCCTGGTAGGGCTCGGAGAAATCCGCGAGGCTGGCGAGCGCGGCCTGCAGCTGCGCGGCGCTGTACTTGCCCGGCTGCGGCTGGATGACGTCGAAGCCGCAGCGCAGGTAGAAGAAGAACTGGTCGCGCAGCACGTTGCCGATGGCGCGCAGCTCGCCGCCGTAGCCCAAGCGGGCGCGCAGCAGGGTGGCGATGGAGTAGCCACGCCCGTCGGCGAACTTGGGGAAGTCCACCGCGACGAGTTGCAGGCGCACCAGATCGTCGGCGAGTTGCGCCGGGTCATCGCTGCCGGCCAGCCACACGCCCAGCACGCCGGCCTCGGCGCGTGCGGCCAGGTGCTCGCGCTGCGCCTGCCACACGGCCAGCGGCACGATCCAGCGCCCGTGTTCCACTTCAACGGTGGCAGCGTCCTGGCCCTCGGCCAGGCGCAGCACTTCCCAGTCGTCGGCGTGCAGTGCGCCGTTGCGGATGATCTCAGCCATTGACCACTTTCCTCTCGTCTTCCAGGCGGGCGGCGCGTTCGGCATACACCCGGGTCTTGAACGGTTCGGCGCCCACGCGGCGCACGGTGTCGATGAAGCGCTCGTCGGCGTGGCGCAGTTCGAGGTAGACGCTGATGAGCGATTCGACCACGTCGGGCATCTCGTGTGCCGCAAACGACGGGCCGATCACCTTGCCCAGCGCGGTGTGGTTGCCCTGGCTGCCGCCGATGGTGACCTGGTACCACTCCTCGCCGTTCTTATCGACGCCCAGCACGCCGATGTGGCCGACGTGGTGGTGGCCGCAGGCGTTCATGCAGCCGGAGATGTTGAGCTCGATCTCGCCGATGTCGAACAGGTAGTCGAGGTCGTCGAAGCGCGCCTGGATGGCGTTGGCAATGGGGATCGACTTGGCGTTGGCGAGGTTGCAGAAATCCCCGCCCGGGCAGGAAATGATGTCGGTGAGCAGGCCGATGTTGGGCGTGGCCAGGCGGGCGTCGCGCACCTGCTGCCAGAGCTCGAAGAGGTCGGCCTGGCGCACGTCGGCCAGCACCAGGTTCTGCTCGTGGGTGACGCGCACTTCGCCGAAGCTGTAACGCTCGGCCAGTTCGGCCACGCGCTCGAGCTGCTCGGCGCTGATGTCGCCGGGTGCCACGCCGGTGGGCTTGAGCGACAGCACCACGCTGGCGTAGCCCGCGCGCTTGTGGGCGCGCACGTTGCGCTTCGCCCACGCGGCGAAGGGCTTGTTCTCCGCCTTCCGGGCTGCGAAGCCGGCGTCGGCCGCCGGCAGCTCGGCGTACTCGGGGTCGTCGAAGTGCTGCGCCACGCGCGCCACTTCGGCCTCGGTCAGGGTGGCCGGACCGTCCTTCAGGTGGGCGAACTCCGCGTCCACCTGGCGGCGGAATTCCTCGATGCCCAGCGCCTTCACGAGGATCTTGATGCGCGCCTTGTAGAGGTTGTCGCGCCGGCCGTGCAGGTTGTACACGCGCAGGATGGCCTCGCAGTAGGACAGGATGTGCTGCCAGGGTACGAAGGCAGCGATCTCCTCGCCGATGATCGGCGTGCGCCCCAGGCCGCCGCCCACCAGCACGCGGAAGCCGATGCGGCCGGCGGCATCGTGCTTGAGGTCCAGGCCGATGTCGTGCGCCTGGATCACCGCGCGGTCCTCGGCGGCGCCATTCACCGCGATCTTGAACTTGCGCGGCAGGAAGGCGAACTCGGGATGGAAGGTGCTCCACTGGCGCACGATCTCGCCCCACGGGCGCGGGTCGATGTGCTCGTCGCCGGCCACCCCGGCAAAGGGGTCGGAGGTGACGTTGCGGATGCACGATCCCGAGGTCTGGATGGCATGCATCTGCACCGTAGCCAGCTCGGCGAGGATTTCCGGCACGTCCTCCAGCTTGGGCCAGTTGAACTGCACGTTCTGGCGGGTGGTGAAGTGGGCGTAGCCGCGGTCGTAGGTGCGCGCGATGTGCGCCAGCTTGCGCAGCTGCGCGGCGCGCAGGTTGCCGTAGGGGATGGCCACCCGCAGCATCGGCGCATGGCGCTGGATGTACAGGCCGTTCTGCAGACGCAGCGGACGGAATTCGTCGTCGCTGAGCTCGCCGGCGAGGTAGCGGCGGGTCTGGTCGCGGAATTGCGCGACCCGCTCGTCCACAATCCGCTGATCGTATTCGTCGTACTTGTACATCGCTGTTCTCTGTGCGCCCGGTGGCAGACCGGGTCCTGGGGATGGTGCAGCGCATCGTAAGTGCTGATGATAGGCGCAGGAAGCGGTTCCGCGTTAGACTCTAAGAACTTCTGGTTATTTGACCGTAGGGGCGGGCTTGCCCGCGATGTGACGGTTGTTTCCCCAAGGCCGCTCCTACCGCGGGACAGGCAATGAACCTCCAGCAACTGCGCTACGTGCATGAAGTGGCCCGCCACGGGCTCAACGTCTCTGAGGCCGCGGAGGCGCTGTTTACCTCGCAGCCCGGGGTGTCGAAGCAGATCCGCCAGCTCGAATCCGAACTCGGGGTGGAGATCTTCGTGCGCCACGGCAAGCGCCTGGTGGAGATCACCGAACCGGGCCGCGCAGTGCTGGAGATCGTCGGCCGCATGCTGCGCGACATGGACAACCTGCGCCAGGTCGGCGAGGAGTTCAGCAACGAGGCCGCCGGCCGCCTGTCGATTGCCACCACCCACACCCAGGCGCGCTACGCCCTGCCCGGGGTGGTGCGCGACTTCATGCAGCGCTACCCGCAGGTCAAGCTCGAACTGCACCAGGGCAATCCGCGCCAGGTGTGCGAGATGGTGCTCTCCGGCGAGGCCGACATCGCCATCGCCACCGAGGCCATTGCCGAATTCGACGAACTGGTCACCCTGCCCTGCCAGCAGTGGAACCGCTGCATCGTCGCGCCGCAGCGCCACCCCATCCTGCAGGCCAGCCCGCTCAGCCTGGAAGAGATCGCGCGCTGGCCCATCGTCACCTACGACTTCGCCTTCACCGGGCGCAACCAGATCAACAAGGCCTTCCTCGGGCGCGGGCTGAAACCCAACGTGGTGCTCACCGCGATCGACTCCGACGTGATCAAGACCTACGTCGGCATGGGTCTGGGTATCGGCATCATGGCGCGCATGGCCTACGACCCGGCGGTCGACAAGAACCTCGGCATGCTCGATGCCGCCCACCTGTTCGAATCCAGCACCACCCGCATCGGCATCCCGCGCAAGGCCTGGCTGCGCGGCTATGTATATGCCTTCATCGAACTCTTCGCGCCGCATCTGAACCGGCGCATCGTCGAAGCCGCGCTGGCCGGCGGGGGGACGGATCCGGGGCTGTAGGCGGTGGCGGTTGCGCGTTGATCGATATTGAAGCTCGACCGGCAGAAGTCGGGCGACTCGCACTATGATCGGCCTTTCCTGCAATGCCTGCGTGTACCGATGCCTGTTTCACATTCCGATTTCGCCCCGCTGGCCGATGTCGGCCTCAACCTGCACGCGGTGCTTGATGGCGCTGCGCTGCCCGTGGACATGGCGGCGGCCTTGCGTGGCTGTCTGCCGGAAGGCTGCGGGGGCGGGCAGATCATCCTCGTCGGCAACGCGGGGCCCACGTTGTGGCGCTCGGTGAAGGCGGCGGGGCTGGTGTCGGACGATCCGATCGACGATTTCAGCGTGAATGCGGTGGTGCAGTGGTTCGCGCGGCAGTTTCCCGGGCGCCGTCATCAGCTGCTGTATCCGGGCGATTGCCCGCTCGGCCTGCAGGCGCTCGGGCGGCTCGCCGGCTGGCACCACGCGACGCCCTTCATGGTCGGCATCCTGCCGCAGTGGGGGAGCTGGTTCGGCTACCGGGTGGTGTTGTGGGCGGATACGGACCTGCCAGTGACGCCGCCCCTGCAGGCGGAATCACCGTGCCGCGCGTGCGCGGCGCAGCCCTGTGTCGCCGCCTGTCCGGCGCAGGCGATGGGTGCGGGCGGCTTTGCGCTGGAGAAGTGCCTGGCCTGGCGCCGCCAGCCGGATTCGCCGTGCCGGGCGCGTTGCCTGGCGCGCGACGCCTGCCCGGTGGGGCAGGCGCAGCGCTACGACGACGACCACATGCGCCACACCTACGAGCAGTCGCTGCGCATGATCATGCGCCATCGCTGACGCGCAGCGGCGTCAATCCGGCGCGCGGGCGACGCGCTCGAACAGGGCGGGTGCGCCGCCGGCAATTTCCAGCATCAGCAGTAGGCGCGCCTGCAGGGCGTTGCACCAGCCGGCGGGGCGCACCGCGGGGTGGGCGTGGTGGCGGGTGACCGGGCCGGCGGCGACGCGGCTGGCGCGCACCAGGCGCAGGCCCGCGGCGGCGGCGCGTTCGATGGCGGGCAGCCAGGCGTCCGGCAGGCTGCCGTTGCCGGGCAGGGCGAGGACCGCACCGGCGGCGCCGGCGTCGCACAGCAGATCGAGCAGGCGCGGATCGGCGCCGCCGGCGACGTGCACGACTTCCACCCAGGGCAGGGTCTGCAGGGCGTCGAGCGTGCCGCGTGGCACGCTGGCTGCGCTGCCGGAGGTGGCGTCGCGCAGGCGGGTGGGCGGTGCCGCGAGGCCCAGCGGGCCGGCCAGCGGGGCGCGGAAGGCGGCCGGGCGGACGGTGTGGGCCTTGGTGAAGTCGTCCGCGCCATACACCTCGCCGCCCAGTGCGAGCAGCACGCCGGGACCGTGGAATGCGGCACCGGCCGCCACGCCGACGGCTTCCCACAGGTTCATCGGGCCGTCGGCGGAGAGCGCGGTGGCCGGGCGCATTGCCGCAGTCATCACCACCGGCTTCTCGCCATGCACGGTGAGGTGAAGGAACCAGGCGGTTTCTTCCAGCGTGTCGGTGCCGTGGGTGACGACGATGCCGTCGATCGCCGGGTCGTCGCGCAGCGCCTGCACGCGCCGCGCAAGCTGCAGCCAGTGGGCCGGGGTGATGTCCTTGCTGTCGATGTTGAACAGCTGTTCGGCGCGCACCTCGGCGACCTCGGTGAGCTGCGGGACTGCGGCGAGGAGCGCCGCCGCGCCCAGGCTGCCGGCGGCGTAGCCGGTGGTGTCGGTGGCCGAGGCGGCGGCCCCGGCGATGGTGCCGCCGGTGGCGAGCAGGGCGATGACGGGTGTGCGGCTCATGGCGGGCGTCATTCGCGGCGCGGCGCGGTGAGCACGTCCGGGCGCAGCACCTGTTCGAGCGCCTCCTTGTCCATCAGGCCCTTCTCCAGCACCAGCTCGGCGACGCTGCGCCCGCTGCGCAGCGCCTCGCGCGCCGCCCAGGTGGAGTTCTCGTAGCCGATGTGCGGGTTGAGTGCGGTGGCCAGCCCGGCCGAGGTGCGCACCCGTTCGGCGAGCATCTCGCGGTTGGCGGTGATGCCGCGCACGCAGTTCTCGGTGAGGGTGCGGCAGCCGGCCTCCAGGTGTTCGATGCTCTTGAACAGCGAGTGGCCGATGATCGGTTCGAAGGCGTTGAGCTGCAGCTGGCCGCCTTCCGAGGCCATGGTGATGGTGACGTCGTTGCCGATGACTTCGAAGGCGATCTGGTTCACCACTTCCGGGATGATCGGGTTGACCTTGCCCGGCATGATGCTCGACCCGGCGGCGCGTTCGGGCAGGTTGATCTCGTTGAAGCCGGCCTGCGGACCGGAGGACAGCAGGCGCAGGTCGTTGCACATCTTGGAGAGCTTGCAGGCGATGCGCTTGAGCACCCCGGAGAGCTGCACGAAGGAACCGGTGTCCTGGGTGGCCTCGATGAGGTTTTCGGCCGGCACCAGGCGCACGCCGGCCAGTTCGGCGAGGAACTCGGTGGCCATCTTGGCGTAGCGGATGTCGGTGTTGATGCCGGTGCCGATGGCGGTGGCGCCCAGGTTGATCTCCTGGATCAGCGCGATCGCCTCGCGCAGGCGGGCGGTGTCCTCGCCCATCATCACCGCGTAGGTGGAGAACTCCTGGCCGAGCGTCATCGGCACCGCATCCTGCAGCTGGGTGCGGCCGATCTTGAGCACGTCGGCAAACTCGGCGGCCTTGGCGGCGAAGGCTTCGCGCAGGGTCTCCATGGCATCCAGCAGGCCCTGGATGGCGAACACCACGGCGAGCTTCAAGGCCGTGGGATACACGTCATTGGTGCTCTGGCTCATGTTGACGTGGTTGATCGGGTGCAGCTCCTTGTAGTGGCCCTTGGGCCAGCCGAGCTTCTCCAGGGCGAGGTTGGCGATCACCTCGTTGGCGTTCATGTTGGTCGAGGTGCCGGCGCCGCCCTGGATCACGTCCACCACGAACTGGTTGTGCAGGCGGCCCTCGGCGATCTCGCGGCAGGCCGCCTCGATGGCCTGGTGACGGGTGGCGTCGAGCTGACCGAGCTTGTTGTTGGCCCGTGCGGCGGCCTGCTTGACCAGCGCCAGGGCCTTGATCAGCTCCGGGTAGGAGCCGATGGACTTGCCGGTGATCGGGTAGTTCTCCAGTGCGCGCAGGGTGTGGATGCCCCAGTAAGCGTCGGCCGGCACTTCGCGGTCGCCGAGCAGGTCGTGCTCCAGGCGGGTGGGTCTGTTCATGATTCGGTCTCCTCCGTGGGCGGGCGCAGGGCGAGCGCCCGACGCCTGCGTCTTGTTGTCGGCGGACCGGCGGATGCCGGAACAGCGCACTGCCGGTGCCGCTTCCCGAGTTTAGCGGA
Organism: Thauera sp.; assembly: GCA_030603925.1. GTDB lineage: Bacteria > Pseudomonadota > Gammaproteobacteria > Burkholderiales > Rhodocyclaceae > Pseudothauera. Next base: position 4,773 of record JAUVWV010000084.1, on the reverse strand, counting down.
TGGCGCAGGGTGTGGCCGAATTCCGTGCCTGTTCCGACGTTTACGTGCCTACAATGCGGCGTCGCAATAAAAACGGAAACGTGATGGGCAATGCGTCGCGCCAGTCGCTGGGTCTTGCCGTCCTGCTGGTGGTCGGGCTGGCTGCGGCCGGGCTGGTCGTCCTGGTCGGCTCGCTGGCGAGCGCGAGCATGCAGGAGCGTTGGCGTGCGGAGCGGCTGAGCGAACTCGGCGGCGTGCGCGCACGCCTCGAAGGTTCGATCAACGGCGCGGTAAACCTGACCGCCGGCCTGGTGGCCGAGGTCGCCACGCGTGGCGGCATTACCGAGGAACAGTTTCAGCGGCATGCGCGCGAGCTGATGGCGGAGCGTTCCCTGCTGCGCAACCTGACGCTCGCCCCGGACAACGTCATCAGCATGGTGTACCCGCTGCAGGGCAACGAGGCCGCGCTCGGCCTGGATCTGCTCAACCACCCGGTGCAGGGGGCGGCAACGCGGCTCATGATCGAGCGAAAACGCGCGGTGCTGGCCGGACCGGTGGAGCTGGTGCAGGGCGGGCGCGCACTCATCCACCGGGTGCCGATCTATCTCAATGCGCCGGACGCACCGCCGCGCAGCGGCCCGTACTGGGGGCTGATGAGCACGCCGGTGGATTTCGACGGCCTGCTGCGCGAGGCCGGCCTGCACAACGGCGGCCTGCCCTACCGCATCGGCCTGCGCGGGGTGGACGGCCTGGGCGAGCGCGGCGCGGTGTTCTGGGGCGACGCGGCGGTGTTCGACGAGCCCGAGGCCTTCCAGCTCGACATCCGCGTGCTCGACGGCAGCTGGCGCATGGCCGCGCTGCCGCACGAGGCTCCCGCAGGGCCGGCGCGGATGGTGTGGGGGGCACATGCGGTGGCCCTGCTGCTCGCCCTGCTGACCATGACCCTGGTGCTGCGCCTGCACCGCCTGCACCACCGCCTGGCCGAGTCCGAGCAACTCCATCGCGAGATGGCCGAGCAGCTGCAGGACGTGCTGTTCCGCACCGACGCGCAGCAGCGCGTGACCTATCTGAGCCCGGGCTGGAGCCGCCTGAGCGGACGGACGCCGGAGAGCTGCCTGGGGCGCCCGTGGAGTTCGCTGCTCCACCCGGACGACGCGCAGCGCGCACTGAGGCGCTGCAGCGAGTTCATCGCCTCGCAGGGCGGGGCCTACGACGAGGCCTTCCGCGTCGTCGACCGCGAGGGGCGGGTGCGTGACGTGATGGTGCGTGCGGCGCTGCACCGCGACCCGGCAGGTGCGGTGGCGGGTACCGTGGGGGTGATGGTGGACGTCACCGAGCGCAAGCGCCTGGAGGCGCGCCTGGAGGTTGCGGCGCGCATGTTCGAGCGCAGCGGCGAAGGCATCGTGGTGTTCGACGACGGCGGGCGCATCCAGGCAGTGAACCCGGCCTTCAGCCGCATCACCGGCTATACGGCCGCAGAGCTGCTCGGTTCGCGGCGCGATCCGTTTGCCGGGGAGGGCGCGCCGGCCGGCGTGCTGGCCGGGCTGTGGGCGGCCCTGTGCGAGACGGATTTCTGGCAGGGCGAGGTCGAGGCGCTGCGCAACGGCGGCGAGCCTTACGTCATCGCGCTGTCGGTCACCGCGGTGCGCGACGAGAGCGGCGTGCTCACCCAGCGCGTGGCGATCTTCTCCGACATTACCGAACGGCGCGCCACCGAGCGGCACGTGCAGTACCTGGCGCTGCACGACAGCCTGACCGGGCTGGCCAACCGGGTGCTGCTGGCCAGCCGCTTCGAGCAGGGGGCGGCGCTGGCGCGCCGTGAGGGGCACGGCATGGCGCTGCTGTACTTCGACCTGGACGGTTTCAAGCCGCTCAATGACCGCTACGGCCACGAGGTGGGCGACCGCATGCTGCGCCACGTGGCGGCCCAGTTGCTGCAGGAGGTGCGCCAGAGCGACACCGTTGCGCGGGTGGGCGGCGACGAATTCGCCATCCTGCTCGGCCGCATGGGTACCCTGGACGACGCCGAGAAGGTGGCGGAGAAGGTGCTGGAGGCGCTGGGCATGCCCATGGTCTGGCAGGGCGAACCCTTGCGCATCGGCGCCAGCATCGGGATCGGCCTGTACCCGCAGCACGGCGAATCGCTCGATGCGCTGGTGCGGGTTGCCGACCGTGCGATGTACCAGGTCAAGGGGGGCGGTGCAGGCGGCTGGCGGGTGGGCACGCCGGGCTGAGTTCGCGTGTTGGCGGGTGGCCGCGCCCGGCCCGGCCGGTGCGCGGTGGATGCCCGGCGGCCGTATCCGGGCGCCGTACTCAGGCGCCGCCTGCCTGTTCCGCTTCCTGTTGCTGCAGCGCCCACATGCGCGCGTAGTGGGCGCCGTGCGCGAGCAGTTCGGCATGGGTGCCGCGCTCGACGATGCGGCCCTGGTCGAGCACGATGATCTCGTCGGCGTTCATCACGGTGGACAGGCGGTGCGCGATGACCAGCGCGGTGCGTCCGCTGGCGGCCAGTTCGAGCTGCGCCTGGATGGCCTTCTCGGTCTTCGAGTCGAGCGCCGAGGTGGCTTCGTCGAAGATCAGGATCGCCGGATTCTTCAGCAGCGCACGGGCGATGGCCACGCGCTGCTTCTCGCCGCCCGACAGCTTCAGGCCGCGCTCGCCGACGCGGGTCTCGTAGCCCTCGGGCAGGCGGGCGATGAAGTCGGTGAGCTGGGCGGCCCCGGCCGCTGCCTCGACCTCCGCACGGCTGGCCTCGGGCCGGCCGTATTGAATGTTGTAGTACAGGGTGTCGTTGAACAGCACCGTGTCCTGCGGCACGATGCCGACCGCCGCGCGCAGGCTGGACTGGGTGAGTTCGCGGATGTCGTGGCCGTTGATCCGGATGGCACCGCCCTGCACGTCGTAGAAGCGGTACAGCAGGCGGGCCAGGGTGGACTTGCCGGAGCCCGAGTGGCCCACCACCGCCACGGTGTGCCCGGCCGGCACCGCGAAGCTGACGCCGTGCAGGATGGTGCGCTTGGGGTCGTAGGCGAACTGCACCGCGTCGAAGCTCAGCGCCGCCTGCTCGGGCTGCAGCACCAGCGCGCCGGGCGCATCGGCCACTTCCTGGTTCACCTGCAGCAGGCCGAACATGCGTTCGATGTCGGCCAGGGCCTGGCGCAGTTCGCGGTACATCACGCCGAGGAAGTTGAGCGGGATGGAAAGCTGCAGCATGAAGGCATTGACCAGCACGATGTCGCCGATGGTCATGCTGCCGTCGGCCACCCGGAGGGCGGCCTGCCACATCATCGCGGTGACGCCGACCGCAATGATCACCGCCTGGCCCAGGTTGAGCAGCGAGAGCGACTGCTGGTTCACGGTCTGCGCGTGGATCCACTTCTTCAGCTGCTCGTCGTAGCGCGCGGCCTCGTAGGCTTCGTTGTTGAAGTACTTCACCGTCTCGAAGTTGAGCAGGCTGTCGATGGCGCGCGAGTTGGCGGCCGAATCGAGCTCGTTGGCGCGCCGGCGCAGCGCGGTGCGCCAGTTGGTGACCTTGACGGTGAAGGTGATGTAGGCGGCGAGGGTAACGCTGGTGATCAGCGCGAAGATGCTGTCGTAGCTGTACAGCAGGATGCCGATCACCAGGGCGATCTCCACCAGGGTGGGAAGGATGGAGTACAGGGTGTAGCTGATCAGCGAGTTGATCGAGCGGGTGCCGCGTTCGATGTCGCGGGTCAGTCCGCCGGTCTGGCGTTCCAGATGGAAGCGCAGGCTCAGCGCATGCAGGTGGCGGAACACCTGCAGGGTGATTTCCCGTACCGCCTGCTGGGTGACGCGCACGAAGACGAACTCGCGCAGCTCGGTAAACAGCGAAGATGAGAAGCGCAGCACGCCGTAGGCCAGCAGCAGCGCGGCGGGCACTACCACGTAGGCCTGCGCCGTGGTCAGCCCCAGGGTGTCGATCAGCTGCTTGAAGACCAGAGGCACCGAGACGTTGGCGCCCTTCGCCGCCACCAGGCAGAACAGGGCGAACAGCACCCGGCCCTTGTAGGCCCACAGATAGGGCAGGAGGCTCTTCAGCGTCTGCCAGTCGCGCCGCTGGGCGGGTTCGTCGGCAGGCAGGGGGAGGGAGGCGGCGCGTCGCATGGCGGCGATTCTACTCCCGCGACGGCGACCGTTCAGCCGAACAGGCGGCCGATCTCCCCGCTATAGGCGATCAGCAGGTAGTACACGAAGAAGCGCGGGATGCGGAACAGCAGTGCAGCGGCCAGCACGGTCTGCCAGCGCAGCGCCATGATGCCCGCGCTCCAGCAGGTCACCGAGAACGGCAGCGGGGTGATCGAGCCCAGCACCACCGCCCAGAAGCCGTACTTGCGGATGAAGCTGCGGTGTTCGTCCTTGAACTCGCCGAACAGCGCCGCGACCGCCGGCCGATGGCCCAGCCAGCGGCCGATCGCCCAGCCCAGCATGCCGCCGCCTACCGAGACGATGCCGAGGATCAGCACGTAGCGCGGCCAGTCCGCGGACAGTTCGCTCTTGGCGATCAGCACCAGCAGGATGTCGGGCGGAAAGGGGGTCACCAGGGTGTCGGTGACCAGCAGGATCAGGCACATCCCGGCGAAACCGATGCGTGCCACCAGCCAGTTGGTGGCGGCCGCCATTTCGTCGTCGAACAGGATGCCCAGCACGGCGATCGCCACGAGCAGCAACAGCAGGCCGAGCAGGGCCTTGAGCAGGTTGGCGCGGATCATCGGCGGGGCGCCGCAGCGATGGCGGCCGGGGCGAGCGGCAGGGGGTGGCAGCCGCGCAGCATTC
>JAUVWV010000278.1 GCA_030603925.1 Thauera sp. | reverse complement strand
CCACCAGTCGGCGCTTGCTGCCGTGGATGGCGGCAGCGTCGAGCAGGGCTTCGAACAGGGTCTGCTGCGGGCGGGTGGCGAAAATCATCTCCTGCATCACCCGGCGCATCGCCTCCCCCGCCTTGCGCCGGCGCTCGCGCGCGGTGGGCGCGGCGGGCATGTCGATGCGCGTGGTGGGCTGGATGAACAGGTTGATCTGCGGCAGTAGATGGCGCGGATAGCGCCCGCCCAGGCGGGAAAAGTAGGTGCGCGCCGCGCCGTCGATGCGCACCGGCAGCAGCGTGGCGCCGGTACGCGCAGCCACGAAGGCCGGGCCGTCGTAGGTCTTCATCAGGCTGCCGGTGGTGGTGATGCGCCCTTCCGGGAAGATCACCACCGGACGGCCGGATTCGATCAGCCGCACAACGCGCTTCATCGCCATCGGGCTGGTGGGATCCACCGCGAGGTGGTCGACCAGCATCAGCACCAGGCGGAACCAGAAGTTCTTCGCCACCGTGGTGTGCACGACGAACACCGGGTTGAGCGGCAGGAAGAGGCCCAGCAGCAGGCCGTCGAGAAAGGACTCGTGATTGGCGATGACCAGCAGGCGGTCGCTGGGCGCCGGCATGCGGCCTTCGAGGCGCACGCGGAAAAGCACGCGGGCGATGCTGCGCAGGAGGGACTTGATCAGGGTGCGGAACATGTTCCGGCTCCGTTCAGATGGGCATTCGTATGCGGAAGGGGAATGGGCTTACTCGGCGTCCGGCCAGGCGACGTCCTCGCGCTTCATGTCACGGAAGGCGGCCATCAGCCACGAGCGCATCGCGATCACCAAGGTATACGGCCGACGCTGCGCGGCGGGCAGCTTTTGATCGACGATGTGCTGATGGGCAAAGTCCTCGCCGATGCGCGCCAGGCGCTCGCGAAAACTGTTCGCCAGCCCCGCCCCGATCTGCCCATGCACCACCGTCAGCATCTCCGCCTCGCCATCGAACCCGCCGGCGAAGTAGTCATCCAGCACCTCGCCGCGGAAGTAACTCATCACCGGCCCATGCGCGCGCCAGCGGAAGCCCTTGGCCACGCGCAGGCGGTAGCGGTTGAGCGGGCGCAGCTCGATGATGCCCAGGCGGTCCAGGCGCAGCAGGTGGCCGGTGCATTCGGCCGCGTCCATGCGGTAGGTGGCGACGATCTGCTCCGCGCTCCACTGGCTCATGCAGCAGATCGCCACCAGCAGCAGCCGGCGGTCGGCCACCACCGTCTGCTCCTGCTCCAGCGTGAGTTCGGCGAGCAGCGGCTGGCGGTCGGCGACGCGGCGGGCCAGATCGGCAAAGTCCAACCCGAGCACGCGGCAGACTTCATCGACGCGGGAGAGCGGCATGTCGCCGCCGCGCGCAAACATGCGCTTCACGGAAGACTCGGCGAGCCCGATGCGGCCGGCCAGTTCGGCGTAGGTGATACGGGCGTCGCGCAGCTCGGACTTGAGGGCGGCGACGAGATCGGCGGAAGTGCTCATGGCGGTGGGGACGGTGCGGTGATGAGGATGCGTGCAGGATAGTCATCGATGCACTTTTCTGCAGCACTCCGATATCAAGTATCGCATTTCGATACCTCACGTCGAACCAACCGCGACGGCATGTATGCTCACGCTGGGTCATGCCCGAAGGGCAATAGATGCCACGGAGCGGCGATTGACACCGCGAAAGGCGGTGGATACCGTCACGTCATACATGAATGACGTTCGGAAAGTGAGACGGCTTCTTCCTCAGTTTGAGTGGTATACGGAATCCGTCTACTCAGCTTCCGGCTCATTCCATCTACTACAACTGTTATGGCATCCCATCGCTTCGAAATTACCGAGTTGATTGCCCAGTGCCAATGCGCGCTTGTTGGAAGCCCCCCAACGTTGATTACATATCAAGACCGTGTCGCACTTGAGTCCAACAAGCTCCCGGAGAGCTTAGGCGGAACCCCTATCAACGTATACGCCCTATGGGTAAGAGCCGACACCAGGTCTACCTGGCGGCTCATGTATATCGGTCAGCGCAGCACCAAGAACGGGTGGGGTCGAGTAAAGCAACACCTCTTCTCAACCCCTAAGGGGACGCAATCGAAACTTGCACAGGTCCGCGCTGTGATTGAGTCAGGCGCCGAAGTTGGCGTTACTGCCATTCACGTGGAGCCTGACTCGATGCGCCTCGCTGTCGAAGAAGAGCTCATCAATCTCAATTCGAAGTCTCAGTATGATCTGCCGTGGAATCAAAAGGCGCGCTCCAGCGCTTCCGCAAAACGGAGCGCCTAACATGGCGGTCGAGCGGTATAGCCGCCCCTCACCGCTACGTTAATTGCTCGAGAACGTCACCCCACCTCCGCCCCCTTGAAGGGGAAGGAACCCGCTAATCGCGTCCGCCTGTAGCTCGCATGACCGGCGCCAGTTCGATCACCTCGCACGCCAGCCGCACCGCCTCCCGCCGCACCTCCACCTTCACCGCCCGCCGCCACTCAGGCGGCAACCCCGACTCCCCTACCAGCGCCCCCATCACCATGCCGGCAATCGCGCCGGTGGTGTCGGCGTCCCCGCCGCGGTTGACCACGTCGGTGAGCACGGCGGCGAAGCCGTCGTTGGTGTCGATGGCCTGGCAGACGGCGCGCAGGGTATCGACGATATAGCCGGTGGGGTTGTCGCAGCGCTTGGAGCGGAAGGCGAAGTCGGGGTGGTCGGCGGCCAGCGCGTGGGCGACGTTGAGCACGCCGCCCAGGCCGCGGCCGGCCAGTGCGGCGTGCACCATGCGGACGACGGCGATGGTGGCGGTGTCGGTGAGCTGGTTGTGGTGGGTGACGCGGGCCTGGGTGAGGGCGGCGGCGGCGATGTGTTCTTCGGCCGCGCCGAAGGTGGCGAGCGCGACGGGCAGGCAGCGCATGGCGCCGCCGTTGCCGGCGTCGCTGGATTGCGGGGCTTCGGTGGTGCCGTGCAGGCGCCAGCGCAGGATGCCGCGGCGCACGGTGTTGCCGATATCCACCGGCTTGGCGCGCATCCAGGCGTCGAAGGCTTCCGCGCATTGCAGCGCGCTGGGCGGGCCGCCGGCGGCGAGCCAGGCGGAGGCCAAGGCGAAAGTCATGGTGGTGTCGTCGGTGACTTCGCCCGCGGGCAGGCGCAGCCAGCCGCCGCCGATGATGCGCTTGTGCACGCCGTACTGCGCGGCGATCTCGCGCGGCGTCATGAATTCGACGGTGGCGCCGAGCGCGTCGCCGATGGCCAGGCCCAGCATGGCGCCGCAGGCGCGGTCGATGAGCCGGGCGGGGTCGGGCGGCAGGGCGTCGTCGGGGCCGGACTCATCCCCTTGAGAGGCCGCGCCGGCCCGAACGGGGCTAGTGCAGTGGTGCATTCTCGATGAGACACTGCTCGACATCGCCGGTAGGAGCGGCCTTGGCCGCGATCGCGGCCTGCGCCGAACCGACCGCCGCATCGCGGCCAAGGCCGCTCCTACGCTCCTCCCGAGCGGCATTGCGCGGAGCTTCACGCCTTGTCGCCGGAACGCACTGGTGATGCCAACTTAAGTGCCATTTGGTGTGCATCACTACACTAGCGAGGGCGCCGGTCACTCAGACCTCCGGGCCGAAGCACACCGCGAAGTCGTTGCAGGCCTCGCAGCTGGGCGAGGCGCAGACGTAGATGCCTTCGCGCTGGCACAGCTCGCGGTAGAGGAATTTCTTCCACTTCATGTCGCGCGTGTTGGCCGCGGCCAGCGCCGGGAAATTGAGCGCGACCAGTTGCGAGAGTTCGCGCCGCGAGGGCAGGCCGAGGTCCTGCCACAGGTGGTCGGCGCCCATGCAGGCGGTGGCGACGATGAGGGCCATGTCGTCGGCGCCGGGCACCGCGGCATCGGCTTCGCCGGCGAGGAAGCCGAGCAGGTCTGCGAATTCCGGGAACAGCTCGGGACGCGGGGCGAGATCTGCCTTGGGGCGCCAGGTGAGACCGGGGAAGTGGCGGGCGATGAGCGCGGCGAAGCGTTCGGCGCCCAGGCCGAGGTCGGCCGGCAGCATGCCGTCACCGAGGGTCCAGCCGGCGATCAGATGGGCCAGCAGTTCGTCATTGGGCGTGCCGGCGGCGTGCGCCATCAGATGCGCCTGCAGCGCGAGGCGGGCGGGCGAAGGGCGGTGGGTCAGAGGCGCGAGCATGTTCGGGACTCCCATGTTGTTGCCGGCCGGCGCCGCGTGCGGGCGGCACCGGACCGGTTGGTGCTCAGTACTCGACGTGCAGATCCTCGTCGCGCACGATCAGCTGGCAGGCGAGGCGCCACGGGGTGTGCACGACGTCGTCCACCCGCATGGCTTCGATCTCCT
>JAUVWV010000281.1 GCA_030603925.1 Thauera sp. | reverse complement strand
CCGGGCAGCCCAGGCCGGCGTCGGCCAGGCGCACGTAGGCGCCGAAGACGATCACCACCCCGGTGAGCAGCAGGGCGAGGAGGATCAGCCGGCGGTAGAGGGTCATGCCTTACCTCCCGAGGGCCGAGTACTTCAGCAGGCGTTGCAGATCCTTGGCGACGCGCTTGATGTCGGCCTGCGGGGGGAAGCGCATCATCACGTTGCCGAGCGGATCGATCAGGTACAGGTGGGTGCCGGCCGGCGCGCCGGGCAGGGCGGCCAGCCAGGGCGCGCCGGCCGCGGGGTCGACATGGCCCAGCTGCACGCCCTCCACGCGGTCTGCGGGCAACTGCACGGCGGACGCCGTGCCGTTCACCAGCCAGGCGCGTGCGACCCGTTCCAGCTCCTTGCCCTGCGCCAGGCGGGCCTGCCGCATGGTGAACAGCGCCGCCTCGCAGGCCGCAGGGCACTCCGGCGGGCCGGCGTAGAGCAGCGTCCAGCGCCCGTTCAGGGCCTCACGGCTGAGTGGCGCCTGCCCGGGGGCACCCGGCAGCGTGCCGTCCGGCAGGGGGGTGGGGGTGATCAGTTCGCCGTAGTTCACCCGCCCGCTGGGCTGCCAGACATAGTAGGTCAGGTAGGAGGCCGCCACCGGCAGCACGCAGACCAGGGCGAGCAGCAGCAGGGTGCGGCGGCCGCGTGCGCGGTCGATCGGCGGGGCGCAGCTGCCCGGTTCGGTGAGGGTGGTGCCGCTCATGCGGGGCGTCTCCGTAGCAGGTGCCACAGGTAGCCGGCGCACAGCGCGGCGGCCAGGGTGGCGAGGGCGAACCATTGCAGGGCGTAGGCGCGGTGGCGTTCGATGCCGGCGTCCGGGCGTGGCCAGTCGCGCAGCAGGCCGTCGGCCGCAGCGCCGCTCTGCTGCAGGGTGAAGTCCGCGAGGGGCAGGCCGGTGGCGAGGCGCCAGGCGGCGAGGTCCACCGTCTGCCAGCGTGCGCCGTCCGCGCCGTTGCCGGCCAGCGTGTAGCTTGCGCCGGGCAGGCGGACATGGCCGGTGAGCACGGCCGGGCCTGCCGGGTTGGCGAGCGCCGGGAGCTGCGTGCGATCGGCGCCGGCGGCAATCCAGCCGCGCGCCACCATCACCCAGCGGCCGCTGTCCTGATCCAGGAAAGGGGCATAGACGTGGTAGCCGGCGCGCCCCTGGTGGATGCGGTTGTCGAGGTAGAGCAACTGCGTGGGGTGCCACTGCCCCTGCAGGCTGAGCGGCGTCCACTCGGGCGGGTCGTCGCCGTGCAGCGGCACCGCGGGCTGGGCGATGCGCGCTTCGATGGTGTGCTGCAGGGCAGTCTTGTCCGCTGCGCGGCGCAGCTGCCACTGGCCCAGTTGCACGGTGAGCAGCACCACCGCCAGCCCGGCCAGCAAGGGCGCGGCGATGGCGCTAAACTGCCTGAAACCGCCCTGGAGGCCGCTGATGCGCATCGTCGTCGTGGTGTTTCTCGTGCTGATCGTCGGCAGCCTGCTGTCGGCGCTGGGTTTCCTGCTGCGCGACAAGGGCGGCCAGCGCACCGCGCGCGCGCTGGCGCTGCGGGTGGGGCTGTCGATCACCTTGTTCGTGCTGCTCATCGTGGGCTATGCCTCGGGCCTGATCACCGGCAAGCTGTAAGGGGGTGTTCCGGTCGCCGCTCCCGGATTGCGCTGCGCTTCATCCGGGCTACGGGCCGTAGCCTGGATGGAGGCCGAAGGCCGGAATCCGGGGCTTTCGGTTTCCTCCTCACAGCCAATACACCACGACGAAGAGCATCAGCCACACCACGTCGACGAAGTGCCAGTACCAGGCGGTGGCCTCGAAGGCGAAGTGGTGCTCGGCGCTGAAGTGCCCGGCCATCACGCGGAACAGCATCACCGTGAGCATGATCGCGCCGATGGTCACGTGCAGGCCGTGGAAGCCGGTGAGCATGAAGAAGGTGGAGCCGTAGATGCCCGAATCCAGCCGCAGGTTGAGGTCGGCGTAGGCGTGCAGGTATTCGTAGATCTGGAAGCCGAGGAAGATCGCGCCCAGCGCGATGGTGAGCGCCAGGCCGAGCTTGAGCTGGCCGCGGTTGTTCTTCAGCAGGCCGTAGTGCGCCCAGGTGAGGGTGGCGCCGGAGGTGAGCAGGATCAGGGTGTTGAGCGCCGGGATGCCCCAGGCGCCCATCGGGGTGAATTCGTCGATGGCGTGTGGGCCGGCGGTCGGCCAGGCGGCGGCGAAGCCCTGCCAGAGCAGGGCCTCGTTGTCGCCGCTGGCGAGCGAGGGCACGGCCAGCACGCGGGCGTAGAACAGCGCGCCGAAGAAGGCGGCGAAAAACATCACCTCGGAGAAGATGAACCAGCCCATCGACCAGCGGAAGGACTTGTCCACCTGGCGGCCGTACTTGCCGGTTTCGGACTCGCGCACCACCTGGCCGAACCAGCCGAACAGCATGTAGACCAGGATCGCGATGCCGAGGAAGAACACCCACGGCCCGGCGCCCACCTTGTTGAGCCACATCACCGCGCCGCCGCCGAACAGCAGCAGGGCGACGGAGCCGAAGATCGGGTACTTCGACGGTTCGGGGACGAAGTATTTTTCCAGTGTCTCGGTCATTTGCGAGTCTCCTTTTTCCTTCTGCGGCAGCTCCCGGCTTCCGGCCTGCGGCCTCCATCCGGGCTACGTAGGCGCCCATCCGTAGCCTGGATGGCGTGCAGCGCAATCCGCGGCCGCCTCAGGGCACGATCCAGTTCACCACCGCGACCAGCACCAGCACGAAGATCACTCCGCCCAGCACCCCGGCCACCACCACCGCCCGCGGATCCAGCGACTCGGCGTCCTGCCGGTAGTCGCGGCGCCGGCGGATGCCGATGAAGGACCACAACACCGCCTTCATCGTGGCGAGAAAGCCGGCACGCGGGCGCGGCGCCGGTTCCGTGTTCATGAGCGGCCGTCCGGCCCCCCGGCGAGGGCCGAGATGCGCCGCCCGGCAATCTCGAAGAAGGTGTAGGACAAGGTGATGGTGTTTACGTCTGCCGGCAGGGCCGGATCGACCACGAACACCACCGGCATGGTGCGCTTCTCGCCCGGCGCCAGGGTTTGCTGGGTAAAGCAGAAGCAATCCATCTTGCGGAAGTACTGGCCGGCGAGCTGCGGGCCGTAGCTCGGTACCGCCTGTCCGGCCACCGCGAAGTCGCGCGTGTTGGTCACCTCATAGGCGACCTGGACCAGTTCGCCCGGGTGCACCCGCACCGACTGCTGCAGCGGGCTGAAGCGCCAGGGCAGGTCGTGCACGTTGGAGTCGAACTGCACGGTGATCCAGCGCGATTCGTCCACCTGGGTGTTGGCGGCGACGACATCCGGCTTGAGCAGGTTGTTGATGCCGGTGACTTCGCAGATCTTTTCGTAGAACGGTACCAGCACGAAGCCGAAGCCGAACATCACCACCGCCGAGATCACCAGGCGGACCAGCAGGCGGCGGTTTTCCGTGGCATGTGCGTTCATGATCCGAGCACTCCCGTCTTGACGATCACCACCAGGAAGAAGAACAGCGCCAGCGCCGCCAGCAGCAGGCCCGAGCGGATATTGGCGCCGCGGCGCCGGGCGGGATCGGGCAGCGGGCGGGTCATGGCGGGCCTACCTCAGTACCGGCGCGGTTTCGAAGGTGTGGTGCGGCGCGGGCGAGGGCACCGTCCATTCCAGCCCTTCGGCGCCCTCCCAGGGCTTGGCAGTGGCGCGCTCGCCGATGCCGCGCGCGCAGCGCACCACTGCCCACAGGAAGATCAGCTGCGACAGGCCGAAGCCGAAGGCGCCCACCGAGGCCATGGCGTTGAAGTCGGCGAACTGCAGCGCATAGTCAGGAATGCGGCGCGGCATGCCGGCCAGGCCGAGGAAGTGCATCGGGAAGAAGGTGATGTTGAAGAACACCATGGAGCACCAGAAGTGCAGCTTGCCGATGCTTTCGCTGGGCATGATGCCGGTCCATTTCGGCAGCCAGTAGTAGGCCCCGGCGAACAGCGCGAACAGGCTGCCGGCCACCAGCACGTAGTGGAAGTGGGCCACCACGTAGTAGGTGTCCTGCACCTGGATGTCGATCGGCGCGATGGCGCAGATCAGCCCGGTGAAGCCGCCCATGGTGAACACGAAGATGAAGCCCACCGCCCACAGCATGGGGGTTTCGAAGGTCATCGAGCCGCGCCACAT
>JAUVWV010000267.1 GCA_030603925.1 Thauera sp. | reverse complement strand
GGGTGCGCCCGCGCCCGGGGGGCGCGGCGCCCACGCGGGGCCCCACGACTCGGCCCCTGGGCACTCAGCGGCCCGGCGCGCCACGCGGCACGCGCCGCGCTCGCCGACTGCGCCTGGCAGCGCGCAACGCGGCGCGATCTGGCCGCCGCGGGCGCACGCCTGGCCGGGCTGTTGCGCGACCACCTGCCGGGCAGCAGCCCGTCGGGCAGCGCGCTGTTCCAGTGGCTGCAGCATCCGCAGGCCGCACGGCTGCACGAGGCCCTCGCCCGCCAGGGCATCCTGGTGCGCCTGTTCGAACGCCCTGCCGCCTTGCGCTTCGGCCTGCCGCCCGACGAGGCGGGCTGGCAACGCCTGGCCGCCGCGCTGCGCACGCTGGCAAACGACCCGGACCCGACGCCCGACCAGCCCTCTCCGGCAACACCACAAGGAACGAACCCATGCACGTCCGCTTCGCCCTCGGCGCCCTCGGCATTGCCCTGCTGTGCGCCGCCCCGCTCGGCGCCGCCGAGCTGCGCCTGACCGACGACAGCGGGCACGAAGTCGTCCTGCCGCGCGCAGCCGAGCGCATCGTCAGCCTGGCGCCCCACCTGACCGAGGTGCTGTTCGCCGCCGGCGCGGGCGACAAGGTGGTGGGCGTGGTGAACTACAGCGACTATCCCGAAGCGGCCACCCGCCTGCCGCAGGTCGGCAGCTTCAACAACGTCGACCTGGAGGCGGTCGCCCGGCTGCGCCCGGACCTGGTGCTCGCCTGGTCGAGCGGCAACCGCGCGGTCAATCTGGACAAGCTGCGCGCACTCGGCATTCCGCTGTTCATCAGCGAAGTGCGCAAGCTGGACGACGTGGCCCACAGCCTCGAGACGGTCGGCCGCCTGGCCGGCACCGAAGACACGGCAAAGGCCGCCGCCGACGCCTTCCGCGCACGGCGCGATGCGCTGGCCGCACGCTACCGCGCCCGCCCGCCGGTGCGCATGTTCTACCAGATCTGGGACCGCCCGCTGATGACGATCAACGGCGAGCACCTGATCTCCGACGCGATCCGTCTGTGCGGCGGGGAGAACGTGTTCGCCGGGCTGCCGCAGCTCGCCCCGACGATAGGCGTGGAAGCGGTGCTCGCCGCCAACCCCGAGGCGGTGGTCGCCAGCGGCATGGGCGAGGCGCGCCCGGACTGGCTGGACCAGTGGAAGAACTGGTCCGGACTGAGTGCTGCACAGGCGGGCAACCTCTACTTCATCCCGCCGCAACTGATCCAGCGCCACACCCCACGCCTGCTCGACGGCGCGGAGCAGTTGTGCGGCTTCCTCGAACAGGCGCGCGCCAAGCGCACGGCGGCGCCGCGCTAGGCCGCTCCCACCGGGGTGAGCTGTTGGAGCGGCCTTGGCCGCGATCACCACCGCTGACCAAACCGACTCCGCATCGCGGGCAAGCCCGCTCCTACCCGGCACGGAACGCTTTGGCGGTGCCCGCTCAAGTTCCGCAGCGCGACGCTGCAGGGCGATCAGTCCGCCGCGCGATCCACCTCGCGGGCCTGCCGGTAGGCCTTGCGCCAGCTGCGTCCGGCGCATTTCCACCAATGGCGGTCGAACACCCAGGCGAGGTGGGGCAGGAGGGCAGACAGGTAGTGGCTGGCCGCGGAAGGGCCGGGTGCGACCATGTCGCCCGGCGGCACCCGCAAGGCGCGCAGACGCTCGACCGGCGTGGGATGCAGGGACGCCGGATCGGCGCCCTCGCTGCAGCAGAAGCCGCCGCTGCGCACGCTTCCACCGTGAAAACCGGCGGCCACGCCCAGCCCCATCTCGCGGAACGGGCGGATGCGCGGCTCAGGCGCGGAGGCGCATTGCGCCAGCACCTTCGGCCAGTAGTCCTCGCGCAGGAAGCGGTCCTTGGCGGACACCTCGATCAGCGCCTCACCGAGCAAGCGGCGCCCGACCAGGCGCGCAGCCACCGCGTCGGCCTCGAACTCTTCCAGGCGCGCCAGGCGCAGCATCCCCAGGGTGTAGCGACGGACGCGGCGGTCGAGCCAGTCGGCGAGCGCCGGATGGCGCTCGGCCGCCTCGTCCGCCACACGCAGCCACCACGCGCGCAGATGTGCGCCCAAGGCGCCGAGGCCACGGCGCTGTACTGCCAGATGGCCGAACTCGTGTGCCAGCACCGCAAGGAACTGCCTGCGCGACAGGCTGTGGGCGAGCGGCAGGCCGATCATCAGATGGGTTTCGATGCGCCCGAAGCAGCCCAGGCGCGGGCGCTGCAGCACCGCGGCGTTCATCTCGTCGGTGATCCACACGCCGTCGACGCGCGGCACGCCGAGGCGGCGTGCGACTTCGTCGATGCGATAGTGCAGCGCATCCGCCGCGTCGCGCGACAGATGGATGCCGCACGGCCCCGGCGCGGGCACGAGGACGAGCGCCAGCAGGTGGCGCAAGACGAGCAGGACGGCCAGCGCCAGCACGCCCCATGCCGCTGCGCTGCTGCCGGGGCCGGCCTGCCAGCCCTGCCACGCGGCCCAGCCGGCGAGCAGCCCGGCGAGCGCACCCAGGACTGCGAACGCGCTCAGCCCAGCGAACGCCGCTGCGGTGAGGCGTCGCGCCAGCCGGCCATGCACGGCACCCAACCTGGAAACGGCAGCACTGGACGGAGGCATGAACTTCTCATGGCGACGGGATCGTGCGGACCGTAACCCACTTTAGGCACGTGGTTTTTGCGCCAAATCAACTGCAAAGCGTTTGCAGCAATGCTTCCGCCCGCAAGTATGGCCAACGGTGCGAGGCGCGGCGCCACTCGCCGCGCCTCGCGCAATGCAAAAGTCCGACGTGCGGGAAAACCCTTGCTTTGCGGCGCTACGCCTTGAATGACGTGCGCTTTATCACATTGTGCACCGCACTAGTTTGATCTTTCTCAAAGAGCATGCTTGCGGCAGCCAAATCCGCTATGGCATGATCGTCGCAACCAGGCGGCCACCCGATCCAAAAAACAACAGGGGACCGCATTTGAGGATCGTTCCGGCATGCCGGCCGGACGCCCGTGGCACCCGCTCCAGCCCCAACAGCCTCATCCTGGAAGCGGCCTCGCCCCAAGCAGGGCGAGGGCCATCGTCCGTCTGCTGCCTGCCGAAACTGCATTCGATGGGGGTTGGGACATGGGTCTTGCCGCTCGCATTGCAGGTTCAACGCTTTTCCTCGGCGCTTCCGGAGGCGTGCTCGCGCAGAGCCGCTACAACCTCCAGCCACCGGTCACCGACGTCGCCAGCCAGATCTACGACCTGCACACCCTGATGCTGATCATCTGCCTGGTGATCTTCATCGGCGTGTTCGGCGTGATGTTCTGGTCGGTGTTCCGCCACCGCAAGTCGCGCGGCGCAAAGGCCGCCAACTTCCACGAAAACACCACGGTGGAGATCGCCTGGACGGTGGTGCCGGTGCTGATCCTGCTGGGCATGGCCTGGCCGGCCACGCGGACGGTGATCGAGATGAAGGACACCTCCGACCCGGACATCACCATCAAGGCCACCGGCTACCAGTGGAAGTGGGGCTACGACTACCTGCAGGGCGAGGGCGAAGGCATCCGCTTCGTCTCCAACATGTCCACCCCGCGCGAGCAGATCGAAGGCGCCGCCCCCAAGGGCGAGGCCTACCTGCTGGAGGTGGACAACCCGATGGTGGTGCCGGTGGGCAAGAAGGTGCGCATCCTCACCACCGCGGCGGACGTGATCCACTCCTGGTGGATTCCCGCCTTCGGGGTGAAGCAGGACGCGATTCCGGGCTTCATCCGCGACACCTGGTTCCGCGCCGACCAGGAAGGCATCTACCGCGGCAACTGCGCCGAACTGTGCGGGCGCGACCACGGCTTCATGCCGATCGAGGTGCACGTGGTGTCCGCCGAGGCCTACACCGCCTGGGTGGCCGGCCAGCAGGCGGCGAGCGCCGCCAGCGCCGAGGATGATGCGCGCGAATTCACCCTGGCCGAGCTCGTCGAACGCGGTGCGCGCGTCTAGGCCACCCACTGCGCCGCCTGTCACCAGGCCGACGGCAAGGGCCTGCCGCCCGCCTTCCCGCCGCTCGACGGTGCCGCCCTGGTGCAGGGCGAGCCGGCCGGGCAGATCGAGGTGGTGATGAAGGGTCGCCCGGGCACCGCCATGGCCGCCTTCGCCGGCCTGCTGTCGGATGCCGAACTGGCCGCCGCCATCACCTACACCCGCAACACCTGGAGCAACAGCAGCGGCGACGCCGTGCAGCCGGCGGACATCGCCGCCGCGCGCGGCGGCTGAGTCCGCAGCGCGACCCTATCACACGCAGGAGGAGTCAGCATGTCGGCCGTCACCCCGGACCAGCTGCACGACCACCATCATCACCCCGCGCCCAGCGGGCTGATGCGCTGGATCACCACCACCAATCACAAGGACATCGGCACGATGTACCTGATCTTCAGCTTCATCATGTTCCTCTCCGGGGGCGTGATGGCGCTGACGATCCGCGCGGAACTGTTCCAGCCCGGCCTGCAGGTGGTGCAACCCGAACTGTTCAACCAGCTCACCACCATGCACGGCCTGGTGATGGTGTTCGGCGCCATCATGCCGGCCTTCGTCGGCTTCGCGAACTGGCAGATCC
>JAUVWV010000246.1 GCA_030603925.1 Thauera sp. | reverse complement strand
GCCTGGAGGGCAGCATCGGCCTGCCGCTGTTCGAGCAGGTCGGCAAGAAGCTCTTCCTGACCCGCGCCGGCGAGGAGGTATTCGCCGCCGCGGGCGACGTGGTCGGCCGCCTGCGCGCGCTGGCCGGCGCGGTGGCCGACATGAAGGGCAAGGTGGCCGGCCCGCTCAAGGTGGCGGCGGTGTCCTCCACCACCTACTTCATGCCGGCCTTCCTCGGCCGCTTCCTGCGCGCCTGGCCCGAGGTGCAGCCCCAGCTCACGGTGACCAACCGCGCCAGCGTGATCGAGCGGCTCGCCGCCAACGAGGACGACTTCGTCATCATGGGCCGCGTACCGGAACAGCTGCCGCTCACCGTGCATCCTTTCCTCGAGAACCCGCTGGTGCCGATCGCCCACCCGGACCATGCGCTGGCGCGCGAGTCCTCCGTTCCGCTGGCGCGCTTCGCCGCCGAACGCTTCCTGATGCGCGAGCGCGGCTCGGGCACGCGCGCCGCCACCGAGCGCCTGTTCGCCGACGCCGGGCTGCAGGCGCAGGTATACATCGAGCTGGGCTCCAGCGAAGCGATCAAGCACGGCGTGATGGCCGGGTTGGGGGTGTCGGTGATGTCGCGCTCCGGGCTTGGCCTGGAACTCGAAAGCGGGCGCATCGTCCAGCTACCGGTGGCCGGCTTTCCGCTGGTGCGCCGCTGGCACGCCGTACACCTGGCCGGCAAGCGCCTCAGCCTGACCGCGGCAAGCTTCCTCGAATTCCTGCTGCAGGAAGGCGGGCAAGGCGCCTTACAGGAAAACGCGGATGCCGGGGGCGCCTGAGCAATGCTAGGCTTGCCGCCGACTCTCGCCCAAACACCAAGGAGCAGTAATGTACAAGCACATTCTGGTCGCGATCGACGACAGCCAGACCTCGAAGAAGGCGCTCGAAGAGGCCATCGCGCTGGCCAAGCTGCACGGCGCCGAACTGGAGATCGCCCACGCGGTGGATGAATCCCTGCTGCAGACCTTCTCCAACCACGGCGTGGCGCTGGCCGACGCCAAGAAGATGCAGCATGCCCTGCTCGACAGCGGCGAAAGCACGCTGGACGAAGCGGTGCGCAGCGCCGAGGAGGCCGGGCTGAAGCCCAAGCGCCGCTTCATGGCCTCCGAGGACCTGCATGCCGCGGACCAGATCGCCAAGGCGGTGAGCGACTCCGGCGCCGACCTGCTGATCGTCGGCTCGCACGGCCGGCGCGGCTTCCAGCGTCTGCTGCTGGGCAGCGTGGCGGAGAACCTGGTGCGCAAGGTGGCAATCTCGGTGCTGATCGTGCGCAGCCCGCACTGAAGCGCTGACCGAATGGCGTGCCGCATCACGTGCGGCACGCCTCGCCGGCTGGCTGCTATGATCCCCTGCATCGCACAAGAAGATCAGGAGGAGCCGTGAACACTGCCAGCACCATCCCCGAACGCGCCATCGGCGCCTTTCATCCGCCGCGCCGCATCCTGCTCGGCCCCGGTCCGTCGGACCTGCATCCGCGGGTGATGGCCGCCCTCGGCCAGACCGTGGTCGGCTACATGGATCCGGTCTTCGTCGGCATGATGGAGGAGCTCAAGGCGCTGCTGCGCTACGCCTTCCAGACCGGCAACCCGCTCACCTTCCCGCTTTCCGGCCCGGGCTCGGTGGGCATGGAAACCTGCTTCGTCAACCTGGTGGAGCCGGGCGACAAGGTCGTGGTGTGCCGCAACGGCGTGTTCGGCGGCCGCATGATCGAGAACGTCGAACGCTGCGGCGGCAAGGCCGTGGTGGTCGAGGACGAATGGGGCAAGCCGGTCGACCCGCAGAAGCTCGAGGATGCCCTGAAGGCGCATCCGGACGCACGCATCGTCGCCTTCGTGCATGCCGAAACCTCCACCGGCGCGCAATCGGACGCCGCCACCCTGTGCGCCATCGCGCGGCGCGCGAACTGCCTGAGCATCGTCGACACCGTCACCTCGCTGGGCGGCAGCCCGGTCAAGGTGGACGAATGGGGCGCCGACGCGGTGTACTCCGGCAGCCAGAAATGCCTGTCGTGCACCCCGGGCCTGTCGCCCGCGACCTTCAGCGCTGCCGCCATCGACAAGGTGCGCGCGCGGCGCAGCAAGGTGCAGAGCTGGTTCATGGACCTCACCCTGGTGCTCGACTACTGGGGCGCCACCCAGCGCACCTATCACCACACCGCGCCCGGCAACAGCCTGTACGGCCTGCACGAGGCCCTGCGCCTGCTCGCCGAGGAAGGCCTGGAGAATGCGTGGGCGCGCCACCGCCGCCACCACGCCGCACTGAAGGCCGGACTGGAGGCGCTAGGCCTGGCCTTCGTGGTGCCGGAAGAGGCGCGCCTGCCGCAGATGAACGCGGTGCGCATACCGGATGGGGTGGACGATCTGACCGTGCGCCGCACCCTGCTGCAGGAGCACGCCGTCGAGATCGGCGCCGGCCTCGGGCCGCTCGCCGGCAAGATCTGGCGTTTCGGCCTGATGGGCCATTCCTGCCGCGAAGAGAACGTGATGGCCGCGCTCGGCGCGCTGGAGCAGGTGTTGCCGGCGGTCGGCCATGCGGTCGCCCCCGGCAGCGCGACCGCAGCGGCCCACCGGGCCTACGCCGAGCAGCACCTGATCGCCGCGGGCTGAAGCCGGACCTCCGCCTGCAGACAGCACGAAGCCCCCGCTTGCGGGGGCTTCGCGTTTCCGGCAGCGGACGCCGCGCGACCTACATGCGCGCGATCATCGCCTCGCCGAAGGCCGAGCACGACACCTCGTTGGCACCCTCCATCAGGCGGGCAAAGTCGTAGGTGACCTGCTTGTCGGCAATGGCCGCCTCCATGCCCTTGATCACCAGGTCGGCGGCCTCCTTCCAGCCCAGGTGGCGCAGCATCATCTCGGCCGAGAGGATCAGCGAGCCGGGGTTCACCTTGTCCAGCCCGGCGTACTTGGGCGCGGTGCCGTGGGTGGCCTCGAAGCAGGCGTAGTGGTCCGAGATGTTGGCCCCCGGGGCGATGCCGATGCCGCCGACCTGTGCGGCCAGCGCATCGGAAATGTAGTCGCCGTTGAGGTTGAGGGTGGCGATCACGTCGTACTCGGCCGGGCGCAGCAGGATCTGCTGCAGGAAGGCATCCGCGATGGCGTCCTTGACGACGATCTCGCGGCCGGTGTTCGGGTTCTTGAAGCTGCACCACGGGCCGCCGTCGATCGGCTGCGCGCCGAACTCCTCCTGCGCCAGCCTGTAGCCGGTGTCGCGGAACAGGCCTTCGGTGAACTTCATGATGTTGCCCTTGTGCACCAGGGTGACCGACTTGCGGTCGTTGTCGATCGCGTAGCGGATCGCGGCACGCACGATGCGGCTGGTGCCTTCGATGGACACCGGCTTGATGCCGATGCCGGAGGTGTCCGGGAAGCGGATCTTGCGCACCCCCATCTCGTTCTGCAGGAAGCCGATGAGCTTCTTCGCGCCCTCGGACTGCGCCTGCCATTCGATGCCGGCGTAGATGTCCTCGGTGTTCTCGCGGAAGATCACCATGTCGGTCAGTTCGGGGTTTTTCAGCGGGCTGGGCACGCCCTTGAAGTAGCGCACCGGGCGCACGCACTGGTAGAGGTCCAGCTCCTGGCGCAGCGCCACGTTGAGCGAGCGGATGCCGCCGCCCACCGGCGTGGTCATCGGGCCCTTGATGGAGACGGAGAACTCCTTCAGCGCGTCGAAGGTCTCCTTCGGCAGCCATTCGTCGGGGCCGTAGATCTGCGTGGACTTCTCCCCCGCATAGACTTCCATCCAGTGGATCTTCCGGCTGCCGCCGTAGGCCTTGTCCACCGCGGCGTCGATGACCTGGATCATCACCGGGGTAATGTCCACGCCGATGCCGTCGCCTTCGATGAAGGGGATGATGGGATTGTCGGGAATCGGCTGGCCCGGCACGATCCTTTGCCCGCCGGCCGGTACGGTGATCTTGGATGCGCTCATACGTGCTCCCTCCTTGTTGGCATGTGTACGACAGACAGTCCGCCCGTGCGACCCCGGGTGGGCGGCACGGAAGCCGGAGGCGCCTCGTGCCGGAGCCAGCGCAGGTCGCAATGCGACTGCGCCGTCGATTATGCGCCAAAACCCGATCACCGCCGCAGCCGCAGCGCGGGCGCGGCAGGCCTGCGCCCGCCGTCCGGCAGGCGAAAAAAAACGCCAGGCGATGCCTGGCGTTTTCCGCTGCGTGACCCGCAGGGATCAGCCGCGAGCGGCTTCCATGACTGCGTTGAAGGTGGCGCTGGGGCGCATCACCGCGGCGCACTTGGCGGCATCCGGCAGGTAGTAGCCGCCGATGTCGACCGCCTTGCCCTGCACGACCTTGAGCTCCTCGACGATCTTCTGCTCGTTGTCGGCCAGCGCCTTGGCGAGCGGCGCGAACTTGGCCGCCAGTTCGGCGTCCTCGCCCTGCGCGGCAAGTGCCTGCGCCCAGTACAGCGACAGGTAGAACTGGCTGCCGCGGTTGTCGAGCTCGCCGGTGCGGCGCGAGGGCGACTTGTTCTCGTCGAGCAGGCGGCCGGTGGCCTCGTCCAGGGTCTTCGCCAGCAACTTGGCACGGGCGTTGTTCTCCTTGATGCCGAGGTCTTCCAGCGACACCGCCAGGGCGAGGAACTCACCCAGCGAATCCCAGCGCAGGTGGTTCTCTTCCACCAGCTGCTGCACATGCTTGGGCGCGGAGCCGCCGGCACCGGTCTCGTACATGCCGCCGCCGTTCATCAGCGGAACGATGGAGAGCATCTTGGCGCTGGTGCCCAGCTCCATGATGGGGAACAGATCGGTGAGGTAGTCGCGCAGGATGTTGCCGGTGGCGCTGATGGTGTCCAGGCCGCGGATCACGCGCTCCAGGGTGTAACGCATGGCGCGCACCTGGCTCATGATCTGGATGTCCAGCCCGCTGGTGTCGTGATCCTTGAGGTAGGTCTTGACCTTCTTGATCAGCTCGTTCTCGTGCGGACGGTAGGGGTCGAGCCAGAACACGGTCGGCATGCCCGAGTTGCGCGCGCGCGTCACGGCCAGCTTGACCCAGTCGCG
>JAUVWV010000132.1 GCA_030603925.1 Thauera sp. | reverse complement strand
TGCGCATGGCGCTGGGCCTCGGCCGCCTGGTGTCGCGCCACACCCAGCCGGGGGAGAACGTCGGGGTGATGCTGCCCAATCTGGCGCCCACGCTGGCGCTGGTGTTCGGCCTCAGCGCGCAGCGCCGCGTGCCGGCGATGCTCAACTACACTGCGGGCGTCGATGGCCTGCAGGCCGCCTGCACCGCGGCGCAGATCCGCACCGTGCTCACCTCGCGCGCCTTCGTCGAGCAGGCCAAGCTGGCGGGCAAGCTCGCCGCGCTGGAGGGCGTCGAACTCCTCTACCTGGAAGACCTGCGCGCGTCGATGCGGCTGGCCGACAAATTGTGGCTGGTGCTGTGGGCGGCGCGCTTTCCGCGTGCGGCCACCCACATCGGCCACGCCGAAGACCCGGCGGTGATCCTGTTCACCTCGGGCTCCGAGGGCAAGCCCAAGGGCGTGGTGCTCTCGCACCGCGCGCTGCTCGCCAATATCGCGCAGATCCGCGCGGTGGTGGATTTCTCTGTCGATGACAAGGTGCTCAACGCACTGCCGCTGTTCCACTCCTTCGGCCTCACCGCCGGCGGTCTGCTGCCGGTGCTGTGCGGGGCGAATGTCTTCCTCTACCCCAGTCCGCTGCACTACCGGGTGATTCCGGAGCTGGCCTACGACCGCGGCTGCACCGTGCTGTTCGGCACCTCCACCTTCCTCGGCAACTACGCCAAGCACGCCCACCCGTATGACTTCCACCGTCTGCGCTACGTGATTGCCGGCGCCGAGAAGCTGGCCGAGCCGGTGCGCGAGGCGTGGTTCGACAAGTTCGGCATCCGCATCTTCGAAGGCTACGGCGCCACCGAGACCGCTCCGGTGATCGCGGTGAACACCCCGATGGCCTTCCGCCGCGGCACCGTCGGCCAGGTACTGCCCGGCCTGCACGCCCGGCTGGAAGCGGTGCCGGGCATCGATGACCAGGACGGGCGCTGCGGCATGCTGCATGTGAGCGGGCCCAACCTGATGAGTGGCTACCTCAAGGTGGACCGGCCGGGCGTGCTGCAGGCGCCGGCCTCCGGCATGGGCGAAGGCTGGTACGAAACCGGCGACGTGGTGGAGATCGACGACGACGGCTTCGTGCGCATCGTCGGGCGGGTGAAGCGCTTCGCCAAGATCGCCGGCGAGATGGTGAGTCTGGAGGTGGTGGAGAAGATCGCCGCCGCCGCCTCGCCGGCCGGCCAGCACGCCGCCAGCAGCCGGGCGGATGCGGCGAAGGGGGAGGCGCTGGTGTTGTTCACCACCGATGGCGCGCTGAACCGCGAGGCGCTGCTGGCCGCGGCGCAGGCGGCAGGCGTCGCTGAACTGGCGGTGCCGCGCAGCATCGTAAGGGTTGAGGCGCTGCCGCTGCTGGGCACCGGCAAGATCGACCATGTCACCCTCAAGCAACGTGCGGAGGCTGCCTGATGAACATCCGTGCCGGCAACTTCTCCCCCGCCCGCCGCCGCTGGCTGCGCGCCGGGCTGGCCGCCGGCGCCCTGGCGGTCGGTGGTGGTGCCGCCGTGGCGCTCGCCCAGCCGAAGCTCTTCAACCCCTGCCTGTCCGACCTGCCGGACGAGCTGACGCATCACCCGCTGGTAGCCGCCGCCTGGGCGGGACTGGACCCGGCCATGGTGTGGGACTGCCACGCCCACCTGGCCGGCACCGGCGATGGCGGGCATGGCATCGAGATGTCGCCGGAGATGCTCAGCCCGCTCAACCCGCTGCAGTACCTGCAGCGCCTGTTCTACCTCAACGCCGGGTGCGTGCATCAGGCCCCGGGGCGGGTGGATGACAGCTATGTGGAGCGCCTGCACAACCTCTCCGACGGCATGGCGCCGGGCTACAAGACCCTGCTGTTCGCCTTCGACCGCGCGTATGCGGCCGACGGCACGCCCCTGCCGGCGCGCAGTGCGCTGTATGTACCGGATGCCTACGCACGCGATGTGGCGCGCGCGGTGCCCGAACGCTTCGAGTGGGTGTGCTCCATCCACCCCTGGCGCGCCGATGCCCTCGATGCGCTGGCGCAGGCCGCCGCCGAGGGCGCGCGTGCAGTGAAGTGGCTGCCGCCGGCGCAGGGCATCGACCCCGCCAGCCCGGCCTGCGATCCTTACTACCGCAAGCTGGCCGAACTCGACCTGCCGCTGATCACCCATGTCGGCGAAGAGCGCGCGATGCATGGCGCCGGGCGGCCGGAGTGGGGCAATCCGCTACGCCTGCGGCGCGCGCTCGACCAGGGCGTGCGGGTGGTGATGGCGCATTGCGCGACCATCGGCGAAGACGTTGACACCGATCAGGGCGAGGCCGGTCCGCGGGTGCCCAGCTTCACCCTGTTCGACCGCATGATGGGCGAAGAAAGGCACAAGAAGCTGCTCTTTGGCGACATTTCCGCCATCATCCTGCGCAACCGCCGCCTGGACGTGCTGCGCACCGTGATCGAGCGCAGCGACTGGCATCCGCGCCTGCTCTACGGCACCGACTACCCGCTGCCCGGCATCCTGCCGCTGATCTCGCCGGCCGCGCTGGCGCGCGCGCAGATGCTGGACGAATCGGCGGTGGCGGTGCTGGAGGCCATCCGCGCGCATAATCCGCTGCTGTTTACCTTCGTGCTCAAACGCCACCTGACGAGCAACGGCCGCCGCCTGCCGGCGACCGTGTTCGAGACCCGCCGCTTCTTCGACCGGACGACCGCATGAGCTCCCAGTTCAAACTGATGCAGGAACGCCGCTTCCTGCCCTTCTTCCTGACCCAGTTTCTCGGCGCCTTCAACGACAACTTCTACAAGAACGCGCTGGTGGTGCTGGTCACTTTCCAGGCCGCGCGGCTTACCGAGCTGTCGCCGGGCGTGCTGGTGAACATTGCCGCGGGGCTGTTCATCCTGCCCTTCTTCCTGTTCTCCGCCACCGCCGGGCAGTTTGCCGACAAGTTCGAGAAGAGCCGGCTGATCCGCTTCACCAAGCTGCTGGAGATTGCCATCATGGTGCTGGCCACCGTGGCCTTCGCGCTCTCCTCGGTGCAGCTGATGCTGGTGACGCTGTTCCTGATGGGCACCCAGTCGGCCATCTTCGGTCCGGTGAAATACGCCATCCTCCCCCAGGTGCTGGACGAAACCGAACTGGTGGGCGGCAACGCGCTGGTGGAATCGGGCACCTTCGTCGCCATCCTGCTCGGCACCATCGTCGGCGGCCTGCTGATCGCGGTGCCGTCCGGCAGCGTGTGGGTGTCGGCCGGGGTGGTGGCCACCGCGCTGCTCGGCTATCTCGCCAGCCGTTCGATTCCGCCGGTGGCCGCGGCCGACCCGGGCATGAAGATCGACTGGAACCCGGCTACCCAGACCTGGCAGATGGTCCGCTTTGCGCGCGAGAACCGCACGGTGTTCCTCTCCATCCTGGGCATCTCGTGGTTCTGGTTCTACGGCGCGGTGTTCCTGTCGCAGTTCCCCGGCTTCGCCTCCGAGGTGCTGGGCGGCGACGAGAAGGCGGTGACCCTGCTGCTGGCGGTGTTCTCGGTGGGCATCGCGATCGGCTCGCTGCTGTGCGAACGGCTCTCCGGCAAGCATGTGGAGATCGGCCTGGTGCCCTTCGGCTCCATCGGCCTTACCGTGTTCGGGCTGGACCTGTGGTGGGCGAGCAGCGCGCTGGAAGCCGGTGCGGCGATGCGTCCGCTCTCCGAACTGCTGGCCGAAGCGGTGACCTGGCGCATCCTCTTCGACCTGGTGATGATCGCGCTGTGCGGCGGCTTCTACATCGTGCCGCTGTACGCGCTGGTGCAGAGCCGCTCCGCGCCCTCGCATCGCTCGCGCATCATTACCGCCAACAACATCCTCAACGCCGCCTTCATGGTGGTGGCCGCGGCCATGGGCGCCGGCCTGCTCGCCGCCGGGGCCAGCGTGCAGCAACTCTTCCTGATCACCGCGCTGCTCAACGCCGCGGTGGCGATCTACATCTACACCCTGGTGCCGGAGTTCCTGCTGCGCTTCATCGTCTGGCTGCTGGTGCACACCGTGTACCGCCTGCGTGTCGAAGGCATGGACCATGTGCCGGAGGAAGGCGGTGCGGTGATCGTCGCCAACCATGTGAGCTTCGTCGATGCGCTGATCATCATGGCCGCCTCGCGCCGTCCGGTGCGCTTCGTCATGGACCACCGCATCTTCCGCTGGCCCATCCTGTCCTTCGTGTTCCGCACCAGCCGGGCGATTCCGATCGGCTCGGAGAATGAAGACCCGGCGATGATGGAACGCGCCTTCGTCGAGGTCGCACGCGCGCTGGTGGCCGGCGAGCTGGTGGGCATCTTACCGGAAGGGCGGATCACCGACACCGGCGAGCTCTAACCCTTCCGACCCGGCATCGCGCGCATCGTCGAGCGCACCCCGGTGCCGGTGGTGCCGGTGGCGCTGCGCGGGCTGTGGGGCAGCTTCTTCAGCCGCAAGGACGGCCCGGCGATGAGCCGCCCCTTCCGGCGCGGCGCCTTCAGCCGCATCGAACTGGTGGCCGCGGCGCCGGTGGGGCCGGAAGCGGCCACGCCGGAAGCCTTGCAGCAGCAGGTTGCGGCGCTGCGGGGGGAGCGGCGGTAACGCGCGCCGCAATCGCGGCCAAGGCCGCTCCTACCGGCTCGTAGGAGCGGCCTTGGCCGCGATGTCGCCCACGTCCGCCGCGTCGCGCAGGCGCGGCAGATCCCAGCCCCGGCAACAGCGGCGGGAGCGTGCCGATGCCGTGCAGCACATCGCCCGGCGTGTTCAGGCGGCGGTGCAGGGCGGTCAGCTCGGCCTCGATGTCGTCCGGACGGTGGTGCCCGTCGATGCGCAGTTCCAGCCAGGGACGCAGCGCGCTGGCGAGGCTGCGTGCCGCATCGCGCAGCATGCGCGTGGGGCGGCCTGCCGGGCAGGCCGGCATGAGCAGGGCGGACATGGCGGGGCCGCCTCAGCGCAGGGCGGCGGGCCCGGCCCACCAGCCGCTGGTCAGCCCTTCCGGGCGCTGCCGCGCGCAGACCCGGGCGCTGCTCTCCCAGTCCGCGCGCTGCACGTCCAGTCCGGCGTAGACGCCGTAGCCCGACCCGGCGCGGATCTCGCCCTGCGCCTCGAGGCCCTCGCCGGCGCGGATCGCCCCGCCGGCGACGATGTCGCCGTCGGCGCGCATGCCCCAGCCGGCTTCCAGGTGTTGTGCGCAATGAATGGAAGCACCGGCCAGCACGCCATGCCCGGCGCGCAGGCTGTGCGTGCGGATCGCCCCGCCGGCCTGCAGGCTCTTGCCGCAGTGCACGTCCCCGGCGGCGTCCAGGTCTTCGCCGATCAGCGCATTGCCGACCACGGTGAGCTCGCCGCTGCAATGCACCGCCCAGCCGGCACGCAGCTCGCCGCCACAGGCGATCTCGCCCTGCGACTCGATGCCCCACGCGGCGCGCAGGTTGCCGCCGGTGACCAGCGCGTCGCCGCTCCAGATGCCGCCCGCGCAGCGCAGGTCGCCGCCGGCGATGAGGCGGTCGCCGACGTGGATGCCGCCGCCGGCGCGGATGTCGCGCCCGGCGCGCACCAGGCCGTCGGTTTCGATGTTGCCGCGCACCTCCAGCGTGCCGGCGAACACCATCGCCTCGGCGAACAGGGTGTCGAGCGTGCGTACCGCGTCGGTCGGGCCGAACTGGTCGAGCAGCCAGCAGGCGTCGTTGATGCGCCCGTCGGCGACCAGCGCGTCGAGCAGTTCCTGGTAGTTGCCGCCGTCCTCGTAGTGGCGCAGGAACCAGCGGAAGCCCTCGGTACAGGGGCGTTTGGCTTTGACGAAATTCTTGGTGAGATCCATGGCGTGTCTGCGTGCGAGCGTGCCGTCGCGCCGGAAGCGCGGCGGCCGGATCGCAGCCATGGCGGTGTGGGCCCGGCCTCGCATGCCGCACGGAGAGCGGCTGAGCAAGGGCGGATGGGCGTGGAGGTCACCGCCCGGCTGCACGTTGAACAAGGCGCGTTGCGCCCTGGGCAATGTGCCGTGCGGGGGGTGAGGGCGCTTAGTCCCTGTGCCGGTCCCGCACGGCCATGGAAAGCACGGCCGGGGACCCTTTGACCTTGAATGCCAGCTCGGGCGCCACGCCGCGCGAACGCAGCGCGGCACGGCCCGCACGCGCAACGCCGCCTGCGCACGGATGCGCATGGACAGAGCGGGGGGCGGTGGCGAAGGTCGGCATGCTGGAGGGGGGATGAAGCGTGGGAGGCCCACATTGTAGGCCAGATGGGCGGTGCAATGGGCGGCGGGGCCGTTACGGTGCGTCACCCGGCCTGCGCTCCCCGTTTGCGTGCATCGGTGCACCGCATCGTCCGGGATGCCCTGGTTTCGCTTTTTTCTCAGTCACTTGCGATGCACCGCGATGATGCGCCGCAACACCCGTATGCACCATCATGGAAACAAAAATTTTAGTTTTGCAGTTCTGAAATTTGTGTTTTAGAGTGTTTTCAACACGCCCGTTCCCGGCGTCGGAACAAGCCCTCAACAGACCTGGAGTCCCCATGACCGTCACCGCGCTTGCACAGCGTATCGAATCCGTCGGCCGGCGGGTCAACCGCGTGGTCGAATGGCTGTGCGCCGGCTTGGTCGCGACGATGGTGCTGGTGGTCTGGCTGGGGGTGATCGGGCGTTACTTCACTGCAACCGGCTTCAACTGGAGCGAGGAGCTGGCGCGCTACCTGATGATCTGGGCGGCGCTGCTGGCGGTGTCCTGCGCGGCCTGGTGGCGCGAGCACGTCGGCCTCGACCTGCTGCCCGGCCTGCTGCCGGCCGGAGCGCGCCGCGTGCTGAAGCTGGTCATCGACGCCACTTGTGTCGGCTTCTTCGTCTTCATGTGCGTCTATGGCATCGCCATGGTGGCCGACGGGCGCTACCAGTTTTCCACGCTGTGGGGCCTCACCATGCAGTGGCCGTTCGCCGCGGTGCCGGTGTCCTCCGCGCTGGCCGCCTTCCAGTTCGGTGTGCGCCTGGTCACCGATTTTGCCGACCTGCCGCGTGGCGACGCCGCCGCGGTGCCTTACTGAGAGCCCGCCGCCATGTGGATCGTCGCCCTGTGTTTCTTCGGCCTGCTGCTGCTCGGCATGCCCATCGGCGTGGTGCTCGGCATCTCCGGCGCGGTGGGGCTGCTGCAGCTGGGCGATGCGTCCTTCCTGGCGATGGCGCCCAAGCGCTACTTCGAAGGCCTGGACATGTTCACCTTCATGGCCATGCCCTTCTTCATCCTCGCCGGCGAGTTGATGAACGCTTCCGGCATTACCCAGCGCCTGGTGGCCTTCGCGATGTCGCTGGTCGGTTACCTGCGCGGCGGCCTGGCACACGCCAACATGGTGGCCTCGGTGCTCTTTGCCGGCATGACCGGCGCGGCGGTGTCGGACGCCGCGGCCATGGGCAACACCCTGGTGCCGGCGATGGTCAAGCAGGGCTACAGCAAGCCCTTCGCCTGCGCGGTGACCGCCGCCGGCTCCATCATCGGCCCCACCATCCCGCCTTCCAACCTGATGGTGATCTACGGCTCCATCATGGGCGTGTCGATCGCCGGCCTGTTTGCCGCGGGCATCGTGCCCGGCCTGCTGATCTGCGCCATCTGCATGGCGGTGATCGGCGCCCTGGGCAAGAAGCTCGGCCTGCCCAAGGGCGAAGGCCGGCCCAGCCTGATGAGCATCCTGGTGAGCTTCAAGGACAGCCTGATCGGCCTGACCATGCCGGCCATCATCCTCGGCGGCATCCTGTTCGGCGTGGTCACCCCCACCGAGGCGGCCTCCATCGCGGTGGCCTACGCCATGTTCGTCGGCTTCGTCATCTACCGCACGCTCAAGGTGAAGCAGGTCGGCATCATGCTGATCCGCACCGCGCGCATCACCGGTGCGGTGTTCCTGATCATCGCCGCGGCCTCCATCCTGTCGTGGTGGCTCACCTTCCACCAGATCCCGCAGCTCATCGCCCAGGCCATCCTTTCGGTGGCCTCCAGCAAGGAAGGCGTGATCGCGCTGATGCTGGCCCTGCTGCTGTTCGTCGGCATGTTCCTCGACATCACCGCCGCGCTGATCATCCTGGCGCCGGTGCTCGCCCCGCTCGCCGCAGCGGTGGGCATCGACCCGGTGCATGCCGGAATCATGATCATCCTCGCCCTCAACCTCTCGCTGATGACCCCGCCGGTCGGCGCCTGCCTGTTCGTGCTGTGCTCGGTCACCGGCGAGCGCATGGAACGCATCGCCCGGGCGCTGATGCCCTTCCTGGTCGCCGAAGTCGCCGTGTTGTTCCTGGTGGCCTACTGGTCCGACCTCACCCTGCTCGTCCCCCGCCTCTTCGGCTACGTCCAACCCTAGGAGTCCCGATCATGAAACTGAAGACCCTGCTCACCGCCGCCGCCGCCGCCGCGCTGGCCTTTGCCGTCGTTCCCGCCCACGCGCAGAAGGTGATCAAGCTGCACCACCTCAACGTGGACGACCCCTACGAGAGCACCACCGGCGCCATGGTCACGGTGTTCAAGAACCTCGTGGAATCCGGCACCGGCGGCACGGTGACCGTGCAGACCTTCCCCAACGGCCAGCTCGGCAAGGACAACGAGGTCATCTCCCAGGTGCGCAGCGGCATCGTGCAGGCCGGCATCTTCTCGGTGGGCGGCTTCGCCAGCGCCTACCCGATGATCGGCGTGCTCGACGTGCCCTTCCTGTTCCCCGACATCTCCACCACCTACACCGTGTTCGACGGCCCCTTCGGCCAGAAGCTGGCGGCCGACATCGAGGCCAAGACCGGCATGGCGGTGCTCGGCTTCGGCGATTCGGGTGGCTTCTTCGCCATCACCAACTCCAAGAAGGCGATCAAGACCCCGGCCGACATGGCCGGCCTGAAGATCCGCACCATGACCAGCGAGCCGCACAAGCGCATCATCTCCAGCCTGGGCGGCCAGCCCGCGGCCATCGCCTGGGCCGAGGTGTACACCGCGCTGCAGACCGGCGTGGCCGACGGCCAGATGAACCCGGTGCCCATCATCACCATGGCCAAGTTCAACGAGGTGCAGAAGCACATCA
>JAUVWV010000002.1 GCA_030603925.1 Thauera sp. | reverse complement strand
GGGCGACAACGTGTCGATCACCGTCAAGCTGATCGCCCCGATCGCCATGGAAGAAGGCCTGCGCTTCGCGATCCGCGAAGGTGGCCGCACCGTCGGCGCCGGCGTCGTCGCCAAGATCGTCGAGTAAGTCTTTCATCCGGGTGCGGTACGCCGCACCCTCGCTCTTTTTGGGAAATACCATGCAAAGCCAGAAAATCCGCATCCGTCTCAAGGCGTTCGACTACCGCTTGATCGACCAGTCCGCGCTGGAAATCGTCGATACCGCCAAGCGCACCGGCGCCGTGGTTCGTGGCCCGGTTCCGCTGCCGACGCGCATCGAGCGTTTCGACCTGCTGCGTTCGCCGCACGTGAACAAGGCGTCGCGTGACCAGATGGAGATTCGTACCCATCAGCGCCTGATGGACATCATCGACCCGACCGACAAGACGGTCGATGCGCTGATGAAGCTCGATCTTCCGGCTGGCGTGGACGTCGAGATCAAGCTGCAGTAATCGCCTGCTTGCAGTGGAAGCGCAAAGGCCGGTATAATCCGGCCTTTGCGCCTATTGGCGTAAAAATTCGTTTGATAGGGCCCGGTCAATCGTAACCGGGGATCAGGAGAAGAAAATGAGTCTAGGCCTTGTCGGTCGCAAGGTGGGCATGACTCGCGTCTTCGCCGAGGATGGTCGTTCCATCCCGGTGACGGTGCTGGATGTGTCCAACAATCGCGTGACCCAGATCAAGACGCCTGAGGTGGATGGTTATTCCGCCGTTCAGGTGACCTTTGGCAAGCGCCGTGCGAGCCGCGTCAATAAGCCGCTCGCCGGACACCTCGCCAAGGCCGGTGTCGAAGCCGGTCACATCCTCAAGGAATTCCGCGTCGAAGCCGACCAGCTCGCCAGCCTCAAGGCTGGTGACGTGGTGGGTGTGGATCTCTTTGCCGTCGGGCAGAAGGTGGATATCACCGGAACCTCGATCGGTAAGGGTTTTTCCGGTTCGATCAAGCGGCACAACTTCAGCTCCAACCGCGCTTCGCACGGTAACTCGATCTCGCACAATGCGCCGGGCTCCATCGGTATGGCGCAGGATCCGGGTCGTGTTTTCCCGGGCAAGCGGATGGCCGGTCAGTACGGCAATGTGACCCGCACCACGCAGAACCTGGAAGTGGTTCGCGTGGATGCCGAGCGTCAGCTGCTGCTGGTCAAGGGTGCGGTGCCGGGCTCCAAGGGCGGCGACGTGGTCGTTCGTCCTGCGGTCAAGGCCGGTAACTGAGCGAGGGCGTAATGGAACTGAAACTACTGAACGATCAGGGTCAGCCCTCGGCTACGCTTGAGGCGTCCGACGTGCTGTTCGGTCGCGAATTCAACGAAGCGCTCGTGCATCAGGTGGTCACCGCCTACATGGCGAATGCGCGCTCGGGCAATCGCGCCCAGAAGGGGCGTTCCGACGTCGCCAAGTCCACCCGCAAGCCGTGGCGCCAGAAGGGTACCGGCCGTGCGCGTGCCGGTATGGCGTCCAGCCCGCTGTGGCGCGGAGGCGGCCGGATTTTCCCGAACTCCCCGGACGAGAATTTCTCGCAGAAGGTCAATCGCAAGATGTATCGCGCCGGCGTCGCGTCGATCCTCTCGCAGCTGGCTCGCGAGGACCGTCTGGCCGTGGTCGAGAATTTCAGCGTCGAGGCGCCGAAGACCAAGCTGCTGACGCAGAAGCTCAAGGGTATGGGTCTCGAGTCCGTGCTCGTCATCACCGACGAGCTCGACGAGAACCTGTTCCTGTCTTCGCGCAATCTGAATGACGTGCTGGTGCTCGAGGTGCAGGAAGCCGATCCGGTTTCCCTGGTGCGCTTCGACAAGGTGCTGGTCACCAAGGCTGCGCTGGCCCAGATGGAGGAGGCGTGGCAATGAGTGCTTACAGCCAGGAGCGTCTGATGCAGGTGCTGCTCGCGCCGCAGATCTCCGAGAAGGCGACCTATGTCGCCGACAAGAACGAGCAAGTCGTGTTCAAGGTCGCATCCGATGCAACCAAGCCGGAAGTGAAGGCCGCCGTCGAGCTGCTCTTCAAGGTTCAGGTTGAATCCGTGCAGATCGCGAACGTGAAGGGCAAGGTCAAGCGTTTCGGCCGTATGACCGGTCGTCGCAAGGACTGGAAGAAGGCGTTCGTCTGCCTCAAGCCCGGCCAAGAAATCAACTTTGCGGCTGGGGAGTGATAAGTCATGGCACTGGTTAAATTGAAGCCCACGTCCGCCGGCCGTCGCTCGATGGTCAAGGTGGTCAACGCCTCCCTGTACAAGGGGCGTCCCTACGCGGGTCTGGTCGAGAAGCAGAGCAACAATGCCGGTCGCAACAATGCCGGTCGCGTGACCGTCCGCCATCAGGGTGGTGGCCACAAGCAGCACTACCGCCTGGTGGATTTCCGTCGTAACAAGGACGGCATCGTCGCCAAGGTCGAGCGCATCGAGTACGACCCCAACCGCTCCGCGAACATCGCGCTGCTGTGCTATGCCGATGGCGAGCGCCGCTACATCATCGCGCCGAAGGGTCTTGAAGTCGGTCAGCCCATCGTCAGTGGCTCGGAAGCGCCGATCAAGCCGGGCAATGCCCTGCCGATCCGCAACATCCCGGTCGGCTCGACGATTCACTGCGTCGAGATGTTCCCGGGCAAGGGCGCGCAGCTTGCGCGTGCCGCGGGTACCTCGGTCCAGCTGCTCGCTCGCGAGGGCTCCTACGCCCAGCTGCGACTGCGCTCCGGCGAGATCCGTCGCGTGCATGTCGAGTGCCGCGCCACCATCGGTGAGGTCGGCAACGAAGAGCACGGTCTGCGCAAGATCGGCAAGGCCGGCGCGAATCGCTGGCGTGGTATCCGCCCGACCGTCCGCGGTGTGGCGATGAACCCGGTCGATCACCCGCACGGCGGCGGCGAAGGCCGTACCGGCGAAGGTGGTGTGCCGCGCAGCCCGTGGGGCCAGCCGACCAAGGGCTACCGCACTCGCCGCAACAAGCGCACCGATACCATGATCGTGCAGCGTCGGCACAAGCGTTAAGGGGTAAGAGATGGCACGTTCAATCAAGAAAGGCCCGTTCGTCGACGCGCATCTGCTCAAGAAGGTGGATGCGGCGCGGGGCGGCAACGACAAGCGCCCGATCAAGACCTGGTCCCGCCGCTCCACGGTACTGCCCGATTTCGTCGGTCTGACCATCGCGGTGCACAACGGTCGTCAGCACATCCCGGTGTACGTCACCGAGAACATGGTCGGTCACAAGCTGGGCGAATTCGCGCTGACCCGTACGTTCAAGGGTCACGCCGCCAGCAAGAAGGCGAAGAGGTAAGGAGTCACTATGGAAACCAGAGCCATTCTCCGCGGGGTGCGCCTCTCGGCCCAAAAGGGTCGTCTGGTCGCTGACCTCGTCCGGGGCAAGCCGGTTGATCAGGCGCTCAGCATTCTCGCCTTCTCGCCGAAGAAGGGCGCCAAGATCATCCGCAAGGTGGTCGAGTCCGCGATCGCCAATGCCGAGCACAATGACGGTGCCGACATCGACGCGCTGAAGGTCAAGACCATTCACGTCGAGGAAGGTATGTCGCTGAAGCGCTTTACCGCGCGTGCCAAGGGCCGCGGCAACCGCATCCTCAAGCCCACTTGTCACGTGTACGTGACCGTCGGGGAATAAGGAGTAGTTATGGGTCAGAAAATCCATCCGACCGGATTCCGCCTCGCGGTCACGCGTGACTGGGGTTCCCGCTGGTTCGCGCCGAGCCGTGAGTTCCCGCGCATGCTGAGCGAGGATCTGAAGGTCCGCGATTTCCTCAAGAAGCGCCTGGCGCACGCCTCGGTTGGCCGGGTGATCATCGAGCGTCCTGCCAAGAACGCCCGCATCACCCTGTACAGCGCCCGCCCGGGCGTGGTGATCGGCAAGAAGGGCGAGGACATCGAGAACCTCAAGCGCGAGCTGCAGAAGATCGTCGGTGTGCCCGTTCATGTGAACATCGAAGAAGTCCGCAAGCCCGAGATCGACGCCAAGCTGATCGCCGATTCCATCGCTCAGCAGCTCGAGAAGCGCATCATGTTCCGCCGCGCGATGAAGCGTGCGATGCAGAATGCGATGCGTCTGGGTGCCCAGGGCATCAAGATCATGAGTTCCGGCCGTCTGAACGGTGCCGAAATCGCCCGTACCGAGTGGTATCGCGAAGGCCGCGTGCCGCTCCACACCCTGCGTGCCAACATCGATTACGGTGTCTCGGAAGCCAAGACCACCTACGGCATCATCGGTATCAAGGTGTGGGTGTACAAGGGCGACCAACTGGGCCGCAACGAGCAGCCGGTCGCCGCCGAGCCTGAAGCCGACAACCGCCGCGGTCGTCGTGGCGCGCCGCGTGGTGACGATGCCCGTCCGGGCCGTCGTCCCGCCCGTCGCGACGCGGGCCGGCAAGAAGAAAGCAGGAGTGAATGATGCTGCAGCCTACGCGCAGGAAGTATCGTAAGGAGCAGAAGGGCCGCAATACCGGCCTGGCGACCCGCGGTGCGAAGGTCAGCTTCGGCGAGTTCGGCCTCAAGGCGACTGGCCGCGGCCGTCTGACCGCACGTCAGATCGAATCGGCCCGTCGGGCGATGACCCGCCACATCAAGCGTGGCGGTCGCATCTGGATCCGCATCTTCCCGGACAAGCCGATCTCCAAGAAGCCGGCCGAAGTCCGTATGGGTAACGGCAAGGGCAATCCGGAGTACTGGGTCGCCGAGATTCAGCCGGGTAAAGTGCTGTACGAAATGGATGGCGTGGACGAGGCGCTCGCCCGTGAAGCGTTCCGGCTTGCCGCCGCGAAGCTTCCGATCGACACCGTGTTCGTGACGCGCCAAGTGGGGTAAGAGCATGAAGGCGAGTGAACTCCGCGCCAAGAGCGCGGGTGAATTGAATCAGGAGTTGCTCGATCTGCTGAAGGCGCAGTTTTCGCTGCGCATGCAACTGGCGACCCAGCAGCTGAGCAATACGAGCCAACTCGGGAAGGTGCGTCGCGACATCGCGCGCGTACGGACCGTTCTGCGTGAAAAGGCAGGTCAGTAATGAGTGAAGAGTCCGCGAAGGTTCGCCGCGCCCTGGTTGGTCGCGTGGTGAGCGACAAGATGCAGAAGACGGTCACCGTGCTGGTGGAGCGTCGTGTCAAGCACCCGCTGTACGGCAAGATCATCACCCGCTCGGCCAAGTATCACGCCGACGTGGAGGTGGGCGGTGCCGCTGCCGGCGACCTGGTGGAGATCGAGGAGTGCCGTCCGATCTCCAAGACCAAGAGCTGGAAAGTTACGCGCGTTCTGGAAAAGGCTCGCGTCATCTGAGCTTTGATGTTTAGGTAGAAACAGCTTGGCAAGCGATTGCCAAGCTGTTATACTTTTCGTCTTTGCTCCGGAACTCTTCCGGGGCTTCTACCCGGACGGGTTCCAAGACTGACCGCGCAGCGGGATAAGTTGGAGATTTAATTCATGATTCAAATGCAATCCAGGCTGGACGTCGCCGACAACACCGGTGCGCGTTCGGTGATGTGCATCAAGGTGCTCGGTGGCTCGAAGCGTCGCTATGCAGGCATTGGCGACATCATCAAGGTCACAGTGAAGGATGCTGCGCCGCGTGGTCGCGTGAAGAAGGGTGACGTCTACAACGCCGTGGTGGTTCGTACCGCCAAAGGTGTGCGTCGCCCTGATGGCTCGCTGATCAAGTTCGACGGCAATGCCGCCGTGCTGCTGAACAACAAGCTCGAGCCGATCGGCACCCGTATTTTCGGGCCGGTGACGCGTGAGCTGCGCTCCGAGCGGTTCATGAAGATCGTCTCGCTGGCGCCTGAAGTGCTCTGAGGAGTCGTCGAGATGAACAAGATCCGCAAGGGTGATGAAGTGGTCGTGCTGACCGGCAAGGATCGCGGCCGTCGCGGTACCGTGCTGCGTCGCGTTGATGATGAGCGCCTGGTGGTCGAGGGTGTGAATCGCGTGAAGAAGCATGTCCGTCCGAATCCGATGAAGGGTGAGGTGGGTGGCGTCGTCGAGAAGGAGATGCCCATCCATGTGTCGAACGTCGCGCTGTTCAATGCTGCGACCCAGAAGGCTGACCGGGTCGGAGTGAAGGTGCTTGAGGATGGTCGCAAGGCCCGTTTCTTCAAGTCGAACGGCGAGTTGGTGGACGCGTAAGGAGTGGCAATGGCTCGCTTGCAACAGTTTTACAAGGAAGCGGTGGTGCCCGAGCTGCTCAAGCAGTTCGGCTACAAGTCCGTGATGGAAGTCCCGCGTATCACCAAGATCACCCTGAATATGGGTGTCGGTGAGGCTGTCGGCGACAAGAAGATCCTCGAGAATGCGATTGGCGACATGACCAAGATTGCCGGTCAGAAGCCGGTGGCCACCAAGGCGCGCAAGTCGATTGCGGGCTTCAAGATCCGCGACGGCTATCCGATCGGCTGCATGGTGACGCTGCGCGGTCCGCGGATGTTCGAGTTCCTCGACCGCCTGGTGACCGTGGCCATGCCGCGTATTCGCGACTTCCGCGGTATTGCTTCCAAGGGCTTCGATGGTCGTGGCAACTACAACCTCGGCGTCAAGGAGCAGATCATTTTCCCGGAGATCGAGTACGACAAGATCGACGCGCTCCGCGGGATGAACATCAGCATCACGACGACGGCGAAGACCGACCAGGAAGCGCGCGCGCTGCTGGCCGCGTTCAAGTTCCCGTTCAAGAATTGAGGGTGATATGGCGAAACTGGCTCTGATCAATCGCGAAGACAAGCGTCGCAAGCTGGTGGCGAAGTTCGCCGCCAAGCGTGAAGCGCTGGTCGCGCAGGTCAAGGACATGAACCTGTCCGAAGAAGAGCGCATGGCTGCGCGTCTGAAGCTTCAGCAGCTGCCGCGCAATGCCAATCCGACGCGTACCCGCAACCGCTGCAGCCTGACGGGCCGGCCGCGTGGTGTGTTCCGCAAGTTCGGTCTGTGCCGCAACAAGCTGCGCGAGATTGCGTTCCGCGGCGAAGTGCCTGGCATGACCAAGGCGAGCTGGTAAGGAGAGATCAAAGATGAGTATGTCCGATCCGATCGCCGATATGCTGACCCGCATCCGCAACGCACAGCAGGCCCAGAAGGGCAGCGTGACGATGCCGTCGTCCAAGCTGAAGGTGGCCATTGCCAACGTGCTGAAGGACGAAGGCTACATCGAGAGCTACGTGGTGCGCGAGAACGGCGGCAAGCCGGAACTCGACGTCGAGCTCAAGTACTACGCCGGCCGTCCGGTCATCGAGCGCATCGAGCGCGTGAGCCGTCCCGGGCTGCGTATCTACAAGGGTAGCGACGATCTGCCGCGTGTGATGAACGGTCTCGGCGTCGCCATCGTGTCCACGCCGAAGGGTGTGATGACCGATCGCGCCGCGCGCGCCAGCCGCGTCGGCGGTGAAGTGATCTGCGTCGTCGCTTAAGGGGGTGCCATGTCTCGTGTAGCTAAGAATCCGGTGGCCATCCCTGCGGGAGTCGAGGTCACCATCAACGCGGCGGAGATTGCGATCAAGGGCCCGCTGGGCACGATCAGCCGTCCGCTTCACCCGTCTGTTTCGGTCGCTCGCGAAGGCGACGCGCTGGTGTGCAAGGCCCTCGATGGTGCCGAGAACGCCCGTGCGATGTCCGGCACCATGCGCGCGCTGATCAACAACATGGTGACCGGCGTTTCCAAGGGTTTCGAGCGCAAGCTCACCTTGGTGGGCGTCGGCTACCGTGCGCAGGCGCAGGGTGACAAGCTGAATCTTTCGCTGGGTTTCTCCCATCCGGTGGTGCATCAGATGCCCGCTGGCGTGAAGGTTGAAACCCCCTCGCAGACCGAAGTCGTGATCAAGGGTATCGACAAGCAGCAAGTCGGTCAGGTCGCGGCCGAGGTGCGGGCCTACCGCGAACCCGAGCCCTACAAGGGCAAGGGCGTCCGCTATGCGGACGAAGTGGTGGTGCTCAAGGAAACCAAGAAGAAGTAAGGCGGTTCGTCATGGACAAAAAACAAGTTCGTCTTCGCCGTGCGCGTAAAACCCGCGCCAAGATTGCGGAGCTGAAGGCGGTTCGCCTGACCGTGTTCCGTTCCAATTGCCATATCTACGCGCAAGTCATTTCCGGCTGCGGGTCGCGTGTGCTGGCTGCCGCCTCGACGGTGGAGCCGGAGGTGCGTTCCCAGGTGCCGAACGGCGGCAATAAGCAGGCGGCCGAAGTGGTCGGCAAGCTGATCGCCGAGCGCGCCAAGGCTGCCGGGATCGAGCAGGTCGCGTTCGACCGCTCGGGTTTCCTGTATCACGGTCGCGTCAAGGCGCTGGCCGAGGCTGCCCGCGAAGGCGGCCTCAAGTTCTAAGCGAGGAATCGAATGGCTAAGCAGCAAACCAAGCGTCCGCAGGCCTCCGAGGAGCGTGATGACGGTATGCGGGAGAAGATGGTCGCGATCAACCGCGTGACCAAGGTCGTCAAGGGCGGCCGCATTCTCGGTTTCGCCGCGCTGACCGTGGTCGGTGACGGTGACGGTGGCATCGGCATGGGCAAGGGCAAGTCCCGTGAAGTGCCGGTGGCCGTGCAGAAGGCGATGGACGAGGCGCGTCGCAAGATGGCCAAGGTGTCGCTCAAGAACGGCACCCTGCAGCACACCGTGATCGGCAAGCATGGCGCGGCTTCCGTGCTGATGCAGCCCGCCCCGAGCGGTACCGGCATCATCGCCGGCGGTCCGATGCGTGCGGTGTTCGAGGTGATGGGCGTCACCGACATCATCTGCAAGTGCATCGGCTCGACCAACCCGTACAACGTGGTGCGCGCGACGATCAACGGCCTGATGGCGATCAACACCCCGGCAGAGATTGCAGCCAAGCGCGGCAAGACTGTCGAAGAGATCCTGGGGTAAGCGATGTCCGACAAGAAACTCAAGGTCACGCTGGTCAAGAGCGTGATCGGTACCAAACAGTCCCATCGCGCCACCGTTCGCGGCCTGGGCCTGCGTCGTCTCAATCACACGGTTGAGCTGCAGGACACGCCCGAGGTGCGCGGCATGATCAACAAGGTGTCCTACCTGGTGAAGTGCGAGGCATAAATGCGGCTGAATACCATCAAGCCCGGCGCAGGTTCCAAGTCGCCGGCCAAGCGTGTGGGTCGTGGCATCGGTAGCGGTCTGGGCAAGACCTGCGGTCGCGGCCACAAGGGCCAGAAGTCCCGCGCAGGCGGTTTCCACAAGACCGGTTTCGAGGGCGGTCAGATGCCGCTGCAGCGTCGTCTGCCGAAGCGCGGCTTCGTGTCGCTGACCGGTTCGCGCAACGCCGAAGTGCGTCTGTCCGAACTGGACAAGCTGCCGGTGGAAGACGTTGACCTGCTGGTGCTCATGCAAGCCGGGATCGTCCCCGCCGACGCGCTGTCCGCGAAGGTGGTGCTGTCCGGTGAGATCAAGCGCAAGGTGAACCTGCGTGGCGTTGGCGCCACCAAGGGTGCCCGCGCCGCCATCGAAGCCGCGGGCGGTTCCGTCGCGGTGGCTGAGTAAGCGTCGAGGTCGGTTGTGGCCAATCCTTCCGCCACGCTCGGGAGTGCAGGAAAGTTCGGTGACCTCAAGCGCCGGATCCTGTTCCTCCTGGGCG
Source organism: Thauera sp. (assembly GCA_030603925.1). Classification (GTDB taxonomy): domain Bacteria; phylum Pseudomonadota; class Gammaproteobacteria; order Burkholderiales; family Rhodocyclaceae; genus Pseudothauera. Next base: position 41,630 of record JAUVWV010000002.1, on the reverse strand, counting down.
CGCTGATCGTCTATCGGATCGGTGCCCATATCCCGGTGCCCGGGATCGACCCGGACAAACTGGCCGAACTGTTCCAGTCGCAGGCCGGTGGCATCCTGGGTGTGTTCAACCTGTTCTCGGGCGGTGCACTGTCGCGCTTCACCATCTTTGCGCTGGGGATCATGCCGTACATCTCCGCATCGATCATCATGCAGTTGATGACCGTCGCGGTGCCGGCTCTCGAGCAGCTCAAGAAGGAAGGTGAAGCCGGTCGGCGCAAGATCACGCAGTACACGCGGTACGGCACGGTTCTGCTGGCATTGGCTCAGTCGCTGGGCATGGCGATCGCGCTGGAAGGGCAGCCTGGGCTGGTGCTCGATCCGGGGCTGATGTTCCGCTTCGTCACCGTTGCGACCCTGGTGACCGGCACGATGTTCCTGATGTGGCTCGGCGAGCAGATCACCGAGCGTGGTATCGGCAACGGTATCTCGCTGATCATCTTCGCGGGTATCGCGGCAGGATTGCCGAGCGCGATCGGCGGTTTGTTCGAACTGGTGCGAACCGGTGCGATGCATCCCTTCACCGCGCTGTTCATCTGCGTGCTGGTGGTACTGGTGACCGCGTTCGTGGTGTTCGTCGAGCGGGGGCAGCGGAAGATCCTGGTGAACTACGCCAAGCGTCAGGTGGGCAACAAGGTGTACGGGGGGCAATCCTCCCATCTGCCCCTGAAGCTCAACATGTCGGGCGTGATTCCGCCGATCTTCGCGTCCAGCATCATCCTGTTCCCGGCCACGCTGGGGCAGTGGTTCGGTTCTTCGGAGGGGATGTTCTGGTTGCGGGACATTGCCGCGACGCTCTCTCCGGGTCAGCCGATCTACGTGATGCTGTATGCGCTGGCGATCGTGTTTTTCTGCTTCTTCTACACCGCGCTGGTCTTCAATGCGCGGGAGACGGCGGACAACCTGAAGAAGAGCGGCGCCTTTGTGCCGGGGATCCGTCCGGGTGACCAGACCGCGCGCTACATCGACAAGATCCTGACTCGGCTGACGCTCGCAGGGGCGGTGTATATCACCCTGGTCTGCCTGCTGCCCGAGTTCCTGATCCTGAAGTGGAACGTACCGTTCTATTTCGGCGGAACGTCACTGCTGATCATCGTTGTAGTGACCATGGACTTCATGTCCCAGGTACAGGCTTACGTGATGTCCCATCAGTATGAAAGCCTGCTGAAGAAGGCCAACTTCAAGGGTGCGGGTCTTCCGCTCAGGTAAGCGATGTCGAAGGAAGATGTAATCGAGATGCAGGGCGAGGTCACCGAGAACCTCCCCAACGCGACGTTCCGCGTTCGGCTCGAAAACGGCCACATGGTCCTCGGGCATATCTCGGGCAAGATGCGCATGCACTACATCCGCATCCTGCCGGGCGACAAGGTCACCGTGCAATTGACGCCTTACGACCTGACCAAGGGCCGGATCGTGTTCCGGACCAAGTGAATATAGAAACAGGAGCAAGAACATGAGAGTCCAGGCTTCGGTCAAGCGGCTGTGCCGCAACTGCAAGATCATTCGGCGCAAGGGCGTTGTCCGCGTGATCTGCACCGATCCGCGTCACAAGCAGCGCCAGGGTTGATCTAGTCAATCCCGGGTATTAAAATTTAATGTTTCGCTTTTTGGGGTAATCGGATGGCCCGTATTGCTGGGGTAAACATTCCCAACCACAAGCATGCCGAGATCGCGCTGACCAGCATCTATGGAATCGGCCGTACGCGTGCTCAGAAGATTTGTGACGCTGCTGGCGTTGCCCGCTCGACGAAGATCAAGGATCTGACCGAGTCGGACATGGAAAAGCTGCGTGACGAAGTTGGCCGTTTCGTCGTTGAAGGCGACCTGCGTCGCGAAGTGACGATGAACATCAAGCGCCTGATGGACCTGGGTTGCTACCGTGGCGTGCGCCACCGTCGCGGCCTGCCGATGCGCGGCCAGCGTACCCGCACCAACGCCCGTACCCGCAAGGGGCCGCGCAAGCCCATCGCCGGCAAGAAGTGATAGGAACTGACAATGGCTAAGTCTGCTGCAAAGGTTCGGAAGAAGGTCAAGAAGAACGTCGCCGAAGGTATCGCGCACGTTCAAGCGAGCTTCAACAACACCATCATCCCCATCACCGACCGCCCGGGCAATGCGCTGTCGTGGGCAACCTCGGGCGGTGCCGGCTTCAAGGGCTCGCGCAAGAGCACTCCGTTCGCGGCGCAGGTCGCGGCCGAGGCCGCCGGCAAGGCTGCGCAGGAATGCGGCGTGAAGAATCTTGAAGTGCGGATCAAGGGCCCCGGCCCCGGCCGCGAATCTGCGGTGCGCGCGCTGAACGCGCTCGGGATGAAGATTTCCAGCATCACGGACATCACCCCGATCCCGCACAACGGCTGCCGTCCGCCCAAGAAGCGCCGTATCTGACAAGGAGTTGAAACGTGGCTCGTAATCTCGATCCCAAGTGCCGTCAGTGCCGTCGCGAGGGCGAAAAGCTCTTCCTGAAGGGCGAAAAGTGTTTTACCGACAAGTGTGCCATCGAGCGCCGCGCGTATGCGCCCGGCCAGCATGGCCAGCGTTCCGGTCAGCGTCTGTCCGGCTACGGTGTGCAGCTGCGTGAAAAGCAGAAGATCCGCCGTCTGTACGGCGTGCTGGAGCGCCAGTTCCGCAAGGTGTACGCCGAGGCGGATCGCCGTCGCGGCCAGACCGGCGAGAACCTGCTCCAGTTGCTGGAAGGCCGCCTGGATTCCGTCGCCTACCGCATGGGTTTCGGCGCCTCGCGCGCCGAAGCGCGCCAGGTCGTGCGCCACAACGGCGTGCTGGTCAATGGCAAGCGCACCAACATCCCGTCGTACACGGTGAAGCCGGGTGACGTGATCGAACTGACCGAACGCGCCCGTGCCTCGCTGCGGGTCAAGGCCGCCATCGAAGCCGCCGAGTCGCGCGGTTTCCCGGAGTGGATCGAGGTCGATGCGAAGGCCGGCAAGGGTACCTTCAAGGCCTACCCGCAGCGCGCCGAACTGTCTTCGACGATCAACGAAGGCCTGGTGGTCGAACTGTATTCCCGCTGATCCGGGACAGTGAAGCTCCCCTAGATTCGAGGAAATGCTGATGCAAAGCAATGCACTGCTGAAACCGCGCATCATCGACGTCCAGAGTGTCTCGCCGGTTCAGGCCCGCGTGACGATGGAGCCGTTCGAGCGTGGCTTCGGCCATACCCTGGGGAATGCGCTGCGGCGCATCCTCCTTTCCTCGCTGCCCGGCCACGCGCCGACCGAGGTTGCCATCGAGGGCGTGCTGCACGAGTACTCGACGCTCGACGGCGTCCGCGAAGACATCGTGGACCTGCTCCTGAACCTGAAGGGCGTGGTGCTCAAGCTGCACAACCGCAGCGAGACCACCTTGCGTCTGGCGAAGTCCGGTGAAGGCGTGGTGACCGCGGCCGACATCGAGATCGGCCACGATGTCGAGATCATCAACCCCGACCACGTGATCGCCCATCTCGCCCCCGGCGGCAAGCTGGACATGCAGATCAAGGTCGAGGAAGGCCGCGGCTACGTTCCGGGCAACGTCCGCCCGGTCTCGGGTGAGACCAAGGGCATCGGCCGCATCGTGCTCGACGCGTCCTTCAGCCCGGTGCGCCGCGTCAGCTATCTGGTCGAGAGCGCGCGTGTCGAGCAGCGTACCGACCTGGACCGCCTGGTGATCGATATCGAGACCAACGGTGCGGTCGACCCGGAAGAGGCCATCCGCTACGCCGCGCGTGTGCTGATGGACCAGCTTTCGGTGTTCGCGGATCTGGAAGGCACGCCGGCCGACGTCGAAGCGCCCAAGCCGCAGACCATCGATCCGGTCCTGCTGCGTCCGGTGGATGATCTCGAACTGACGGTTCGTTCCGCGAACTGCCTGAAGGCCGAGAACATCTACTACATCGGTGATCTGATCCAGCGCACCGAGACCGAGCTGCTGAAGACCCCGAACCTGGGCCGCAAGTCGCTCAACGAGATCAAGGAAGTGTTGGCCTCCCGTGGGCTGACCCTCGGCATGAAACTGGAAAACTGGCCGCCGGCCGGGCTCGAGAAGCTCGGTTGAACGTAGCCGGTCAAGTGAGGTAATGAAATGCGTCACCGTAACGGTCTTCGCAAGCTGAATCGCACCAGCAGCCACCGTCAGGCCATGTTCCGCAACATGGCCAACGCCCTGCTGCAACACGAAGTGATCAAGACGACCCTGCCCAAGGCGAAGGAACTTCGCCGCGTGGTGGAGCCGCTGATTACCCTGGGCAAGAAGCCCAGTGTGGCCAACCGCCGCCTGGCCTTCAACCGTCTGCGCGACCGCGACATGGTCGTCAAGCTGTTCGACGAGCTGGGCCCGCGCTACGCCAACCGCAACGGTGGCTACCTGCGCATCCTGAAGTTCGGTTTCCGTGACGGCGACAATGCGCCGATGGCGCTGATCGAGCTGCTCGACCGTCCCGAAGGGCAGGAAGCGGACGTGGCGCCGGCTGCTGCCGAAGCCGCCGCGGCCTGAGCGCTGCGAGGCAAAGGAAAAACCGGACCGTGGTCCGGTTTTTTTTCGTCTGTCGTGCGCACTGGGGTGGAGGGCTGCAATGAGAAGCATACTGGTAACGGGAGCCGCCGGTTACATCGGCAGTCATACCTGCCTGGCACTGCTGCGGGCCGGTCATCAGGTCGTCGGGCTGGACAACCTGGTCAACGCGGACTGCGAGGCCCTGCGGCGCGTTGAAGCGCTCGCCGGGCGAGCGCTTGCGGCCTTTGTCGAAGCCGATGTGCGCGACCGCGCGGCGCTGGACGGGGTGTTCGGCGCACGGCGGATCGATGCGGTGATCCATTTCGCCGGGCTGAAGGCGGTCGGAGAATCGGTCGTGGAGCCACTGCGCTACTACGAGAACAATGTCGGGGGTACGCTGGCCCTGCTCGACGCGATGCGGGCGCACGCGGTGCGGCAGATTGTCTTCAGCTCATCGGCGACGGTGTATGGGGATCCTGCAGCGGTGCCGATACGCGAGGATTTCCCGGTCTCACCGACCAATCCTTACGGACGCTCCAAGCTCATGGTCGAGGAGATGCTGCGCGATCTGGCAGCCGCCGACTCGCGCTGGCACGCGCTGATCCTGCGTTATTTCAACCCCGTCGGGGCGCACATGAGCGGGCGGATCGGCGAGGATCCGGCGGGCGTGCCGAACAACCTGATGCCCTACGTCGCGCAGGTTGCGGTGGGGCGCCTGCCCGAGGTACAGGTGTTTGGCGGCGACTATCCGACCGCCGACGGCACCGGGGTGCGCGATTACATCCATGTCGAGGATCTCGCCGCGGGCCACGTGCGGGCGGTGGAGCGTCTCGCGACCCTGCCCGGAGCGACGACGATCAACCTCGGCACGGGGCGTGGCTACAGCGTGCTCGAGGCGATACGCGCTTTCGAGGCGGCGAGCGGACGGCCCATCCCCTACCGCATCACCGAGCGGCGGCCGGGCGACATTGCAGCCTGCTGGGCCGCGGTGGAGCGTGCAGAGGCCGTACTCGGCTGGCGGGCGGAGCGCGATCTGGGGCAGATGTGCGCCGATGCATGGCGCTGGCAGGCGGCCAATCCGGATGGCTACCGGGGTGCCGCGAGCGAGTGAACTCCGCCGCGCCCCGGTGGTCGGAAATCGCAGGACCGGACAAAGGGGGCGAGCATGGGCGAGCAACTGGTAAGCAATCAGAAGAACGTGCTGGGCGGGCCGCTGCTGGCATGCAGCTATGCACCGCTGACCGGATTTTTCCGCACCGGCTGCTGCGAGACCTCGCCGGAGGACGTCGGCCGCCACGTGGTCTGCACCAAAGTGACGGAGGACTTCCTGGCCTTCTCGAAGCGTCGCGGCAACGATCTCAGCACGCCGCGCCCCGACCTGCGCTTTGCCGGGCTCAAGCCGGGCGATCGCTGGTGCCTGTGCGCGCACCGTTGGCTGGAGGCCTGCGAGGCGGGCGCGGCGCCGCCGGTTGTACTGGCGGCGACGCACCGCTCGGTGCTGGAGGTGGTCGGCCTCGACGTGCTGCGCGCCTACGCGCTGGACGGCTGAGGGGCGTCCTACCAGCTGCGCTTGATGCGGTTGCGGTACTGCACGTCGTGCGGCAGCACGGTCTGCATGGCCTCCAGGTGGGTGCGCAGGCGTTCGGTGGCGATCCGCAAGGTGTCCGCGGTGAGCTGCGGCAGTTCGCTCTGGCGGGCGGTCATGCGGACGACCTGTTCGATCGCATGGGTACGCTGGCGCTCATCGCCGGGCAGGTACACGCCGAGTCCGGCGCTCTGCAGCGACTTCAGGTAGCGCAGGCGGCGCTCGATGCGCTCGAGAAAGCGAGCCTGGGGATCGCTTGGCGTTTCGGCCATCATGTGCCCTCCGCAATTGTCGAACGCTATCGTCGCGCCGCACGTCATTCGATGCAAGTGCGGTGATATCGCGAATTGTAAGGCGTGGTGTGCTGTTCGGGCGGCTAGGCGCGAGGGGCAAGCATGCGGGCCAGGTAGCGGGCGGTGTGGCTGGCGGCGCAGGCCGCAACGGTCTCCGGCGTACCACTCGCCACTATGCGGCCGCCGCCGGCGCCGCCTTCCGGTCCGAGGTCGATGACCCAGTCGGCGGTCTTGATGACGTCCAGGTTGTGCTCGATGACCACCACCGTGTTGCCATGGTCGCGCAGGCGGTGCAGGACCCGCAGCAGCAGGTCGATGTCGTGGAAGTGCAGCCCGGTGGTGGGCTCGTCGAGGATGTACAGGGTGCGGCCGGTATCGCGCTTGGACAGTTCCAGCGCGAGCTTGACGCGCTGCGCCTCGCCGCCCGAGAGGGTGGTCGCGCTCTGCCCCAGGCGGATGTAGCCCAGGCCGACATCGACCAGCGTTTCCAGCTTGCGCGCCACTGCCGGGACCGGGCGGAAGAAGTCGAGCGCCTGCTCTACGGTCATCTCCAGTACCTCGAAGATGGTCCTGCCCTTGTAACGGATCTCCAGGGTTTCGCGGTTGTAGCGTTTGCCGTGGCAGACGTCGCAGGGCACGTACATGTCGGGCAGGAAATGCATCTCGACCTTGATCAGGCCGTCGCCCTGGCAGGCCTCGCAGCGCCCGCCCTTGACGTTGAAGGAGAAGCGTCCCGGTCCGTAGCCGCGCGCGCGCGCCTCCGGCACGCCGGCGAACAGCTCGCGGATCGGCGTCATCAGGCCGGTGTAGGTGGCCGGGTTGGAGCGCGGCGTGCGCCCGATCGGCGACTGGTCGACATCGATGACCTTGTCGAAATGTTCCAGTCCGCTGACCTCGCGACAAGGTGCGGGCTCGTTGTTCGAGCCGTACAGGTGGCGTGCGGCGAGCGCGGCCAGGGTATCGTTGATCAGCGTTGACGTGCCCGAGCCGGAGACGCCGGTGACGCAGACGAACAGGCCCACCGGCAAGGCCACGTCCACCTCGCGCAGATTGTTGCCGCTGCAGCCGCGCAGGTGCAGCCAGCGTTCGCCCGGGGCGCGCCGTCCGGCCGGCAGCGGGATCTGTCGGCGCCCTGCGAGATAGTCCGCGGTCAGCGAGTCGGTGCTGGCGAGGATCTCGGCCGGCGTGCCGCGCGCGACGATCTCTCCGCCATGCACGCCGGCGCCCGGCCCCATGTCGACCACGTAGTCCGCCGCGCGGATCGCGTCCTCGTCGTGCTCGACCACGATCACCGTGTTGCCCAGGTCGCGCAGTTGCGCCAGGGTGGCCAGCAGGCGGTCGTTGTCGCGCTGGTGCAGGCCGATCGACGGTTCGTCGAGCACGTACATCACCCCGGTGAGGCCGGAACCGATCTGGCTGGCCAGACGGATGCGCTGTGCCTCGCCGCCGGACAAGGTGTCGGCCGAGCGTTCGAGCGACAGGTAGTCCAGTCCGACATTGATCAGGAAACTCAGGCGGTCGGAGATCTCCTTGACGATCTTCTCCGCGATCTGCGCGCGATGGCCGGTGAGCTGCAGGGTGTCGAAGAACGCGCGGCAGTCGCCCAGCGGCAGGCGGCTGAGCTCGGGCAGGGTGCGTCCGCCGACCAGCACGGCGCGTGCCTCGCTGCGCAGGCGCGTGCCGTGGCACAGCGGACAGGGCTGGTTGGCGCGGAACTTCGCCAGTTCCTCGCGCACCGCAAGCGAGTCGGTCTCGCGATAGCGCCGTTCGAGGTTCGGGATGATGCCCTCGAAGGGGTGGCTCTTCTGCACCAGCCGGCCGTTGTCCGAGAGGTAGCGGAAGGCGATCGTCTCGCGCCCCGAGCCGTGCAGCACGACGCTGCGGACCTGTTCGGGCAGCGCGTCGAAGGGGGCGTCGAGGTCGAAGCCGTAATGCGTGGCGAGGCTGGCCAGCATCTGGAAGTAAAACTGGTTGCGCCGGTCCCAGCCGCGGATCGCGCCGGCGGCGAGGGAGAGTTCGGGGTGTCCCACCACGCGTGCCGGGTCGAAGAAGTCGACCTGTCCCAGGCCGTCGCACTTCGGGCAGGCGCCCGCCGGATTGTTGAAGGAGAACAGGCGCGGTTCCAGTTCGCCCAGCGCGAAGCTGCACACCGGGCAGGCGAAGCGGGCGGAGAACAGGTGCTCGCGCCCGCTGTCCATTTCCACGGCGATCGCCCGTCCGTCGGCGTGGGTCAGTGCCGTCTCGAAGGACTCGGCGATGCGCCCGCGCAGGTCGGCGCGGACCTTGAAGCGGTCCACCACCACCTCCACCGTGTGCCGGCGGCCCTTCTCCAGCGCCGGCATCGCGTCCAGTTCGTGCACCGCACCGTCCACCCGGACCCGCACGAAGCCCTGCGCGCGCAACTCGGCGAACAGCTCGTGCTGCTCGCCCTTGCGCCCGGCGACCACCGGGGCGAGGATCATCAGGCGGCTGCCCTCGGGCAGCGCGAGCACGTGATCGACCATCTGGGCCACGCTCTGCGCCTCCAGTGGGTGCTCAGGGTGCTCGGGGCAATGCGGGGTGCCCGCCCTTGCGTAGAGCAGGCGCAGGTAGTCGTGGATCTCGGTGACCGTGCCCACCGTGGAGCGCGGATTGTGGCTGGTGGCCTTCTGCTCGATGGAGATCGCCGGGGACAGGCCCTCGATCAGATCGACGTCGGGCTTCTCCATCAGCTGGAGGAACTGGCGGGCGTAGGCCGAGAGCGATTCGACGTAGCGCCGCTGGCCCTCCGCGTACAGCGTGTCGAAGGCCAGCGAGGACTTTCCGGACCCCGACAGGCCGGTGATCACCGTCATGCGGTTGCGCGGCAGATCGAGGCTGACGCCCTTCAGGTTGTGCGTGCGGGCGCCGCGGATGCGGATTTCGTCCATGGAACCGCTCTGGCTGTGAAAGTCCAACCCCGCACTATAAGAGAGAAGGCGCGGCCGGGCCAAGCCGTCGTTCGGCGATGATAGAATCCAGCCCTTTCCCTCGCCGCCTTCCGCATGTCCGCACCCGAGCACGATTCAATGAGCCCCATGGAGCGTCGCGCCGGCATCAGCCTCGCGGCGATCTTCGCGCTGCGCATGCTCGGCCTGTTCCTGATCCTGCCGGTATTCGCCGTGCATGCGCATCAGCTCCCCGGCGGTGACGACCTGATCCTGGTCGGTCTGGCGATCGGCGCCTACGGGCTCACCCAGGCCTTCCTGCAGATTCCCTTCGGCGCGGCCTCGGACCGTTTCGGACGCAAGCCGGTGATCGTCTTCGGGCTGGCGCTGTTCGTCATCGGCAGCGTCGTCGCCGCACTCGCCGAGGATATCGGCTGGATCATTGCCGGACGGGTGCTGCAGGGCGCCGGTGCCATCTCCGCCGCGGTGACGGCGCTGGCCGCGGACCTCACGCGCGACCAGCATCGCACCCAGGTGATGGCCATGATCGGCTCGAGCATCGGCCTGGTGTTCGCCGGCTCGCTGGTGGCGGCGCCGCTGCTCTACACCGCGATCGGCATGGACGGCATCTTCTGGCTCACCGCCGGCCTGGCGCTCGCCGCGGTGTGGGTGGTGCTGCGCGTGGTGCCCGCCGCACCGCCGGTGCCGCGCGCCACCGGACGCTTCAGCGAAGTGTTGCGCGACGGCCAGCTGATGCGCCTGAACCTCGGCGTGTTCGTGCTGCACCTGATCCAGACCACCATGTGGGTGATGGTGCCGGCGGCGCTGGTTGCCAGTGGAGGCCTGCCGCTGGCCGAGCACTGGAAGGTCTACCTGCCGGCCGTGCTGCTGTCCTTCGCCGCGATGGTGCCCGCCGTCATCGTTGCCGAGCGGCGCGGCTGGATGAAGCCGATCTTCCTCGCCGCGGTGGGGCTGCTGGTCGTCGTGCAGCTCGGACTGAACCTGTTCGGCGACGGGCTGTGGCCGCTGGCGCTCTGGTTGACCCTGTTCTTCGTTGCGTTTAACGTGCTCGAGGCTACCCAGCCGTCATGGATCTCGAAGATTGCCCCGGCACATGCGAAGGGGACCGCACTGGGCGTATACAATACGCTGCAGTCGGCCGGCCTGTTCCTCGGCGGGGTGCTGGGCGGATGGCTGGCGCAGCGCTTCGGCCCGGGTTCGGTCAGCCTGGTGTGCGCCGCGCTGGCCGTGCTGTGGCTCCTTGCCGCCACCTCGATGAACCCTCCGCCGCGTCGCGTGCAAACGTCAGCGCCCGGCGGCTGAACTCAACATACTGGAGACCTGGATGGCTTCCCTCAACAAAGTGATCCTGATCGGCAACCTCGGCAGGGATCCCGAAACCCGCTACATGCCGAGCGGCGACGCGATCTGCAACGTGACGATCGCCACCACCGAGACCTGGAAAGACAAGGCCACCGGCGAGCGCCGCGAGGCCACCGAATGGCACCGCGTGGTGTTCTTCAGCCGGCTGGCGGAGATCGCCGCGCAATATCTGCGCAAAGGCAGCCAGGTGTATGTCGAAGGGCGCCTGCAGACGCGCAAGTGGCAGGACAAGGACGGCCAGGAGCGCTACACCACCGAGATCCGCGCCGACGAGATGAAGATGCTCGGCCGCCGTGAGGGGGGCGGTGAGGCGCCGATGCGTGACGCCGGTTACGACGCGCCGCCGGCACGCCAGGAGCGTGCCCCGGCCGCCGCACCGGCGCCGCAGGGCAAGCCTGCGGGCGGTGGCGGGTTCGGCGAGTTCGACGACGACATCCCGTTCTGAGTCGCCGGGCCGGCGTTGCTGCGCGCTGGGCCGCCCTCGGGCGGCCCTTCTTTTATGCGTCTTTCGTGCGCAATCTCCGTGCGATGCCGCAAGCATCTGCCTTACACTTTCCGGCATGACGAACCGGGGTGCCTGCCGGCCCGGCGCGGCGGCCTGCCGCGTCGCCGGTACGCCAGCACGCCGTACTTGATCCGGACCGCTTCACCCGTTGCCGGGTCCGAGGGAGGGAGATGAACGTCGACGTCTCGCTGCGCCGCCTGCTGCTGGGAATCGTGGTGGTGTTCGGCCTGCTGGTCGCCGGCGGGCAGTTCACCTTCATCATGCACATGTACAGCACCGAGGTGCTGTCCGAGTTGCGCCAGGTGCTGCGGCATGCGGGCGGCAACCTCGCCGCCAACCTCGAGGCGGGCCTGCGTGAAGGCGACGAGCGCCACGCGCGTCAGCTGGTGTCGCAGATGGCCAGCCTGCCCCACCTGATGTTCGCCGTCCATGTCGATGCGCAGGGTGTGGTGCGGCACGCCAGTGCCGCCGGCCTGGTCGGTCGTCCGCTGGACGGTGAGCATGCGCCGCCGGCCAGCGTGCTGGACGAGGCGCGCCGCGGCGCGGGCGGGCGCATTGCCGAAGACGCTGCGCGCAGTATCCTGTGGGCGGTGTTTCCGCTGCGTCTGTCGGCCGATGGCGACGCGTACGGCGGGATGGTGGTGCTGGCGACCGATACCGCCGTGCTGCAGCGCGAGGCGCTGCACCGCGCCCTCGGGCAGACGGCGATCGTGCTGATTCCCATCCTGCTGCTGTCGGCCGGCATCGGCGTCCTCCTCAAGTTGCTGCTCACCGACCGCATCGAGCACCTGCTGAGCTATACCCGTTCGCAGATCGAGGGGCGCAACCTGCCGCTGCCGGTGAGCGGGCGCGACGAGATCGGCCGGCTCGGCGAGCGGCTCGCCAGCCTGATGCGTTCGGTGGTCGAGTCGCGCGACTTCCACGTGCAACTGCTCGATGGCCTGCCCAACCCGATCTGGCGCAGCGGGCCGGACGGCCAGTGCGACTACGTCAATCGCGCCTGGCTGCAGTTCACCGCGCGGGAGCTCGAACAGGAGCTGGGCGAGGGGCGGCTGGAGAACGTGCATCCCGACGACCTCGCCGGCTACCGGACGCGCTACGCGGCGGCGTTTGCCGCACGCCGGCCCTTCGTCAGCGAATATCGCCTGCGCTTTCATGACGGCAGCTACCACTGGGTGGCCGACCACGGCGAGCCGATCCGCGGCAGTGGCGGCGAGTTCATCGGCTTCATCGGCAGCTGCTTCGACCTGCAGCAGCAGAAGGGTGCAGCCGCCGACATGGCCGCCAGCGAGGCGCGTTTCCGCGGACTGGTGGAACGTTCGCTGGTGGGCGTGTACATGATCCAGGCGGGCCGCCTGACCTACGTGAACCCGCGGCTGGCGGAGTGGTTCGGCTATCCGCTGGAGGAGGTCGTCGGGCTGCCGGTAGACCGGCTGGTGGCCGATGAGGACCAGATGCTGGTGCGCGAGATGTTGCGCCAGCGCCTGGAGCGCGGCGTGGCCCATCTCAACTACGGCTTCAGGGCGCGCCGGCGCGATGGCAGCGTGTTCCCGGTCGAGGTCTTCGGCTCGCGCATCGACCTTGACGGCACGCCGACGGTGATCGGCACCATGCTCGACATGACCGAGCGCGAGCGTGCGCGCGCCGCGCTGGCTGCCGCCGCCGAAGTCGTCGAGGCCAGCCCGACCGTGCTGTTCCGCTGGGCGCCGGTCGAGGGCTGGCCGATCGTCTTCGTCTCCGAGAACGTGCATCGCTGGGGATACCGGGCCGACGAGATGCTGGAAGCCGGCCAGCACTTTGCCACGCTGGTGCATCCGCAGGACATCGAGCGGGTGGGCGCGGAGGTCGTGCAGCATCTGGCCGAGGGGCGGCGCGAGTACGTCCAGGAATATCGCCTGCGGCGGGCGGACGGGCACTACATCTGGATAGAGGACCTGACCAGCGTGCACCGTGCCGAAGACGGCACGGTGCTTCATTTCGAAGGCCTGATCACCGATATCAGCGAACGCCACGCCGCGCAGGAAGCCTTGCAGCAGCTCAACGCGGAGCTGGAGGAACGCGTTGCGCGGCGCACCGAGGAGCTGGCCGCGCTGAACAAGGAGCTCGAGACCTTCGCCTATTCGGTCTCGCACGACCTGAAGGCGCCGCTGCGCGGCATCGACGGATACAGCCACCTGCTGCTCGCAGACCATGCCGACCGGCTGGACGAGGAGGGGCGCCTGTTTCTCAACAACATCCGCACCGGGGTACGCCAGATGGGCCGCCTGATCGACGACCTGCTGGCCTATTCGCGCGTCGAGCGGCGCAACCTGCAGGCGGCCGACATCGCCCTGCGTGAAATGCTGCGTGGCATACTGGCCGAGCGCGCCGGGGCGGCGGAGGGAGCGGCGGCGCGGGTGGAGCTCGATGTACCGGACATCACCGTGCGCTGCGACCGCGACGGCCTCGCGCAGGTGCTGCGCAACCTGATCGACAATGCGTTCAAGTACTCGCGCGATGCCGATCCGCCGCTCGTCCGCATCGGGGCGGAGGAGCAGGAGCATGCACACCACATCTGGGTCGCGGACAACGGGATCGGTTTCGACATGAAATTCCACGAACGCATCTTCGAGATCTTCCAGCGTCTGCAGCGTGCCGAGGAATACCCCGGTACCGGCGTCGGACTGGCCATCGTGCGGCGCGCGGTGACCCGCATGGGCGGGCGGGTGTGGGCCGAAAGCGAACCCGGACGCGGCGCAACCTTCCACCTGGAGCTGCCGCGATGAACGATTGCCTGCCCACCGCACGTCCCATCCTGCTGGTCGAAGACAATCCGGCCGACCTGGATCTGACCCGCCGCGCCTTCAGCCGCAGCCACCTGTTGAACCCGCTGCTGGTTGCGCGCGACGGACAGGAAGCGCTCGACTTCATGCCGCGCTGGGCGGCCGGCGAGCCGTTGCCCCTGCTGGTGCTGCTTGATCTGAAGCTGCCCAGGGTGCATGGCCTGGAGGTGCTACGGCAGTACCGCGAAGATCCGGTCAGCTGTGCGATCCCGGTGGTGGTGTTGACCACCTCGGATGAGGATGCGGACATCGATACCGCCTACCGACTGGGGGCCAACTCCTACATCCTCAAGCCGGTCGGTTTCGAGAACTTCGTCCAGGTAGCGGGCCAGATTGAACTGTACTGGTGCGCGCTCAACCGTCCTCCGCGCAACTGATACCGTGCCGCAGATGAAGACCCTCTACGTCGAAGACAACCCCACCGATGCCGACCTGCTCGCGCGCGCCTTCGCGCGCGGCCTGCCAGAGGTGGAACTGCAGGTCGCTACCTCGGTCGCGCGGGGCATCGAGTGCCTGTCGGGCGATTGCCTCCCCGATGTCGTGCTGGCCGATCTGTGCCTGCCGGACGGCTCGGGCATCGATCTGCTCAACTGGGTGCGCGAACGCCGCCTGCCGCTTGCCTTCGTGGTGCTCACCGGCTCGGGCGACCAGGATGCCGTGGTTGCGGCGCTCAAGGCCGGTGCCGACGACTACCTGGTCAAGGACGGCGAGTATCTGCAGCGTCTGCCGGCCACCCTGAATGCCGCGCTGGAGCGCGCGCGCCACCGCCAGCTCAGCCGCCACCGGCCGGTTCGCGTGCTGTACGCCGAACACCACCGTTTCGACATCGATCTGACCCTGCGGCACCTGGCGCGCACCGCCCCCCACCTGCGGATGGAGGTGGTCGACAGTGCGACGGAGGTGCTTGAGCGGCTGGCTACGGCGGAGGCCGCCGCCGGCTACGACGTGCTGCTGGTCGACTACCTGCTGCCCGGGATGAACGCGCTCGACCTGGCCAAGATCCTGCTGCAGGAGCGCGGCCTCGACTTGCCGATCGTGCTGGTGACCGGGCAGGGCAGCGAGATGGTGGCGGCGCAGGCGCTGCGCATCGGCGTGTCGGACTATCTGGTCAAGCATCACAGCTATCTGCACGAACTGCCCGTGGTGCTCGACAAGGTGTTCCGCCAGGCCGAGCTGGTGCGTGAGCGAAGCGCGCTAAAACAGGCGGTCGACAAACTCAGGCTGCATGCTGCGGTGGTCGACAGCACGCATGACGGGGTGATGATCACCGATCTCGGGGGTAGCATCGTCTCGGTGAACCGCGCGTTCACCGAGGTGACCGGCTACAGCCGCGAAGAGGCGCTGGGCTGCAATCCGCGCATCCTGCGCTCCGGGCGCCACGAGCGCGCGTTCTACCAGGCGATGTGGGCCGAACTCGCGGCGACCGGCCACTGGCAGGGCGAGCTGTGGAACCGGCGCAAGAACGGCGAGCTGTATCCGGAATGGCTTACCCTCAACGCGGTGCGCGACGAACGTGGCGTGTTGACCCACTACGTGGCGGTATTCACCGATCTGAGCAAGCTGAAGAGCACCGAGGAGCGTCTCAGCCACCTGGCTCACCACGATCCGCTCACCGGCCTGCCCAACCGCCTGCTGGTGCTCTCGCGCCTCGAGCATGCGATCGAGGTGGCGCAACGCAAGGGGCAGCGGCTGGCTGCGCTGTACCTCGACCTGGACCGCTTCAAGACCGTCAATGACAGCCTCGGCCACTCGGTGGGCGACGAGTTGCTGCGCGCCGTGGCCGGCCGCCTGCGCCAGCGCCTGCGTGACGAGGACACCATCGGCCGGCTGGGCGGCGACGAGTTCATGGTCCTGCTCGAAGACCTCGATGCCCCGGAGGACGCCGCGGTGGTCGCCAACGATCTGATCGCGGCGCTCGACGAGGCCTTCGTCCTGCCCAGCGGGCCGGAAGTGTTCATCCACGCCAGCGTGGGCATCAGCCTGTACCCCGATGACGGCGACGACCATCTCGCACTGGCGCGCAACGCGGATGCGGCGATGTACCGGGCCAAGGCCGAAGGGCGCAACACCTACGGCTTCTACACCGAGGATCTGACCCGCCTGGCGAGCCAGCGCCTCGAACTGGAGACCCGTCTGCGCCGCGCGCTGCATAACGACGAGTTCGTGCTCTTCTATCAGCCGGTGATCTCGGTGACCGACGGCCGGCTGCTCGGCGCCGAAGCGCTGGTGCGCTGGCAGCCGCCGGGCGAGCCGATGGTGCCGCCGGCCGCCTTCATCCCGTTGGCCGAGGAAACCGGCCTGATCGTTCCGCTGGGCGAGTGGGTGCTGCAGCGCGCCTGCCGGCAGCTCGCCGAGTGGCTGGCGGAAGGTTGCGAGCTCGACACGATGGCGGTGAACCTTTCCGTCGAGCAGATCCGGCGACGCGACATGGAGGCGGTACTGCGCGCCGTGCTGGCGGAGAGCGGCCTGCCCGCCGCACGGCTGGAACTGGAAATCACCGAGAGCAGCCTGATGGACCAGGGCGATGCGGCCGAAGCTCTGCTGGCCGCGCTGAAGGCGCTCGGCGTCAGCCTGGCGATCGACGACTTCGGCACCGGCTACTCCTCGCTGGCCTATCTGAAGCGTTTTTCCATCGACCGGCTGAAGATCGACCGCAGCTTCATCAAGGATCTGGCCGACGACCGCAACGATCTGGCCATCGCCTCGGCCGTGGTGGCCATGGCGCGCGCGCTGGGTATCTCGGTGCAGGCCGAAGGGGTGGAGACCGAAGCCCAGCTGGCCCTGCTGCGCGAGATGGGCTGCGGCACCTACCAGGGCTACCTGTGCAGTCCGCCCTTGCCCGCCGACGAGTTCCGCCGCCGTTTCCTGCTGTAGGCCTTCGTCAGCGGCGCGCCAGCGCCGTCGTCATGCGGTGCAAGGCCTCGTCCAGGGTAGCGCGCGGACAACCGAAATTGAGTCGCACGAAGCCCGGTGCGCCGAACGGGGCACCGTCGGACAGGCCGACGCCGGCGGCCTCGAAGAAGGCGGCCGGGTCATCCAGCCCGGCGGCGCGGCAGTCGATCCAGGCCAGGTAGGTGGCCTGCGGGCTTGCGCAGTGCAGGCCGGGCATGTCGGCCAGCGCCTCCATGACCCGCGCGCGGTTGGCGCGCAAGGTGTCCAGCAGGGCCAGCCGCCACGGCGTGCCGTCGCGGTAGGCGGCCTCGCAGCCGATCAGCCCGAACAGGTTCACATGCGGCACGATGCCGCGCATCGCGTGGCGGAAACGCTTGCGCAGTGCCGGGTCGGGAATGATCGCCAGGGCGCAGTACAGTGATGGGATGTTCCAGGTCTTGGATGGTGCCATCAGGGTGATGGTGCGTCGGGCCAGCGCAGGGTCGAGCGCAGCCAGCGGGATGTGCGGGCGGTCTGCGTCGAGCACCAGCCCGCAATGGATCTCGTCGCTGCAGATCACCATGTCGCGGCGTTCGGCCAGGGCGCCCAGCCACCCCAACTCATCGCGGTCGAATGCGCGGCCCACCGGGTTGTGCGGGTTGCACAGCATGAACAGGCCGGTGCGCGGACCGAGTGCGGCTTCCACCGCGGCGCGGTCCCAGGTCCAGCGCCCATCCTCGAGCACCAGCGCGCGGCTGACCAGCCGCCGCCCGCTGTTGGCCGGGGCGCTCAGGAACGGGGGGTAGACCGGGGTAGCGGTGAATACCTCGTCGCCCGCCTCGCCGACCGCGCGGCAGGCCAGGTTGAGGCCGGTCACCACGCCCGGCAACCAGACCAGCCAGTCCGCCTCGATCCGCCAGGCGTGATCGCGCGCGATGCCCTCGATCACCGCTTCGAGCAGCGCGGGCCAGGGTTCCGTGTAGCCCAGCACGCCGTGCTCGAGGCGCGCGCGCAAGGCGTCCAGCACCACCGCGGGCGCAGCAAAGTCCATGTCCGCCACCCACAGCGGCAGCACGTCCCGTCCGGCATAGCGCCCCCATTTTTCCCCGGGCTGCGAACCCCTGTCGATGATGCGGTCAAAGTCGAAAGTACGTGTCATGCGCGTCTCCGTGGGAGGTGCCCAGTGTAACCCGGTGTTGCCGCTGTCCGGCCGGCCCGGCCAGCGGATACAATTGCGCAAAACATACGTGGCGAGAAGGAGGGAGACCATCGTGCAGGACGTCATTGCCCATCCGGACGGCATTTACGCCGTGGACTCCGGGTATGGCCGGCCGCATCTCGCGGCCATTCATCTGATCGTCCATCAGGGACGCGTCGCAGTGGTCGATACCGGTACCAACGCGTCCGTACCGCGCGTGCTCGCGGTGCTGGCTGGGCTGGGCGTCAGCCCTGATGCAGTCGACTGGGTGATGCTGACGCACATCCACCTGGATCACGCCGGCGGCGCGGGCAGCCTGATGTGCGCCCTGCCCAATGCGCGCCTGGTGGTGCATCCGCGCGGCGTGCGTCACATGGCCGACCCGTCCCGCCTGTGGGAGGGCACCGCCGCGGTGTATGGTGCGGAGCGCGCCTTCGCCCTGTATGGGCGCATCGTCCCGGTGCCGATGGAGCGCATCCGTCCGGTGGCCGATGGCGAGGTGCTGGAGATGGCCGGGCGGCGCTTCCGCATTCTCGATACGCCGGGGCACGCGCGGCATCACATCTGCATCTGGGACGAAGGTGCGCACGCCTTCTTCACCGGCGATACCTTCGGGCTGTCCTACCGTGAACTGGACGTCGAGGGGCGCGCCTTCGTATTCCCCACCACCACGCCGACCCAGTTCGACCCGGATGCGATGCATGCCTCGATCGACCGGATGCTGTCCTTCGCGCCGCAGGCCATGTACCTCACCCACTACAGCCGGGTGACCGAGGTGGAACGCCTGGCGGTCGATCTGCACCGCCTGATCGATACCCAGGTTGCGGTGGCGCGTGCGGCGCGCGGCGACGGTGTCGCGCGGCATGTGGAGATCCTGGCCGGGCTCGAGCAGATCGTGCGCGAGGAGGCTGCCAGGCAGGGCTGGACGCTGGGCGAGAACGAGGCGCTGGACGTGTTGCGCGAGGATCTCGAACTCAACGCCCAGGGGCTCGGCGTGTGGCTCGACAGCCTGCGCGTGCCGGAGCCCGAAACGGTCTGATGCGGACCGCGGACGGGGTGCTGCAAAGGTAGAATGGGCGGCTTTTCAGTCCGAGACGTCCAATGCTCCCCGATAGCCTGTTCGAGGTCGATCCGGCGCGCCGCTTCGGCGGCATTGCCCGGTTGTATGGCGATGCCGCGCTGGAGCACCTGGGCGCCGCGCATGCCTGCGTGATCGGTGTGGGCGGCGTCGGCTCCTGGGCGGCCGAGGCGCTGGCGCGCAGTGGTGTCGGGCGGCTGACCCTGATCGATCTCGACCACGTGGCCGAATCCAACATCAACCGCCAGGCGCACGCGCTGGAACCGACCCTCGGGCAGGCCAAGGTGCTGGCGATGGCCGAGCGCCTGCGGGCCATCAATCCGTCCATGGCGGTGCATCCGCTGGAGGACTTCGTCAGTGCGGAGAACGCCGATGCCCTGCTGCAGGGCTTCGACCACGTGATCGATGCGATCGACAACGTCCCGGCGAAGATCGCCATCGTGCTCGCCTGCCGTCGGCAGGCGATGCCGCTGACCGTTACTGGCGGGGCGGGCGGAAAGACCGATCCCTGCGCAATCCGCGTCGGCGACCTGAGCCGTACCAACCAGGACCCGCTGCTCGCCAAGCTGCGCAGCCGTCTGCGCCGCGAGCACGGTTTTCCGCGCGATCCGCGGCGCCGCTTCGGCATCGAGGCGGTGTATGTCGATGAGCCGGTGCGCCGCCCGCTGCGCAGCTGCGAGAGCACACGCGGCCCGCAGGGGCTGGCCTGTGCGGGTTACGGTTCGAGCATGATGATGACGGCCAGCGTCGGTCTTACGGCCGCGGCGCGGGCGCTCGAACGCATGCTGGAAGCTGCGGTCAACCGCGGTGATCAGGCAGAGGGAGTGCAGGCATGAAGAGCAGGGAGGCAGTGGTGCTGTTCGGTCACGGTGCGCGCGACCCCGAGTGGGCCGGGCCGCTCAGACGCACCCGCGAGCAGTTGCAGCGGCTCGCACCGCAGCTCAAGGTCGAACTGGCCTTTCTCGAATTCATGAGCCCGACGCTGGACGAGGCGCTGGACCGCCTGGCCGGCGAGGGGGTGCGCTCGATTGCCGTGGTGCCGCTGTTCCTCGCCCAGGGCGGACACTTGAAACGCGACCTGCCGCTGCTCGTCGAAGCCGCCCGCCAGCGCCATCCGGCGGTGGATCTTGCGCTGGCAGCCGCGGTCGGCGAGGACGAAGGGGTGATTGCGGCGATGGCCGCCTGCGCCCTGGCCTGCGCGCGCGGCTGAACCGGCCGGCCGCGCGTCGACAAGTCCGGCGCGACCGTAGCTGGTCGGCGGGTCAGTGCGGGGCGCGGCGCGCGGCGGTGTCGGTCAGGCCGGTGCCCCACAGTGCCGGAGCGAGCCGGCGGGCGCTCTCCTCGGCCTTGTGGATCTTCCAGGCTTCGCGGCGGATCAGCCGTTCCGCCGGGGTGCCTTCGGAGGGCTGCGGCGCCGGGTCGATCTGCCGATCGCGCAGGGCCTGCCGGGCGCGTTCGAGGAACTGGCTCTCGGTGCTGACGTCGAGGGCGTGCTGTTCCAGATAGCGCAGGGTCTGGAAACCACCCACCACGACGAACGCGATCATCATCAGGATCGCCGTGGTCAGCGGCGTGGCGGCGTGCGGCGCACCTTGCGCCATCACCGTCTGCGACAGGCCGGTGCCGCACAGCAGGATCAGTCCGGCGCTGCTCAGCAGCCCCGCGGCGAGGCGCCGCCGCCGCTGGCGCTCTTTCGCGAGCATGGCCTCGGCCAGCGCCAGCAGTGCCGCCCACACCTCCGCAGGCCCCTTGAACCAGGCCGGCACATGCATTGCATCGTTCGTCGTGCTCATGATGATTGACCTCCGGGTGATGTTGCGCTCATCGATGGCGAGCGTCTGTCGATGCGCCAATGATTGCGCGGCTCATGCTGGCGAGATATCGGCCGCTGCCGTCATTCCGCCGTAGGGTTTTCCTGACAGCTGTCAGGACGTCTTGCTGCCCTTGCGGTCGGGGCTGAAGTGAGGTGGAGGGGCGTTTGACAGGGTGGAAAATAAGAATAAACTAATATACATGAACACTATCCCTGTCGCGCTGCTGCGCCTGCTTGCCGTCACCTTTGTCCTTGGCTCCGCGCCGCTGCATGCCGAGCCGGCCAGCGTGCCGGTGGAGGCGGCGAGCGCGCCGCGCCTGCTCACTGTCGAAGCGACCCTGGAGGCTGCCGCGCAGACCGTGCTGGCCGCGCAGGTGTCCGGGCGGGTGGTCGAGCTGAACGTGGATGCCGGCGACCGCGTCGCCAAGGGCGCGCTGCTGCTGCGCATCGACAGCCGTGAGGCGGCCGAGGCGCTGGCCGCTGCCGAAGCGGTGGTGGCGCAGGCCGAGGCGGCGCGGCTGAACGCGCGCGCCCAGTTGCAGCGCAACCGCCAGTTGTTCGAGCGTGGCTTCGTCAGCCAGGCTGCGCTCGATCAGGCGCAGGCGGGTCATGATGCGGCCGAGGCGCAGTGGCGCGCCGCGCTGGCCGGGCGCGGGCAGGCCGGCGCGGTACAGGCGCATGCGCTGGTGCACGCGCCGATGGCCGGCGTGATCGCTGCGCGTCATGTGGAGTTCGGCGAGATGGCGCAGCCGGGGCGCCCCCTGCTCACCCTCTATCAGCCCGGCGCGATGCGTGCCGTGGTCGATCTGCCCCAGCAGCGCGTCGCCGAGCTTGGCGCGGGGCCGTGGCAGGCGCGCATCGAACTGCCCGACAGCGGGCGCTGGCTGGAGGCTGCATCGGTCAGTGTGCTGCCCGCCGCGGACGCCCGCACCCACACCATCCGGTTTCGCGTCGAACTGCCGCCGGACACGCCCGGCGTGTTGCCCGGCCTGTTCGCCCGGGTGCATTTCCTCGCGGGCGAGGCGGCGCGTCTCAGCGTACCGGTGGCTGCCGTGCTGCGGCGCGGTGAGTTGAGCGCGGTGTATGTGGCCGGCGCGGACGGGCGCTTCGTGCTGCGCCAGGTCCGTACCGGCACCCGCCTGGACGGAGAGCGCATCGAGGTGCTCGCCGGGCTGCGCGCCGGCGAGCGGGTGGCGCTCGACCCGGTGGCCGCCGGCATCGCCCCCGCCGGCCGGACGGGCGGGCAATGAGCGGGGCTTCGGAGCAGGCTCCCGCCGGTATCGCGGGGCGCACTGCCGCCGCCTTCCAGCGCAACGCGCTGACCCCGCTGATCGCGCTGGTGCTGTTGCTGCTGGGCATCTTCGCCACGCTGATCACGCCGAAGGAGGAAGAGCCGCAGATCGACGTCACCATGGCCAACGTCTTCGTGCCCTTCCCGGGCGCCTCGGCGCGCGACGTGGAGGCGCTGGTGGCGCGCCCGGCCGAGCAGGTGCTGTCGCGCATTGCCGGGGTGGAGCATGTGTACTCGGTGTCGCGTCCCGGCATGGCGGTCGTCACCGTGCAGTTCGAGGTCGGCGTGCCCAATCAGGATGCGCTGGTGAAGCTGTACGACACCATCCACTCCCACCGCGACTGGATCAGCCCGCAGCTGGGCGTGGGCGAGCCGATCATCAAGCCCAAGGGCATCGACGACGTGCCCATCCTCAGCCTGAGTTTCTGGACCGCCGACCCGGAGCGCAGCGCCTTTGCGCTGCAGCAGGTGGCGCGCGCGGTGGAGCTGGAGCTGAAGCGCATTCCGGGCACCCGCGACGTGGTGACGATAGGCGGGCCGGACCATGTGGTCCGCGTGGAGATGGACAGCCAGCGCATGAACGCGCATGGCGTCACCGCCCAGGACATCCGCGCTGCACTGCAGCTGGCCAATGCCTCGCAGCCCGCGGGCGCCCTGGTGCGCGACAACCGTGAGGTGCTGGTGCAGACCGGCACCTATCTCGAATCGGCGGAGGATGTGCGCCGTCTGGTGGTGGGGGTGGCGGACGGCAAGCCGGTGTTCCTGCGTGACGTGGCGGCGGTGGAGGACGGTCCGGATCAAGCCGCGCGCTATGTCTGGTTCGGCACCGGCGCGGCGGCCGCAGCCGCGGGTATCGACGAGCGCGGTGTGTTCCCGGCGGTGACCCTGGCGGTGTCGAAGAAGCCGGGCGCCAACGCCGCCGACGTGGCCGAGGCGCTGATTGCGCGCGCCGAGGCGCTGCGCGGCGCGCTGATCCCGCAGGGGGTGGAATTCACCGTCACCCGCAACTACGGCCAGACCGCCTCCGACAAGGCCAGCCAGCTGATCGGCAAGCTGGTGTTCGCCACCGCCGCGGTGGTGCTGCTGGTGTTCTTCACCCTGGGGCGGCGCGAGGCGCTGATCGTCGGCGTGGCGGTCACCCTGACCCTGGCGGCCACGCTGTTCGCCTCCTGGGCCTGGGGGTTCACGCTCAACCGGGTCAGCCTGTTCGCGCTGATCTTCTCCATCGGCATCCTGGTCGATGACGCCATCGTGGTGGTGGAAAACATCCACCGCTGGAAGACGCTGGAGCCCGGCACCGCGCTGTGGCAGCTGATCCCCAAGGCGGTCGATGAAGTCGGCGGGCCGACCATCCTGGCCACCTTCACGGTGATTGCCGCGCTGCTGCCGATGGCCTTCGTCAGCGGCCTGATGGGGCCCTACATGAGCCCGATCCCGATCAACGCCTCGATGGGCATGTTCATCTCGCTGGCGGTGGCCTTCGTCGTCACCCCCTGGCTGGCGCTCAGGCTGCTCAAGGGGCAGGGCGCGCACGCGCATGGCGGCGAGGACCGCCTGACCCGCCGGCTGGACGGCCTCTTCCGCCGCATCATGATGCCGATGCTTGATGCGCAGCGTGGCGCGCGTGCACGGCTGGTGCTGTGGCTGGGCGTGCTGGCGCTGATCGTCGCCTCGATTGCGCTGCCGGCGCTGCAATGGGTGGTGCTGAAGATGCTGCCCTTCGACAACAAGTCCGAGTTCCAGGTGGTGCTGGACATGCCGGTGGGCACCCCGCTGGAGGACACCGTGCGGGTGCTGCGCGAGATCGGCGAGGAAATCGGCCGGGTGGAAGAAGTCACCGACTGGCAGGCTTACGCGGGCACCGCGGCGCCGATCAACTTCAACGGCCTGGTGCGCCAGTACTACCTGCGCGCGGGGCCGGAGATGGGCGACATCCAGGTGAACCTGGTGGACAAGGCGGCGCGCAGCCGGCAGAGCCATGAGATCGCGGTGGCGGTGCGCGAGCGGGTGACGGAGATCGCGCGGCGCAACGGCGGCAACGCCAAGGTGGTGGAAGTGCCGCCCGGCCCGCCGGTGCTGTCGCCCATCGTTGCCGAAATCTACGGCCCGGACTACGCCGGACAGCTGGAGGTGGCGCGCCGGGTGCGCGCCGTGTTCGAGGCCACGCCGGACATCGTCGGGGTGGACGACACGGTCGATGAGGCCGCGCCCAAGCTGGTGCTGCGCGTCGATCAGGCCAAGGCGGCGCGCATGGGCGTGGCGCAGGCCGACATCGTCGAGGTGGTGCGCCTGGCGCTGGCCGGCGAGAACGTCACCCCGATCCACGGCGGCGACAACAAGTACGAGATCCCGGTGCGCATCCAGCTGCCGGCCAGCCGCCAGTCCGACGTGGGCGAACTGCTGCGCCTCCAGGTGCGCGCGCGCGACGGCGTGCCGGTGTCGGGGTCCGAGCTGGTCGAGGTGCGCCAGACCGAACGCGAGCAGGTCATCCATCGCAAGGACCTGCTGCCGGTGGTGTATGTCACCGCCGACATGGGCGGGCGGCTGGATTCCCCGCTCTACGGCATGTTCGACATCCGCGGCCGGCTGCAGGGCCTGCAGCTCGACGGCCCCGCGCTGGGCGGCACGCTGGGCGAATGGTTCCTCCGCGCGCCGGCCGACCCCTACGCCGGCTACCACCTCAAGTGGGACGGCGAATGGCAGGTCACCTACGAGACCTTCCGCGACATGGGCGCGGCCTATGCGGTGGGCCTGGTGCTGATCTACCTGCTGGTGGTGGCGCAGTTCAGGAGCTATCTGGTGCCGCTGATCATCATGGCGCCCATTCCGCTCACCCTCATCGGGGTGATGCCCGGCCACGCGCTGTTCGGCGCGCAATTCACCGCCACCTCGATGATCGGCATGATCGCGCTGGCCGGCATCATCGTGCGCAACTCCATCCTGCTGGTGGACTTCATCAACCAGCAGGTGGGCGAGGGTGTCGAGCTGGCGGAGGCGGTGATCCGCGCCGCTGCGGTGCGCGCCAAGCCGATCGGCCTGACCGCGCTGGCGGCGATGATCGGCGCCTTCTTCATCCTCGACGACCCGATCTTCAACGGGCTGGCGCTCAGCCTGATCTTCGGCATCCTGGTGTCCACCGTGCTGACCCTGGTGGTGATCCCGGTGCTGTACTACGCCGCCCTGCGCGGACGTGCCGGCGGCCCGCAAGGAGACTTCGCATGACGCTTACCACCAACCAGTACGTGCGCATCTTCGCCGGCGCCTTCGTGCTGATCTCGCTGGCACTCGGCGTGGAGGCCTCGCCGCTCTTCGTCAGCCGGCACTTCCTGTGGTTCACCGCCTTCGTCGGACTGAACCTGTTCCAGAGCGGCTTCACCGGGCTGTGTCCGCTGGAGAACATGCTGCGCAAGCTGGGCGTCAAGGACAGTCCCGGGCAGTGAGCGTGCCCGGCGCGGTCCGCCTGTGATAGCGTGTGCCGCATGCAGCCGGCAGCCCTCCTGTCCCTGAGCATCCGTACCCTGGCCGATGCGCGCAACGCCGCGCAACAGGCGGCGGCGCTGTGCGCGCAGGCGCAGCGCGTCGAGGCGGGCTTGGCGGAGCTGCTGGTGAATGCCGTGGAGCATGGCAACCTGGGCATCGACCATGCGCACAAGGCGGCCCTGCTCGAGGCCGGTGAGTGGGAGGCGGAAGTGGCCCGCAGGCTGGACGATCCGAAGCTCGGCCGGCGGCGGGCCCGTCTCGCGGTCTGGCGTACCGGCCAGGGCTGGCGCTTCGAGGTCACCGACCAGGGCGACGGCTTCGTCTGGTCGTCCTGGCTGGCGCCCGATCCGCAGCGCAGCGCAGCGCCCAATGGGCGCGGCATCGCCCTCGCGGCCGGCCTGTACTTCGATGTGCTGCGCTTCCATGCGCCCGGCAACCGGGTGGTCGCCGAGCTGTACGACGCGGCCGGAGCCGGCGGCTGATCTGCGCACTGCGCGGCGTGCCGGGCTTCGCATACAATTGCGCGCCATGAAAAACTCCCCGCCTGCCCTGCACGGTGCCGAGGCGTCCCCGCTCGGACAGCCGGTGGCCTACCGCGACACCTATGCGCCGGAACTGCTGTTTCCGATCGATCGGCAACTCAAGCGCGACGAGCTCGGCATTGCCGCCGGCGCGCTGCCCTTTGTCGGGGCCGACCTGTGGAACGCCTACGAGCTGTCCTGGCTGACGCCGCGCGGCAAGCCGGTGGTGGCGCTGGCGCGCTTCATCGTGCCGGCCGATTCGCCGCGCCTGATCGAGTCGAAGTCGCTGAAGCTGTATCTCAATGCCTTCAATCAGAGCCGCCTGGGCGGCGCTGCCGAAGTGCAGGCGCTGATCGTGCGCGACCTCTCCGCAGCGGCCGGCGCGGCCGTGGAGGTGGTGATCGAGCCGCTGGGCGGGCAGCCGCAGCGCACCTTCGGTACGCCGGATGGCTGCTGTCTGGACGGGCTGGACATCGACATCGACACCTACCAGCCGACACCGGCCTTCCTCAATGCGGACCCGGGGGTGGCCGTGGTGGAGGAAACCCTGTACTCGCATCTGCTCAAGTCCAATTGTCTGGTGACCGGCCAGCCCGACTGGGGCATGGTGGCGGTGCGCTACCGCGGCGCCCCGATCGATCGTGCCGGCCTGCTGCGCTACATCGTCTCCTTTCGCAATCACAACGAGTTCCACGAGCAGTGCGTGGAGCGCATCTTCTGCGACCTGATGGCGCGCTGCCGGCCGCAGGCGCTGCTGGTCTGGGCGCGCTACACGCGGCGTGGCGGACTGGACATCAACCCGTGGCGCGCCACCGTCGGCAGCGCACCGCCGCCTACGACGATGGAAATACGCCAGTGAGGGCGTGCGCGCTGTCAACCGTGCGCGCCCGGTGTGCGTTAACGCATTCAGCAAGTCCCGTCACAAGGTATTGAGCGGGTAGGCAAAACCGGTGTGCTTGGTTTAGTATCCGCCGATGTTTCTCCACCATCGTCAAGAGGAAGTCACTATGAAGATGTTCGTCGCCGCCGCGGTTGCCGCCGGCCTGCTCTCCGCCGCTCCGGCTTTCGCCTCCGCCGACCTGGCCAAGGCCAAGAACTGCATGGCCTGTCACGCCGTTGACAAGAAGCTGGTCGGCCCGTCCTACAAGGACGTGGCGGCCAAGTACGCCGGTCAGGGCGATGCGGTGGCCAAGCTCGCCACCAAGATCCAGAAGGGCGGCGTGGGCAACTGGGGCCAGATCCCGATGCCCCCCAACCCGCAGGTGAACGACGCCGACGCGAAGGCGCTGGCCGAATGGGTTCTCGCCCAGAAGTAAGTCCGGCTCGCCGGCAACAAGAAACCAGCCCGCGGGCTGGTTTTTTGTTGCCGCTTGGATCCGCTCAGGCGGGCGTCGGCAGGGTCGCCGTCTGCAGCCAGCGCTCGGCATCGCGGGCGCTGGCCGGGTGGGCGAAGTAGTAGCCCTGCATGGTGTCGCAGCCCAGCGAGCGCAGTACCGCGACCTGCTCGGCCTGCTCGACGCCCTCGGCAATCAGGTGCAGGCCGAAACCGCGCGCGATGCCGGTGATTGCGGAGATCACCGGGTTGATCACCGGGCCGTTCAGTTCGCGCACGAAGCTGCGGTCGATCTTCAGGCAGCTCACCGGAAACTTCTGCAGGTAGGACAGCGAGGAGTAACCGGTACCGAAATCGTCGATCGCCACGCTCAGACCGGCGGCGCGCAGCGCGCGGACCTTGCCGGCGGCGGCATCGGTGTCCTGCATCATCATGCTCTCGGTGATCTCGAGTTCCAGCTGGCCGGGCGGAATGCCGTGCCGCGCGATCGCCGCGAGCACGGCCGCCACCACGTCGCAGCGGTCGAAATCGTGCGGCGACAGGTTGAACGACATGCGCAGCTCGGTGTGCCCGGCTGCGCGCCACACATTGAGCTGGCGGCAGGCCTGCTCCAGTACCCATAGACTGATCTCGGAGATGATGCCCATCTCTTCGGCCACCGGCACGAACACCGCCGGTCCGACCTGCCCCTGGGTCGGATGATTCCAGCGCAGCAAAGCCTCCATGCCGACCACGCAGCGCCGCGCGAGGCTGACCTGGGGCTGGAAGTACAGTTCGAACTCGTCGCGCGCCAGTGCGCTGCGCAGGTCGTTCTCCAGCGTGATGCGCTGGCGGTGGTGTGCGTTGAGATCGGCGTCGAAGAAGCGGAAGCCGTTCTTGCCCGAACGCTTCACCTTGTACATCGCCACGTCGGCGTGCTGGGTGAGGTCTTCGGCGGTCGCGCCGTCGCGCGGATGGATGGCGATGCCGATGCTGACCGAGGCGCGGAACTCGCCATCGCGCAGCGCGAAGGGCGTGGACAGCGCATCGATGATCTTGCGTGCGATGGTCTCCGCATCCTCGGCCCGCGCGATGTCGGGCAGCAGCACGGTGAACTCGTCACCGCCCAGGCGTGCCAGGGTGTCGCCGCGGCGCAGTGTGGTGCCCAGGCGCTCGGCGAGGTTGCGCAGCAGGGCGTCGCCTTCGGCGTGGCCGTAGGTGTCGTTGACCAGCTTGAAACGGTCGACGTCGATGAACATGACGGCGAGCGTGCCCGCGCGCCGCTGCGCCTGCGCGATGGCCAGCTCCAGGCGGTCGCGGAACAGCACGCGGTTGGGCAGGCGGGTGAGCTGGTCGTGGTAGGCCTGGAAGGTGATGATCTCTTCGGCGCGCTTGCGTTCGGAGATGTCGCGGGCCACGCCGTACAGGCCGATGTCGCGTTCGCCGGCGTCGCCCCGCCCCGGCATCGGCATGCCGTTGAGCGACACCGTGACGAAGGCCGCCTCGCCGTCCTGCAGGATGTGGCGGTTGCGCCGCAGGCGCAGTTCCACGTTGAAGCCGTCCGAACTGCCGGTGCGACAGGCGTGCAGCAGGGCCTGGATGCGGTCCTGGTCTTCGGGCATGGCGAGCAGGATGAAGGGACGCTTGAGCAACTGGCCGCGATCGAAGCCCAGCAGCGCATCGATGCGCGGATTGAGGTAGCTGAAGCGGCCCTCGCCGTCCAGGGTGAAGATCAGGTCGGGCGAGCTTTCGACCAGATAGCGGTGCAACTTCTCGGAGGCGCGCAGGCGCTGGCTCATGGCGCGGTTGGCGCGTTCCAGAGCGGTGCGGTGCAGGACGTTCTGCACCGCGCGCTGGATCTGCGCGACGTGGTAGGGCTTGCGCACGAAGTCGTCGGCACCGCCGCGCAGCGCACCGATCGCCGCGTCGATCGCATCCTCGCCGCTGATCATGATCACCGCTTCCTCGCGGTGCTGCTGCGCCAGCCATTCGAGCACTGCGAGCCCGTTGCCGTCGGGCAGGCGGTAGTCGAGCAGGATCAGATCGTAGCTGCCCTGCTGCAGCAGGGACAGGGTCTCGCCCACCGTGCCGCACTCGTCGAAGGTCCGGCCGGCCTGCGCCAGTACGTGGGGCAGGGTGCGCCGCAGCGCGGCGTCGTCGTCGACGACGAGGATCCGGCAGGGCAGCTCCAAGCCATTGCGTGCCGCCGCAGCCGGATCGAAAAAGGGTTGCTCTGCCGGGATAACCATGACCCCCCTGAGGTGCGCTGGTTATGTTTCGTTTGTCGTCCCTGCGACTCTCGGGAGCCAGCTCGGCCCGGCCGCCCGCGGCGGTCAGCCGCCGCTTGTCGGGCGAGGTCTGCTCCGAAAATCATCCCTGTTTGCCAATAGTTTAATACCGATTATTCAAGTTTTCCGTTAACTCGTACTCATGCACGGTCTTCCAGCGGAATGAACAGCTGGAAGCTGGTGCCGGTGCCCGGTTGGCTGCGGCAAACCAGGGTGGCCCGCCACCGCGCGAGGATATCGCGGACGATGGACAGGCCGATACCCTGGTGCTCCCCACCTTTGGCACTGGGGGTTGCGGCGAACAGGTCGGCGATGCGTTCCGTCGGCAGTCCGGGACCGTTGTCGACCAGGCGGATCTCCAGGCAGGGGTGTCCATCGACGGCCACCCGGCCGGGTACCGCAAGCACGCAACGACAGCCCGGCGAGAGCGCCTCGGACGCGTTGCGCAGCAGGTTCAGCAGGACCTGGCGCAGGTCGGATGCCGACATCGAGACCCGTGCGAGGTGTGCAGGCTTGCGCACTTCGAAGCGGATGCCGTGGCGTTCGAACAGCGGGGCGGCGCACAGTGCCTGGAGCTCGTCGAGCAGTTCGCCCACGGCACAGCCGGCGTCCTCGGCGTCCGCGGAGGGTGGTGCCAGCAGGCGTTCGAGCAGGCCTGTCATCCGCCCGAGTTCGTCGCCGATGGTGCCCAGCCCCTCGTGCAGCGCCGGATCGGCGACCTTGCGCTGCTGCAGCAGTCCGACATAGCTGCGGATCACGGTGAGCGGGTTGCGCGCCTCGTGCACCACGGTGCGGATGTGCCGGGTGCAGCGCTCGCGCACCTGGTCGGCCCGTTCGGCCTGCGCAGTGGCCAGCTGGCGGGTGCGCAGCAGCTGGCTGGCGGCCTTGCCGAGCAGCGCGCTGAGGGATGCGCCGAGACTGCCGGGGTGGGCCTGGTCGGGCGCAAGGGGGAAGACCGCGACGACATCGCCCTCGGGGAGGTGCAGGGGGAGGCAGGCGATCCCGCTGCCGCCCAGCCAGCGTGCGATCTGCCAGTCGGCCGCGCTACGCCCGCTGAAGGTGGTGCCGAACTGCTGGCTGGTCGCGCTGTGGCTGCGCAGCGCCAGCGCGATGGCACTGGCGTCGTCGTCGGCCTGCAGCGCGAGTTCGTCCAGCCACTCGGCGCATGCGTCGGGCCGCGGGAAAAGCGCGGTGAGCTGCCCGGCTGCATCTGCGCACAGCATCAGCGGTGCGTCCAGTCCGTGGATCAGCCGGCAGCCGAGCATCAGACGCTGTGCGCCGGCCTGCGCGTCGAGGTCGGCAAAGGCTGCGCCGTACAGCGCGCCGAGTGCGGCGGCCTGCACGGCGGGGGGCAGGCTGCCGGTGCCGGCGGGCGGCGTGGGGGGGCGGGCGGCGAGTTCGCCGCTGAGGAAACCCACGTCGGCGCGCAGGCTGGCGAGCGACTCCGCGCTCAGCCCGGACATCTCCACCAGCTGTGGCGCAGGTTCGCGGGTGGGCGGGCCGGCCAGCCGCAGCGCCGACCACAGGATGCGCGCCAGCGGATGGGCCGCGCGGATGTGCTCGTCGAGCGCGCCTGCCATTTGCAGGGCGTCCACGGCAGGTGGGGCGAGACCGCAGGCGCGGCCGAGGCGTGCCGCCTCGTCCGGCGCGGCCAGGGCGGACAGCATGGCGGCGAGGCAGGCTTCCTGCGGGCGCGGATAGCGGTTCTCGATGGCGATGTGGCGCGCGCACTCGCCGCGCAGGCGTGCGCTGTCGATCGTCTCGGCCGAGGGCTGGCGGCTGACGGGCGAGTGCGGCGGCGGGGTGGCGGTGGCGGCGAGCAGCCAGGCGCGCAGCAAGTCGATGCCGGCCGACTGCAGGCGCCGCTTCAGTGCGTCGGCCGGCTCGCCGGCTTCGCCGGCCTGCAGCGGACAGGCCAGGAGCAGCGGCAGGGCGAGGCTGAGGTCGCTCAGGGCCAGTTCGGCGGCGCCCTCCCAGTCGGTGTGCGCATCGTCGAGCAGGCGCAGCAAGGCCTCGCTGCCGGCAGGCAGGGGGCGGGGTGCGGCAGTCTGAAACTCGCTCGGCACCGGGATGGCCATCGGGCTGGCTCTGGGCGGTCGTTGGGCTGCCCGGATTCTAGCGAGAACCCGGCTGCGCCGACGTGACCGAATGCGCAGCCGCGCGCGGTGCGCGGATCTGTTCAGCGCACCCGGAAGAAGCCGATGGTGTCCTGCAGGCGCGCAGCCTGCGAGTGCAGCTCCTCGGCGGTCGCGGCGAGCTCCTCCGAGGCGCTGGCATTGGCCTGGGTGGCCTGGCTGACCTGGGAGATGGCATTGCTGATCTGGCTGGCACCCCCGGCCTGTTCTTCCGAGGCCTGCGCAATCTCGCGGATCAGTGCGGCATTCTTCTGGATATTGGGCAGCATTTCGTCGAACAGCACGCCGGTGCGTTCGGCCAGCGCCACGCTGGTGCCGGCGAGCTGGCCGATCTCCTGCGCGGCGTGTTGCGAGCGTTCGGCCAGCTTGCGTACCTCGGCGGCGACCACGGCGAAGCCCTTGCCGTGGTCGCCGGCGCGTGCGGCCTCGATCGCGGCATTGAGTGCGAGCAGGTTGGTCTGGTAGGCGATCTCGTCGACGATGCCGATCTTGTCGGCGATCTGCTGCATGGCGGTGACGGTCTCGCGCACCGCGCGGCCGCCGCGCTGCGCGTCGTCGGCCGCGCGGGTGGCGATGTCCTGCGTGCTGGCGGCATTGTCCTTGTTGTGCGCGATCGAGGCGGCCATCTGTTCGATCGAGGCGGAGGTCTGCTCCACGCTGGCCGCCTGCTCGCTGGCTGACTGGGAGAGCGACTGCGAGGTCTGGCTGACCTGGTCGGAGGCGTTGGCGAGCGCTTCGGTGGAACCCAGCACTTCGACGATGATGCCCTTGGTGCGGCCGATCATGCGCTCGGCCGCCTTCATCATCTGGCCGATCTCGTCATTGCTGTCGCTGTGCGCGTGCACGGTTAGATCGCCTTCGGCGAGCGACTCCATGACGACCTGCATGCGCCGTACCGGCTGCACGACGCTGCGCATCACCACCCAGGCGAAGCCGATCATCAACAGCAAGGTCAGCCCCGCCAGCCCCGCCTGGCGCAGTGCGGTAGCGGCGAACACGCTGTCCACGTCATCGACATAGATGCCCGAGCCGATGAACCAGTCCCATTCACGGAAGCCCATCACGTAGGAGACCTTCTCCACCGGCTCGGTGCTGCCGGGCTTGGGCCAGTGGTAGTTCACGAAGCCTGCGCCGCGTTCGCGCACCAGGGTGGTCATCTCGGCGATGAAGCGGCGGCCGAGCGGGTCCTTGAGGTCGGAGAGATCCTTGCCGACCAGCTGCGGGCTGATCGGGTGCATCACCATGTGGTGCTGCATGTCGTTGATCCAGAAATACTCCTGGCCGTCGTAGCGCAGCGTGCGGAGCGCCTCCATGGCGGCGGCCTGCGCCTCGGCGCCGCTCAGTGCGCCGCTGCGTGCGAGGGCGTGGTAATGGCCGACCACGCCGTGCGCAACCTCGACCACGTTGCGCGTCTTGAGCATGCGGTCTTCCATCAGGTTGTCGCGCAGATTGAGCAGGCCTGCGCCAATGTTGACGATGTAGCCGATGACGGCGAGCGCGACCAGCAGGCCGAGCTTGAGGCTGATCCTCAGATTCTTCACGACGGACTCCGGGTGTCTTTATTGTTTTCTTGTTGTTGCGTACTGCATGGTGCGGGCCGACGCGCGCGGCGTCGGCCGGTGTTCAGGCCTGCAGGCTGTCGGCGAAACCCAGCGCGGTGACGTGCGCGCGGTTGAGCGCCGCGGTTTCCAGGTGCAGGTCGCCGGCGGCCTTCGCCAGCGGTGCGCCGTCGAAGCTCTCGCACAGGCGGGCGAGCTTGAGGAAGGGGGCGAACTCGCCCTGCTCGGAGAGCAGGGCCTCGGTGATCGAGGCCGGCAGGTTCAGCTCGTCGAGCAGGTTCTGCATCGAGGTGCCGAGCAGCACATTGAGCAGCGAGAAGGCGCCGGTGATGAACAGGTTGTCGCGCTCCGATTTGTCGAAGAACTGGGCGCCCACCTCTTCCATGAAGCGCCCGCGGGCGATCGCGGTCTGCATCATCGCCGGTGCGCTGGGGTCGCGGCTGGCGGTGACCAGCAGCAGCGACAGCCACTTGTTCAGATTGTCGTAGCCGAGGATGCTGACCGCGTGGCGGAAGGACTGGATCTCGCACATCAGGCCGAAACCGGCCGAGTTGATGTAGCGCAGCAGCTTGTAGGACAGCGCCACATCCTGCTTCAACACGCCCTCGATGTCCTTGATGTCGGCATTGTTGCGCACCAGGTTGAGCAGGCGGACGATCTGCGCGTGGGCCGGCGAGAGCTCCTTGGGCGGCGGGTTGCCGTGCAGGAAGAACCAGCCGGAGGCTCCGTCGTAGCCCGCGCCCACGGCCTGCTTGAAGGCGGGCACATCGGCCAGGCCCCAGGCCAGACTGAGCCCGGGCGCGCCGTTGGGCGAGGGGCTCTTGCGCGCATCCATCAGCACGAAACGCCAGTCGGCATCGGCCGGCAACGCGGCGCCCGGCGTGTACCAGCTCAGACAGGTACTGATGCCCGCCTCGCGCAGCTGCGGCAGCAGGGCCTGGGTCTGCGGGTGGGCGAGCGCCGGCAGGGGGATCTCGATCATCGCGTTCTGCGGCACCGCCCAGTCCAGCAGCTCCGGCGTGGGGACCAGGCGGCCGAGGCAGACGAATACCGTATGGCGCGCGGGCCAGATGTCGGACAGGCCGTTGAGCGTCTCGACCACCGCTGCCACGTTGGGGCCGTGGGCGATGAGCCGGTTGGCGGTGATCGCGCGGCTCTTGTTGACCACGGGCTCGCGGGTGAGGATGGTCTGGCTCATGGCATCAGGTGTTCGAGAAAGTGAAGGAATCGGCCAGGAATGCGGTATCCGGCAGTGCGCAGCGTTCGATGAAGGCCGCCCGGGCGGCCTCGATCATCGCCGGCGCGCCGCAGGCATAGACCTCGTGCCCGGACAGGTCGGGCAGGTCGGCCATCACCGCCTCGTGCACCAGCCCGCGGCGACCGTCCCAGGCGTCATCCGGTCGCGTCTCCGAGAGTACCGGAATATAGCGAAAGCCGGGTAGTGCGCGTTCCCAGTCGCGCGCCAGCCCGTCCATGTACAGCCCGCTGCGCGTGCGTGCGCCCCAGTAGAGCGTCATCGGCCGGCGCAGGCCGATGTGGTGCGCATGCTCGATGATCGCCTTGATCGGCGCGAAGCCGGTGCCGCCGGCCACCAGCACGATCGGCGCCTGCGAGTCCTCGCGCAGGAAGAAGCCGCCCAGCGGACCCTCGAAGCGCAGGATGTCGCGCGCCTTCATGGTGTCGAAGACATGGGTGGTGAACTGCCCGCCCGGTATCTTGCGCACATGCAGCTCGAGGTGTCCGCCTTCGTGCGGCGCGTTGGCGATGGAGAAGCTGCGCCGCTTGCCGTCGGCGAGCAGGAAGTCGATGTACTGGCCGGCGCGGAACTGGAACTGCTCGGAGGCCGGCAGTTTCACCTCGACGATCATCACGTCGTCCGCAGCGCGCTGCAGGGCCTGCACCCGGCAGGGCAGCTTCTTGATCGGGATGTCGCCGACCCGGGTCACGTTGCGCGCCTCGATGACCAGGTCGGAGCAGGGCGTGGCGCGACAGAACAAGGCCATGCCGGCGGCACGCTCGGCCTCGCTCAGCGAACCGGGCTGCACGCTGCCGTAGTCCACCGTCCCTTGCAGTACCCGCCCCTTGCAGGCGCCGCAGGCGCCGTCGCGGCAGCCGTAGGGCAGCAGCAACCCGGCATGCAGCGCCGCGTCGAGAATGGTCTGGTCGGTCTCGGCTGCGAACTGCTGACCGCCGGGCTGGAGGGAAATCTGGAACGCCATCTTGCGTGAGATAATCCTGGCTATATGAAGAGAATACTGATCGTGGGTAGTGGCGACGTCGCGCAGCGCGCGATTCCCTGGCTGGTGCGCCGCTTTCGCGTGTTCGCCCTGATCCGCGAGCGCTCGGCGGCGCCCGCCTTGCGTGCGCTGGGCGCGCTGCCGGTGATGGGCGACCTGGACGAGCGGCGCAGCCTTGACCGTCTTGCCGGGCTGGCCGATGCGGTCCTGCACTTCGCGCCGCCGCCCGGCAGCGGGGCCGGCGATCCGCGCACCGCGCGCTTGCTGGCTGCGCTGGCGCGCCGCCGGAGTCTACCACAGCGCATCGTGTACATCAGTACCACCGGGGTGTATGGCGACTGCGGCGGCGCCGTCGTGGATGAAACCCGGCCGCGCCGTGCGCGCACCGCCCGTGCGCTGCGGCGCGTCGATGCGGAGGACCGTCTGCGGGCCTTCGCGCGGCGCAACGGGCTGCGCCTGGGCGTGCTGCGCGCGCCCGGCATCTATGCCGCCGAGCGCCTGCCGCTGGAGCGGCTGCGGCGCGGCGATCCGGTGCTGCGGGCGGAAGACGACGTGCATACCAACCACATCCATGCCGACGATCTGGCGCGCCTTGCCTGTGGCGCGCTGTTCAGGGCGCGCGGCGGGCGCGCCTACAATGCCGTCGATGATACACGCATGACGATGGGCGCGTATTTCGATCTCGCCGCGGATACTTTCGGACTGCCCCGCCCGGCGCGCGTGTCGCGCGCGCAGATCGCCACGCTGCTGTCGCCGATGGCGCTCTCGTTCATGGCCGAGTCGCGTGTGCTGTCGAATGCCCGCATTCTGCGGGAACTGCGCGTACCGTTGCGTTATCCCACGGTGCGCGAAGGTTTTCGCGCTGCCCTTGCCAAGGAGAACAACCGCCCATGCTCGTGATCAAGTCCCTGCACATCATCTTCGTCATCGCCTGGTTCGCCGGGTTGTTCTACCTGCCGCGCCTGTTCGTCAACCACGCCATGGTCGACGACGCCGCGACCATCGAGCGGCTGAAGATGATGGAATACAAGCTCTACCGCTTCATGACCCCGCTGGGCATCCTGGCCGTGGGCCTGGGACTGTGGCTGTGGCTGGGTTACGGCTTTGCGGGCGGCTGGCTGCATGCCAAGACCACGCTGGTGCTCGGTCTGGTGGGCTATCACCTGTACTGCGGCAAGCTGATGCGCGACTTCGCAGCCGGGCGCAACACGCGCAGCCACGTCTGGTTTCGCGTGTTCAACGAGGTGCCGGTGCTGGTGCTGTTCGTGGTGGTCTTCCTGGCAGTGCTGAAGCCGTTCTGAGGCAGGGCGTCGCGCACGCCGTGCTTCATCGATAGCGGGAGAGGGCGATGGCCGACATGACTGGAGCCGTTCCGCCCGGTGGGCCGGGTTTGCGCCCGGCGCCGCTGAGCGTAGCGGACCTTGCCCTGGCGCTGCGCTTCGGCTGGCGCCAGTATCGCGCCCAGCCCTGGCTGGCCGCGGCCTGTGCGGCGCCCTTCGCGGCGCTCGGTCTGCTGATGTTCCTCTCGCTGGAGCACGCCGCGATCGCGCCGATGAGCCTGTCGCTGGCCGGCGGCTTCATGCTGGTCGGACCGGCGCTGCTGGCGGGCTTCTTCTCGGTTTCCGACGTCCTGCGGGCGGGGCGCCGGGCGCGGTTCGCTGACTTCTGGCGCGGTTACCGCCACCTGCCGCGCGGCGGCTGGGTGGTGTCCTTCGTGTGCGGTCTGCTGTTCCTGATCTGGATCACCGACGCCGGCATCCTCTACGGCTTCATGGTCGGGCGCGAGGCGATCGGCTTCCTGCGCCTGCTGCAGGTCGAGGCGCTGGTGCTGAACTACGCGGCATACAGCGCCTTGATGGGCGCGGTGCTGGTGTTCATCCTGTTTGCGGTCTCGGCCTTCTCCATTCCGCTGATCTACGACGGCCGTGCTCAGCTGGTGTCGGGCGTGGTCGGCAGCGTGCGTGCGGTGTTCGGCCGCTTCCCGCTGGTCATGTGCTGGGCGCTCCTGCTGTCGGCGGTGATCGTCGTCAGCGCCCTGCTGCTTCCTGCGTTGCTGGTCGCCCTGCCGGTCATGGCGTATGCCAGCCGGGCGTTCTACTTCCGCGTCTTCCCGGCGGATGAGGGCGCTCGTCGCGACCCCTGAAGCGGGTGCGCGGGCGGCGCTTTCGCCCCGCGCGGGCGGCGCGCCGCTACAATGGGCACCGGCAACCGTTTCACCTCCGTCTTCCTGCCGCCCGCCGGCCTGCGGGCGCCGTCTGTCCTACCGGGTCATCCATGTCCGAGCAGTTTTTTTGTCCCTGTCCGCGCGGCCTGGAGCCGCTGCTGGTCGATGTACTTATGGCCCTCCGGGCGGATGCGCCGCAGGCCGTGCCGGGCGGGGTGTCCTTCGCCGGCGACTGGGCGACCTGCTACCGGGTGAACCTGGAGAGCCGCCTGGCGACCCGGGTGCTGTGGCGCATCGCCGGCGGGCGTTACCGCAGCGAGGAGGACATCTACCGCATCGCCTATGCGCCGACCTGGGCACGGTGGTTCACCCCGGACGACACCCTGCGGGTGTATGTGACGGCCAAGCAGTCGCCGCTGAAGAGCCTCGAGTTCGTCACCCTGCGCATCAAGGATGCGGTGTGCGATCACTTCCGCACCGTGGCCGGGCGTCGCCCCAGCGTGGATACGGCCAATCCGGCGGTGCGCATCCATGCCTTCCTGAGCCGTGACACGGTGACCCTGTACATCGACACCTCGGGCGACCCGCTGTACCGGCGCGGCTTCAAGCAGGCTGCGGTGGAGGCGCCGCTGAAGGAGAATCTGGCCGCCGGCATCCTGCGCCTGAGCGGCTGGCTGCCGGACGAGCCGCTGGTCGACCCGATGTGCGGCAGCGGCACCTTCCTGATCGAGGCGGCGCAGATTGCGCTCGACATCGCACCGGGGTTGGGGCGCAGCTTCGGTTTCGAGCGCCTGCGGCCGTTCGACCGGGCGGCCTGGGCGACGCTGCGCCGCGACGCGGAAGCGCGGCGCAAACCGGCGCGCCGCCTGGCGATCTACGGCTCGGACATCGTCGGCGAGCAGGTGCGCCGCAGCCGGGTCAATCTGGAGGCGGCCGGCCTGGCCGACTGCGTCTATCTGGACCGTGCCGACGTGCTCGAACGCGCAGCGCCCGCGCCCGCAGGGGTGATGGTGGCAAATCCGCCCTACGGTGTGCGCATCGGCGAGGCCGAAGGGCTGGCCGAGCTGTATCCGAAACTGGGCGATGCGTTGAAGAAGCGCTGGAGCGGCTGGCGTTGCTACCTGTTTACCGGTGACCCGGAGTTGCCGAAACTGATCGGCCTGAAGGCCAGCAAGCGTACCCCGCTGTTCAATGGTGCGCTGGAATGCCGGCTGTTCGAGTACCGCATGATCGCCGGCTCGAACCGGCGCAAGGAAGAGGGCGCTCAGCCGGCGTGAGGCCGCCCGCGTGGAGCGGCCTTCGCGGGATCGTGATCAGACGATGTCGAGGTGCTGGATGCCGGACTGTAGGTCGCGGTCGCCGTGCTTGCTGTTGAGCTTGATCTGCAGGCGCAGGTCGTTGATCGAGTCGGCGTTGCGCAACGCGTCCTCGTAGGTGATCTGTTCGGCCTCGTAGAGATCGAACAGGCTCTGGTCGAAGGTCTGCATGCCGAGCTCGCGCGAGCGCTTCATGACGTCCTTGATGCCCGGTACCTCGCCCTTGAAGATCAGGTCGGCGATCAGCGGCGAGTTGAGCAGGATCTCCACTGCCGGCACGCGGCCCTTGCGGTCCTTCATCGGCAGCAGGCGCTGCGAGATCAGCGCGCGCAGGTTCAGCGACAGATCCATCAGCAGTTGCTGGCGGCGGTCTTCCGGGAAGAAGTTGATGATCCGGTCGAGCGCCTGGTTGGCGCTGTTGGCGTGCAGCGTGGCCAGGCACAGGTGGCCGGTCTCGGCGAAGGCGATGGCGTAGTCCATGGTTTCGCGGTCGCGGATCTCGCCCATCAGGATCACGTCCGGCGCCTGGCGCAGGGTGTTCTTCAGCGCCAGCTCCCAGGAGTCGGTGTCGATGCCGATTTCGCGCTGCGAGACGATGCAGTTCTTGTGCTGGTGCACGTACTCGATGGGATCCTCGACCGTGATGATGTGGCCGTAGGAGTGTTCGTTGCGGAAGTCCACCATGGCGGCCAGCGAGGTGGTCTTGCCGGTGCCGGTGCCGCCGACGAAGATCACCAGGCCGCGCTTGGCCATGGCCACGTCACGCAGCACCGCCGGCA
Source organism: Thauera sp. (assembly GCA_030603925.1). Classification (GTDB taxonomy): domain Bacteria; phylum Pseudomonadota; class Gammaproteobacteria; order Burkholderiales; family Rhodocyclaceae; genus Pseudothauera. Next base: position 1,568 of record JAUVWV010000002.1, on the reverse strand, counting down.
TGCCGAGTTCCTCGAAGGTGGGAATCTGCTGGGCGATGGTGCGCAGTACCAGACCGACCCGGCCCTGCTGGATGTAGGCATTGGCCCGGAAGCGTCCGATACCGGCCGGTGAAATGGCGAAGTTGCACTCCTTGGTCGATTCGAACTCCGCCGCCTGGCGGTCGTTCATGATCGAGCGCGCCAGCTCCGCGGTGTGCTGCGGTGAGAGCACCTGGTTGGACTGCGGCACGATGCGGCCGTCGATCTTGATCGCGGGCGGGAAGCCCGAGGTGATGAACAGGTCGGAGCCCTTCTTCTGCAGCATCAGCCGCAGCAGGTCGTGCATGAACTTGAGTGCCTGGTCGCGTTCCATCTTGCTTCCCTCCGGCCGGACGGCCGGTTGTGTTGAGTGCGCCGCAGCGTGCCGCGGTGAGGCCGCTGCCTGCGATTATGCACCGTCCGCCCTGCGGGTGGACTTCAGACGAAGCTGTCCTTGTTCTGCGCACGCAGCTTGGCTTCCGACACCGACACCACGTTGCGCCGCACCAGATCGGCGAGGCACTGGTCCAGCGTCTGCATGCCCACGTTCTGGCCGGTCTGGATCGCCGAGTACATCTGCGCGATCTTGTTCTCGCGGATCAGGTTGCGGATCGCCGGGGTGCCGACCATGATCTCGTGCGCCGCCACCCGTCCGCTGCCGTCCTTGGTCTTCAGCAGGGTCTGCGAGATCACCGCGCGCAGCGATTCGGACAGCATGGCGCGCACCATGTCCTTCTCTGCCGCGGGAAAGACGTCCACGATACGGTCGATGGTCTTCGCCGCCGAGGAGGTGTGCAGGGTGCCGAACACCAGGTGACCGGTCTCCGCCGCGGTGAGCGCCAGGCGGATGGTTTCCAGGTCGCGCATTTCGCCCACCAGGATCACGTCCGGGTCCTCGCGCAGTGCGGCGCGCAGCGCGTTGGAGAAGGACATGGTGTCGCGATGCACCTCGCGCTGGTTGATCAGGCAGCGCTTGGATTCGTGCACGAACTCGATCGGATCCTCGACGGTGAGGATGTGGCCGTACTCGTTCTCATTGACGTAGTCGACCATGGCCGCCAGCGTGGTGGACTTGCCCGAGCCGGTCGGGCCGGTCACCAGCACGATGCCGCGCGGCTGGTTGGCGATGTCCTTGAAAATCTTCGGCGCGTTGAGCTGTTCGAGGGTCAGTACCTTGGACGGAATGGTCCGGAAGACTGCGCCGGCGCCGCGGTTCTGGTTGAAGGCATTGACCCGGAAGCGCGCCAGGTTGGGCACCGCGAAGGAGAAGTCGCACTCCAGCGTTTCCTCGAACTGCTTGCGCTGCGAGTCGTTCAGGATGTCGTACACCATCGCGTGTACGTCCTTGTGCTCCATCGGCGGCAGGTTGATGCGGCGTACGTCGCCATGGACCCGGATCATAGGCGGCAGGCCGGCGGAAAGATGCAGGTCGGAGGCGGAGTTCTTGACCGAGAAGGCCAGCAGTTCGGTGATGTCCATGGGGCGGGTACGGAGCCTTGCGACGGATGCGGGCGAAGCGGGCGGAAAACGGCCCGGTGCTATACTCTGCC